>JANWYE010000168.1 GCA_025057175.1 Chloroflexus sp. | reverse complement strand
GGCCTTGAAAAGAAGATGATGTACACCCTACGCCGGTTGGCTGACAGTGGGCGCACCGTAGTGCTGGTGACACACGCCACGGCGAATATCACCCAATGCGATCACGTCATCTTTATGGCCGGCAATGGGCGGATGGTCTTCTTTGGCCCGCCGGCTGAGGCGCTGCGCTTCTTTCAAATCGGCAGCGGTGATTTTGCCGACATCTACACCAAGATCGAGGGCGTTGCCGGGGCCGATCATCCGGTGGTGCTGCAAGATCTGCGTCAAGAATACGAGGCGTGGCGCATGGCTAACCCCCAAGCGCAGACGCCGCCAAGTCTGGCTGAATTGTGGGAAATCCGCTACCGTAACTCGCCATTATACCGGCAGTATGTGGTGAACCGGCTGGCTACTACGCCTAGCGGGCCGCAGGTGCAGAGCAACGCTGCCGCTCAACGACCGCAGCGCGTGTCGGCGTGGCGGCAGTTTGTGCTCCTCACCCGCCGCTACTTTGATCTCATGCTGCAAGATCGCCGCAACTTGCTGATCCTCCTCCTGCAAGCGCCTATCATTGCCTTGCTGTTGATATTAGTGGCGCGCAGTGATGCGCTGACCGGTGTGCAAGCCCAAGACTTGATTCAGCGCGGCGAGGCCAAGAAGGTGCTCTTTATGTTGGCGACGGTCAGTGTGTGGTTTGGGATTATCAACGCTGCCCGCGAAATCACTAAGGAACAGGCCGTATACCGGCGTGAACGGCTGGTCAATCTGCGGATCGGCCCGTACCTGCTCTCGAAGGTGACGGTGCTGAGCGCGTTGGTATTGGTGCAGACCATCGTCTTGCTCGGCATTGTGTTGCTCAAAGTGGCGATACCGGGCGATACCGGCGTGTTGTTGCCGCCGCTGATCGAAATGTTTATCACGCTGATGCTCTCGTCAGGCGCTGGCATGGCGCTAGGCTTGGCTATCAGCGCCGCTTCAGCGACGCCTGATCGGGCGATTAGTTTGGTGCCGTTTGCGCTGATTCCTCAAATTCTATTTGCCGGTCTGATCTTTGCCATCGAGGGTCTGGCTACTCCGCTCTCGTGGCTGACGATTAGCCGTTGGGCGATGGATGCGCTCGGCGCAAGCCTCGATCTTAACCGCTTGTGCAATTTGCCAAATACAGACGATCAGGGTAGTATACCGTCTGGCTGCACGCCGGCCTTTCTCGACACTGAAGCCGCATTTAGCCACGATCCGGCGCATTTAGCGGGGCGCTGGCTGGCATTGATCGGGTATGCGGCAGTCTGTTTGGCCATCGCAGCATGGCTGTTGCAACGCCGTGATCGAGTGGTATAATAAATTGGCCGCATGAACTAACACGTCATTTACATTAATGAAACCTGTGCATTTTTTGCGTCATCACGCTTTAGCACGGGCTAAAACTCGGCTGCTATTCCTGTGCAACACCTTGACGCAGGGCTACCACTAACGTATAATCACAATCAACAAGTCGAAACTGTTGAGACCATGGCAACCGCAGGGCGCGATTGTGGTGCGCGCTTGCTTTTGTATTATTTCGAGATAACGTATGTCACTCGGGCAAAAGATCGGACGGTTGCGTCAGGAGCGTGGCCTGACGTTGCAAGAGGTGTCTGAAGGATCAGGATTGACGCCGTCGTTCCTCAGCCGTCTCGAGCGCGATAAAGTAAATATTTCGGTAGCGAATCTGCGCAAATTGGCGCAGTTTTTCAGCGTGCAGATGACCCATTTCTTCGAGGGTGAAGATAACCAGCAAGTCGGTCAGGTAGTGCGGCCCGCCGATCGCGTGCGTCTGTCGCTCGATGATGCGCCGGTGCAAGTGTTCTCGCTGCTCCCGCCCAATAGCGATCTCGATGCGCGTTTGATCGAGGCCTATCCCGGCAGCAGCCAACAAGGCTTTTCATCACGGGGCAGCCAAATGGTGTATGTGCTGTCCGGCAATGTGCGCTATACGCTGGGTGAAGAGCAATACGACCTTTCTGCCGGTGATACGCTCTTCTTCCGCGATGATACTGCCTATAGCTGGACAAATACCGGCAATTCGATTGCAACAATGCTGACTGTCAGTACGTTGAATCCACGTGATGAACGTTGATCGGTGGTTTGGCTAGCCGGTAATGTACCTGATTGAGGTTGAATGAGTTTCTTCACCCCAACCCGCATCCGTCGTGGCGCGCGCTGGCTCTTAGTCGCTGTTTCGCTGTATCTGGTCGGTTGGCTGGTTAGCCATGCCGGTTCGGCTGTCACGCCGTTTATTTTTGGCGGTGTGCTGGCCTATCTGTTTTTGCCGCTGGTCAATTTCTTTGAACGGTGGCTGCCGCGCTGGCTGGCGATCTTGGCGGTCTATGTGTTAACGTTTGGCGCAATCGTGGCGGCTATCGCCTTCGTGGTGCCGCCGCTAATTGCCCAGATCGCCGAGTTGATCCGCGCCTTGCCCGATATTGCAACCATCCAGCGTGAGGCTAACCGGCTCATTGATGAATACGAGCAGTTGCTGGCCAGCCTGCCGCCACCAGTGCAGGCCGAAGTGCAGAGTGCGATCGCTTCGGCAGCAGCGGAAGGGCTTAGTACGCTACGGTCTAATTTTGTCAGCTACCTGCAAGGGATCGGCCAGTTCTTGGTTAATAGCGTGCTTTCGGTCGTCAATACTGTTACCTTTTTGCTGGGTTTCTTCCTTGTCCCGTTCTGGCTCTTCTATGTGCTGATGGATACGCGCGCCGGGCGTGAATACTTTAACAACATGATCCATCCCCGCCTGCGAGCTGATGTCTGGGCGATGCTTTCGATTATCGACCACGACCTCAGTGGCTATTTGCGCGGCCAGTTGATCCTTGGCACCTCGGTTGGTTTGGCTTCGTGGATCGGCCTGACGGCGCTAAATATGGCGGGGATGAAGATTCCATATACGGTGTTGCTAGCTGTAGTTGCTGGCATTACTGAATTGGTGCCGGTGATCGGCCCGATTATCGGCGCGATTCCGGCCATCTTGTTAGGCCTCGCCGATTCGCCAACGACTGCGTTGGCGGTGACGATCCTCTACATCGCGATCCAGCAGCTCGAAAATCATATTCTGGTTCCGCGCATTATCGGCGAGAGTGTTGGGGTGCATCCGGCTATTTTGATGGTGGTGCTGGTTGTCTGTTCGCAGGTCTTTGGCCTGCTGGGCGCTATTCTTTCGGCCCCGCTCAGCGCGATGGCGCGCGATCTGTTTCTATACCTTTACGGGCGGCTCAGCGATCCGCCTAGCCCGGCCGGTGTGTTGCCGGAGCGTCTGCGTCCAGTGGCGGCCCAAGGTGAAGCTGCGCCACCTAAGCCGCCAGTCGCCGAGGCGCCGAGCGCGCTGCGGCCTAATGAAGCGCCGGCTGATCAGAGCCAGAGTGCTGATTGAGGATGAGGCGCGGAAAGCGGCGTGCTGTTACTAGCACGTTAAACACGAACGAGCAACAGGCGTTACGCCTGTCGCTCATAACTTTGGCAGAGAGGCAACTATGCTTGCGGGGTTTGGCCGGTGATGCGCCAGCGCGACAAGCTAGCACGCCCTAGCCGGCGCCAGAGCGAGCTAATCAGGCGGCGACGGCGACGGCGCGCGTAGCGAGCAGCGTAAAAGGGGTCGCTCTGGCAGAGCTGCCGGCGCACGCGCAGGCTGTGCCCTGAAAAGAGACCACCAACAAACGCGCCTAGATCGGCCAGTGAAGCTAACTTGTCGGCAACCGCCAATACCCATCCCTCCCGCGTGGTCGGGCGTGGCCCGAAGGGGTACATGTGGCTAATAATCGCTGCTGAGACCTCCGCTGGTTCGCCAAGTTCGGCTGCTACCCGCGCAGCAATCGCGCCATGCGTGGTAAGAGTGCCATACCGCGAGTCGAGATCGTGAAGAAGGGCGGCGCGCGCGCACGTCACCTGGTCGGCGCCGAAGAAAGGCGCTAAATAGTACGAGAAGCGAACCGAGCGCATCAGGTGATCGTGCTTGGGAACACTGTGGTGCATGTGGTGGCGTGTCTCAACGACCCGTGGGTGGTGTAGTAGATCCGCGATGGTTTCCCAGTACATTGCGCCCCTTCTCCTAAACTCATCACACCTGTTATGTTATACCACTTCTTGCTCACCAATGCAATGGTATCGCACCAATTCTACCACTGCATTACCATCCGGCTTTGCCGAAAAGGTCTATACTTCAGATATTCCTCAGGTATAATACCCATGGGTATCGTTGTGATTGGAGCTCATGCGGAGAAGACACTATGAAATTGAAAGGGCGCGTTGTCATCGTTACCGGCGCTTCAAGTGGGGTTGGCTATGCAGCGGCTCGTCTCTTTTCGCGCGAAGGCGCAACTGTGATTGTCGCCGCTCGACGACGCGATCGGCTTGAACATCTGGTCAGTATGATTACGACCGAAGGCTACAATGCCTTCGCGATTCCTACCGATATTACTGTGCCGGCACAGGTGCAATATCTCGTTGATACGACGGTGCAGATGTTGGGCCGGATCGATATTGTCCTCAATTGCGCCGGTAATGTCGAGAAGATTGCCCCGCTCGAACAATTTACCGATGCTGAATGGCAGGCGGTGATGGATGTCAATCTGAACGGTGTGTTCTATCTGATGCGCGCAGTAGCGCCGTATATGAAGCGCCAACGCAGCGGTACGATTGTGAATCTCGGTTCACGGGTGGGCAAGATTGGGGTAGCCAACATCGCGCCCTTCTGCGCAGCCAAGTTCGCGCTATCAGGCTTGTCGCAAGCGTTGGCCCAAGAGTTGCGCCCGTATAATGTCTTTGTCACCACCGTCTTCTCCGGGATGATCGACGCCGATATTGCTCCGCTCAACCCTGCCGAAGAATTACGCAAGCGTTTAATGACGGTTGATGATGTGGCACAGGCGTTGCTCTGGGTCTGTACATTGCCGCCGAGCTTGCGGGTTGATGAATTGCCTATTATGCCACGCACCGTCGATTTGTGATTGGGCTGGGAGTTGGTATGGCCGAACAGGCGTCGCGTGAATGGTGGGAAGAGCTGCTGCAAGTCTATGAGTTCGCTCATTACCGCCAGTATGCCGATGAATTAACCCGCCGCGAAGTCGATTTTCTGATCGATGCGCTCGGCTTGCAAGGGGTCGAGTCAATTCTCGATCTGGCGTGCGGCGGCGGTCGCCATAGCTTGGCATTGGCTGCGCGGGGGTGGATGGTCACCGGGCTTGATGCCGCTGCGCCGGTGATTGCCCACGCTCGCGCCACCGCCGCCGAACGCGGCCTGAATGTCGAGTTTGTCACCGGCGATATGCGGAATTTGCCGTACCGCGAGCGGTTTGATGTGGTGCTGCTGATGAACAGCAGCCTCGGCTTTTTTGATGATGCAACCAATCAGGCGGTGCTGAATGGGATTGCTCGCGCGTTGGTCTATGGTGGCAAACTGGTTGTTCAGTGTCTAAACCCCTATCAGATTGAGCGTTATCTCCGCGATTTCCGCAACGGTTGGTACCCGATTGGCAGTGGTTTTGTTTTGCGTGAAGCCCGTTTTGACCCACGACGCGCAACGCTCGACATTAATTACCGCTACATTGACGCTAGTCGCGGAATCGATGTTACCCATCCCGGCGACCAGATTCGGCTCTATGGCTTCCCCGAATTGACGGCGATGCTGCGCGCCGCCGGTCTTCGACCACTCAGTGTTTTTGGCGATGCGGCCTTGCCGCCGGTTCCCTTTGCAGAAGAGAGTATCTGGCAGGTGGTGATCGCAATTCGCGACCGGCCGGTTATGAGGGAGGCAGAGGATGCAGATTACGCTGATCGGTGAATTTGAAGCGGCGTATCATCCTGAGGCAACTCCGGCGTTGATATTGCACCATCTCATTCGCGGCTATGATGCGGTTGTTCTCAATGCTGACGAAGTAGCGATATTGCGCGATCTGCTTGGCGCTGTGCAGAAGCGGATTCGCGAACTCGGCGGGTACCGGTTGATCCTCGGCGCCAGTGGCGATCTCGCGTTCTACACGGCGACTGGCCAGCGGAGCGCGTATCTGACCGCTGACCAGATGCGCCAGTTGGCTCGCCTGATTGGCGCGACACCACCTCAGCCGGCTGAGGTTCACCAATAACTGATCGATACGTGTTTGGTAAGCTTGTTCACGGTTGCGTCATCAATCTGCCCCGGCGCCAGCGTTTGTGCGTCAGCGACGGCGCAGGCGGTCGCAAAGCGCAACGCTTCGGCGAGTGATTGGCCGTTGCTTAACGCGCTGGCTAACCCGGCGAAGAACGAATCGCCGCAGCCGATTGGGTTGCGCACTGCTATCTGGGGCGGGATTGCGATCACACCACCACCGGCGTTTATGCCCACTGCTCCTTGCGCGCCGAGCGTGACCACAACCACCTTGATGCCATAATGGTACAACTCGGTAACTGCTTGCTGAGCGGCGGCAACGCTAGTGATACGCTGCCCAAGCAATGCGCCCAATTCTTCGCCATTGACCTTCACGACTGCCGGCTTGGCTGTAACCGCTGCTGCAAGCGCCGGGCCGCTGGTGTCGACCAGCGCGTGGCGACCTGCGGCGTGCAACGCCTGCACTAGTTCGGCTAGCACATCGGGTGGCAACCCCGGCGGTAAACTGCCACAGATCAGATTCAATCCGGCAGCAGTTGCCAATACCCGCTCGGTGAGCGCGTGCCAATCCCCTGTGCTCAGCTCTGGCCCGATTTCATTCAGCACCGTGACTGTCTCGCCAGCCGGATCGACTATCAGCGTGCAGACGCGGGTTTCCCCAGAAATTGCCACCGCGTGGATCGGTAGTCCCTCTTGGGCGGCGAGCCAAGCCACTTGTTGGCCGGTCAAGCCGCCGAGTGGCGCGCAGACAACCGCTTGGGTTCCGATCGCCTGCGCGGCGCGAGCGACGTTCAAGCCCTTGCCGCCAGCGGCAACCCATGTTTCTGAAACGCGCTGCACCGTGCCAAGCCGTAATTCTGGCGCGATCAAGATTCGATCAAGCGCCGGGTTGGGGGTGATAATGCAGAGCGGTGATTGCGGCATGCCGTCCTCATACAGGTAGAACTTGGCTTTTGGTTGGGCGCGCTGCCGTCTTTGCCGTGACCTACTCCACTACAGAGTGCGGCAGTTCGACTGCCGCACTCCCCAGCACACGAGCCACAGATTCGCAATGCCGCTACGCTTCACCCTCCCACACTTCCGGGTCATACGCCGGCAACTCGCAGCGCAGCGATGGATATTTGCGATAACCCATCACAAAATCAGCCTGCAACAACTCTTGCAGCTCGCGGGTGCCTTCGTAGATGATCGCGCCGCGTGCGTTGCGTAGGTAGCGCTCGACCGGATACTCATCGGCGTAGCCATACGCGCCATGAATCTGGATAGCGTCGTCGGCGGCTTCAAAGCTGCTGACCGTCGCGTGCCATTTGGCCAGCGTCGTCTCGCGAGTGTTGCGAATGCCTTTGTTCTTCATCCAGCCGGCCCGATAGACCAGCAACCGCGAGGTGTCAAGTTTGCGCACCATGTGGCTGATCATACGCTTGACGAGCTGGTGTTCGCCAATTGGCACGCCGAAGGTCTGCCGTTCGCGGGCGTAGCGAATGCTGGCTTCAAGGCTAGCTTGGATCAGGCCGGTCGCGCCGGCGGCCACCGTGTAGCGGCCATTATCAAGCGCAGCCATCGCGATCTTGAAGCCTTCGCCCTCTTCGCCGAGCCGGTGCGAGAGTGGTACCCGCACATCTTGGAAGACGACGCCGCCGGTGTTGCCGGCCCGCACGCCGAGTTTGCCGTGAATGGGGTAGCTGCTCACGCCGGGCATTGTGCGTTCGACAATGAACGCGGTGATGCCGCGCGGGCCAGCGGCGGGGTCGGTTTTGGCAAAGACGAGGAAGTTGTCGGCCAAATCGGCTAGACTAATCCAAATCTTCTCGCCGTTGAGAATGTAGTGGTCGCCATCGCGGCGCGCGGTGGCCTGCATCGCTGCCGCATCGGTGCCACTGTTCGGTTCGGTGAGGCAGTAAGCGGCTAATTTTTCGCCCCGCGCCTGCGGGACAAGGAAACGTTGCTTTTGCTCTTCGGTGCCCCATTGCAATAGTGAGAGCGAGTTGAGGCCGGTATGCACGCTCATCACTACGCGCAGAAAGCTGTCAACTCGCTCTAGCTCTTCGCACACCACGGCCAACGCCAGATAATCCATACCGGCGCCGCCATACCGTTGCGGAATGCAGATGCCGAGCAGCCCCAACTCCCCCATCCGTTTGAGCACCGGACGCAGATGCGGGCGATCTTCCGGCCCCTCAGCCTTCGCGCCGCTGCGATCCCATTCGCGAATGTGTGGCGCTACCTCGCGCTCGGCGAAGTTGCGCACTGTCTGGCGTAGCATTTCGTGTTCGGGGCCGAGGAACATGTCATAGTTTGCCGTCAAGTCCATTGCGATACTCCTTTG
>JANWYE010000167.1 GCA_025057175.1 Chloroflexus sp. | reverse complement strand
GGGATCGATCGCCGGATTCTGGCTGGCCGGCGCAGTGAAACGCGCATTAGGGTGAGCAGCTAATCGACCGCATCCCGGCGTCCAATCACGGCCTTGCCAGTCAATCAAGTGCGCCGGCGGCTCGTCGGTCATGCCTTCCCACCAGACATCGCCATCATCGGTCAGGGCAACATTGGTAAAGATGCTATTGGCCCGGCAACTCTCCATAGCGTTAGGATTGGTCTTGTACGAAGTACCCGGCGCAACGCCGAAGTACCCAGATTCAGGGTTAATTGCGTACAGTTTGCCATCAGCGCCGGGTTTAATCCATGCAATATCATCGCCCACAGTCGTGACTTCCCAACCCGCCTGCTTGAAACTATCGGGTGGAATGAGCATCGCAAAGTTGGTCTTGCCACAAGCCGATGGAAAAGCAGCAGCGACATACGTCTTGCGCCCGCTTGGCTCCTTCACCCCCAAGATCAGCATGTGCTCGGCCAACCAGCCCTCTTGGCGGGCCATCACTGACGCAATCCGCAGCGCAAAGCACTTCTTGCCGAGCAGGGCATTGCCGCCATAGCCCGACCCAAAACTCCAGATTGACCGCTCTTCAGGGAAATGGACGATATACTTGATCGGATTGCATGGCCATGGCACATCGGGCTGGCCGGGTTCGAGCGGCGCGCCTACGCTGTGCAAGCAGGGAATAAACTCGCCATTTTCGCCCAACACATCGTAGATCTTGGTCGAAACCCGCGTCATGATATGCATATTGACCACAACGTAGGGCGAGTCGGTCAACTCAATCCCAATATGCGCGATCGGCGAACCAATCGGCCCCATGCTGAATGGAATGACGTAGAGAGTGCGCCCGCGCATACTGCCACGGAAGAGCTTGAGCAAAATCTCCTTCATCTCTTTCGGCGCCATCCAGTTATTGGTGGGGCCGGCATCGTCTTTTGAAACGCTACAGATAAAGGTGCGATCCTCGACGCGAGCGACATCAGAGGGATCCGAACGAGCAAGGAAGCTGTTGGGGCGAAGTTTGGGATTGAGGCGGATGAACGTTCCCGTTTCGACCATCAGGTTGCAAAGCGTATCGTATTCAGCCTGCGAGCCATCGCAAAAATGAACCTGTGCCGGCTCGCAGAGATCGACGATTTCCTCAATCCACTCGCGAAGCCGATGGTGCCTAATGTATGCAGGGAACTGCATGCGATCCTCCCTCTTTATTCAAGGCCACAACCGGGAATGATTGCTGTGACGGCTTGCACGAGTGTGATCATAGCACAGAATAGAGGCGCTTGCAGATATGAAGCTGTAGACTTTCAGCAACAATTGCGCAACCAACTAAAAGTAGCCTGCCGTTACCACAAACGTGAAGGGTACCACCGAAACAAGCAGCGCGCGCCGGATCCTACTCTGTGGTATACTGATGTGCCTGCATAATGCAGCGATTGAGTCGACACGAGGAGCACGGCAACAATGGAAACAGCTTTGTATATCGCTATTCTGGTCATTAGCGCCGTTATGAGCGTATTGGTGATTTTGCAGTCGCGCGGTGGCGGCATCAATCGTGACGCAAGCTCGATGTATCACACGCGCCGTGGCATTGAAAAGACCCTCTATCAGGCGACGATTGCATTGGGGGTCAGCTTTTTGCTGCTGGCGCTGATCACTAGCTTGCCGATTTTCGATTAATTATGGCACGCCGGATTCGTTGGCAGATTGTGATCGCGCTGAGCGGGATCGCGATCATCGTCGTTATGTTTGGCCGATTGGCGGCACTTAGCGCCTCAACTGATAATCCGGCCACAGGTGGCATGTATCGTGAGGCGGTAGTTGGCACCCCTGCCATGCCCATCCCTCTGCTTAACGATCCTGTTGCCGATCCGGGCGGGCGGGCACTGATCAGCCTGCTCTTTGAAGGGCTAACCCGTATCGGCGCTGATGGGTTGATTGAACCAGCGCTAGCTGAGGGCTATACCGTTGACGCCACCGGCGAAATCTATACATTCACCTTGCGGCCGGGGTTGCGCTGGCACGATGGTACACCGCTCACTGCCGACGATGTCGTTTTTACGCTCCGCACCTTGCAAGAGTTGGATCAGGCCGGCGAGCCGGCAGTGGCAAGTTTTTGGCGCACTACCCTGATCGAACGAGTCGATAATCGCACGGTACGGTTTATTTTGCCGGGACCGTTTGCACCCTTCCCTGCCTTGGCCCGCGTGCCGATTGTGCCTGCGCATCTGCTGCGTGGCTTGCCACCCACTGCATGGCCGACCAGCGAGTTTGCTCGCCAATTAATCGGCAGCGGACCGTTCCGTTTGGCTGAACTCCGCCCCGAAGCAGCGCTTCTAACGGCCAACCCAACCTACTATAATGGCCGGCCATTTCTCGACCAGATCGAATTGCGCTTTATGACTACACCCGAAGCGGCAATTGCGGCACTCACCCGCGGCGAGGTGATGGGTTTTGCCGAACGGTGGGGCACAAATCTGCGCACCATTGATCTACCCGGCGAAGAACAGCGTATTGTGCTTCCGGCCGACGAGTATACGATTCTTACCTTTAATTTGCGCCTGCCCCTGTTTCAAGAAACGCCTCTGCGCCGCGCATTGGCGCTGGGTCTTGATCGCGATGCGTTGATTGAAACTACCATTAATGGGTTAGCGCAATCAATTGACACACCACTGTTGCCCGGAACATGGGCCGATGATCCGGCGATCCGTCTGCCACCTGCCGATCCCGCAGCGGCAGCCGATCGGTTGGCGGAAATTGATTTTGAACCGAGCAGTGATGGCATCCGCCAGCGTGGATCACAACGGCTTAGCTTTACCTTGCTAGTTGATCAAGATGAACGCCGGCTGGCAGTAGCCGAGGCAATTGCCGCCCAGTGGCAAGCCATGGGTGTTGAGGTGACGGTCGAACCGGTTACGAGCGCCACGCTCACCGATCGCTTGCGGCGTGGTGAGTTTATGGCTGCGATTCATTCGTGGACGCGCATCGGCCCAGATCCTGACCCATACAGCCTCTGGCATTCGAGCCAAGCTGATGGCGGGCTTAATTATGCTGGCTTAAGCGATAACCGGATCGATACCCTGCTCGAACAGGCACGGGCAGAGCCGGAACTCGTCGCCCGCGCCGAACTTTACCACGCTTTTCAACAACGCTGGCTTGAACTATCGCCGGCTATCACGCTCTACCAGCCCATGTATGTGATAGTGAGCACTGCCAATCTGCAGGGCCGGATCTTTGCCGATTCCGCTTTCGCCGGCCAGACCTTATTCGGAGCTGAAGATCGCTTCCGCGATGCGCAACGGTGGTTTGTCAATACATTCCGCCGGATCGAGGGTGATTTACCGTAATCGTATATCGCGCAAATCAAGCACCGGCCCTTCAATACACCGCCGCTGCCATCCGTTACGAGTCTCGATCTGGCAGGCTCGGCACACCCCCAATCCGCATGGCATTGGCCCCGCGACCACCACCTGCGCCAACCCGCGTTCCCAACGCAAACGCGCTGTTCGCATTGCGGCAGCCGCGTCACCAAGCAAATTCGGCGGCAATGCAAACAGAATCTGGTCGGCCCACCGGATAGGGCTGCTCGGCGTATGCGCAGCCAGCAGATCGAACAGTGCCGTATCACCAGCCGAGCTGGTCTGCACTTCAACAGTCTCTGGCAAGAAAAAGGGTGGCGGGAGATACTGCTCGTCGCCGGCCAACAAGAGAGCAATGCTCAACCGCCTAGCATGCCGCCGCGCTGCAAAGAGCAAGGCCGGCAACGCTGCACCCGCTCCGGCTAGCAACAGCGTCTGCGTTGCCGGCGCCGGCACAAAGGGAGTTCCTAGCGGCGCGCAGAGGTCGATTGCGATACCCACCGGCAGATCAACTAGCCATGCCGTTGCCGGCTGGCGCGGATCGATGAGCAGTTCAACCAATCCCTTGGCTGGATCAGCGCCGGCGAGAAAGATCACTGGCCACAATAGCGGATCAAGGCTGCGCGATGGGCGGGCAAGCGCATATTGGCCGGGTTGCGCAGTGCGGGCTAGCTCCAGAGCGGCAAGGCTCAACCAGACCAATCCCTCAATCTGACGGCGTTCCCTGATGGTCGCGGTATAATAGGGGTGCATATCAACTGTTCTTGCGCATTAATACCGATCGTGAGCGTGCAGTGGGGCTACAAGGCGGTTGGTTGTCTCCCCTCTGGCACATAACCTTATACTACGGCTGCAGACGGATAGGGACAACACGACGCGCTCCTCTGTCTCCTTGGTCATTCCCTGAACCGGTAGCAGGGTGCAATCCCAGCTTGCTTCACCACCACCAGCGGCTCATCATGACCGAGCGACCGGTAGCAACTAACCACAGAGGCGAAGCAAAAACTGTCAGATTGTACCCTACCGCCATGGATCAGCGAACCGTATGGCGCCACATATCATAACCGGATCCACGACCACGCGATGGTCAGATCAACCCCTCACCCGATCAGGTTGGCTTTGTCACATCACCCGCGGCGAATTGGCACTGCTGCTGGCTAGCTTCACGCTTTACCTCTTCACCCGTCTCGTTCAGATAACCGCATTTCCCATCTATTTTTTCTGTGATGAAGCGATTCATGGTGTGCTGGCGCGTGATCTGGTGGCTAACGGCTTTCGCGACAGCAATGGTGTCTGGTTCCCGCCTTACTTTCGCAACGCAGAAAAGTGGAGTCTCAGCCTCAGCGTCTATCTCCATGCCGCCAGCATTCTCCTTTTCGGCTTTGAGCCAACGGTCTGGCAGACGCGCGTGACCTCTGTGATGGGCGGATTGCTGGCGCCACTGGGTATTGCGGCACTGCTCCGCTTTGGCTACCACGACCGGCGCTGGTGGCTGGGAGTCCTCGCGCTGACAGCGATGCCGGCATGGTTTATTCATTCGCGCACCGCGTTCGAGACGGTCCTGATGGTTGCCTGCTACGCCGGTTTTTTAGCGGCATACATGGCCTACCGTTATTACGATGATCGTTGGCTAGCGGCTGTCATTTTGCTCGGCGCGGCAACATTCTACAGCTACGCCAATGGGCAAGGCGTCATGGCCATCAGTGGCGCGCTCTTGTTGCTAAGCGATGCCCGTTACCATCTCAGCCGCCCACCCCAACGCTTATGGCTCGCGCTGGCGCTGTTCGCACTGGCGTTGACGCCGCTGCTCCGCTTTCGCTGGCAACACCCGGACGCCACCGTCGAGCATCTCCGCACCCTCCATTCGTACTGGCTCAAGCCGATCCCGCTGACCGAAAAGATCGAACAGTTTCTCGCCATCTACGCCCAAGGGATCGACCCACGCTACTGGTTCTGGCCCAATACGGTTGACCTTGACCGCCACCGCTTCCCAGAGAGTGGTCATCTCCCCTTATTGTTACTACCATTCGTAACCATCGGGCTTGCCGTTTGCCTGTGGCGCTGGCGGGAATCGCGCTATCGACTGCCCATTATCGCCCTGCTTGCGGCACCCTTTAGTAGCGCATTGGTTGGAATTGCCGTCACGCGCGCGTTAGCGATGGTCATCCCAGCGGCGCTCCTCACGGTCATTGGCGCTAGCGCAGTCATTAACCGCATGCCGCTGCGCTGGCAGCGCTGGGCAACAATGATATTAGGAGTGACACTGGCGCTCAGCAGCGTGGTCATGATGCGCGCTGCCATTCTGGGTGGGCCGCTCTGGTTTCGCAACTATGGGCTATATGGGATGCAGTACGGCGCACAACAAATCTTTGGCGAGACCATCCCCGATCTGTTGGCCCGCGATCCGCAGACGATCCTGCGCGTGTCACCGACATGGGCGAACAACCCCAACAGTTTTGTTGACTTCTTCCTCACGCCGGCGCAACGACGCCGGATCGAGTTAGTCTCAATCGATGCCTACCTTTTTCAGCGCCGAGATCTCGACCGGCAGCGTGATCTCTTTATCATGACAGCCGAGGAATATCGTCGCGCGCAGGAGAGCGGCAAGTTTGTGATCGCGCCGGCCGAACGGATTATTCCTTACCCTGATGGTCAGCCGGGTTTTTACGTGGTGAGATTAGAGTACGTTGCCAACATCGACGAAATCCTCGCTGCCGAGCGAGCGGCCCGCACTGCGTTGGTGGAAGAAACAATGGTCATTAGCGGGCAAACGACCGTAGTGGCACATTCGCAATTTGACATCGGCAGCATTGCCGACCTCTTCGATGGCGATCCAGCTACATTGGCGCGCGGACTTGAGGCCAACCCGCTCGTGCTCGAACTGCGTTTTCCGACACCGCAACCGGTCAGCAGCATCGAATTGATCCTCGGATCGATGGATCTCGACTTGACTGTCACCGTAACTGCTCCCGATGGCACTACCAACACGTATAGCCAGCAATACCGCGGGTTGCCGCCTGATCCGTCTGTAACACTCAACCTGCCCCAAACACTCACCGTAACGACCTTGCGGCTAGCCATCTTGCAGGTAGGGGCCGGCGAACCGGCGCACGTGCATGTCCGTGAAGTGCGTTGGCGGTAATCAGCGCGCAGTTCGGCTCACAATCCGCCAGCAATCGCCTGCGCCCGTCGCAGATCGGCCACCAACGCGCTGGCTAACGCCACGGCGCACGCGCCAGCATTGAGCATCGCGCGAGCATGTTCCGGCGTCGCAACGCCGCCCATCCCAATGACTGGCGCATCTACGGCGGCAGCAACCGCAGCAACCAGCCGCAACGCGACCGGAAAGATCGCCGGGCCACCGAGCCGCCCATAGACAAGACTCCCATCATCTTGCGGCATACAGGCGGGCAATCCGCCAATCAATGCGATCGCATCGGCGCCAGCAGCGAGGCAAGCCTGCGCAATTGCCACCGGATCGGGCAGCTCACCGGGAAGGCGGACGAGCAACGGCAGCAGGGTAGCGCGGCGAATAGCCGCAACCTGCTGCGCTGCCTCAGATACGCTAAGCGCGGGAAGAGCCAGCTCAAACCCGGCAATGCCCGGTGTATCGGTGAGTTCAGCAGCGACAGCAGCAGCATCATCGCCGGCAATACTCACCAACACCGGCACATGATAGCTGGCCCAGCGCGGCGCTAACCGTTCGCGTACCTGCTTGACGCCCAAGCTCGCCCCACCGTGGCGATAGAGCGCGCCAGCAGGGGTGGCCAGCAACTGCGGATGGCCATGCCGCCCAACGAGGTTGACCGTTGCGCTAATAATCGCGCCTAAGCCATGATCGGCTGCCGGCTGCGCCAGACCGAGCCAGCGCGCAACGCTGACGACATCGCCGAGGCTGCCGGCGGCGGCAATCACCGGCGTGGCAATGACAAGAGTGTGCGGGTTGCGGGGCGCGAGATCGATCATTAAATGCTACCGTTCTAAATCCGTACAATTGCGAAGAAAAAGCCCAACAATAATCACAGGTCAGTAGAGTAGCCAGAAACTGTTATCACACCCTGCCATGATACACGAGCGACCCACACGCCTCACAAAAGATTTCATACTACCGTCAAGAGAGATTTCGGTTCAGTGCTATCTCAATCCCAACCTAATCTACACAGTCTTCACCAAGACCGGACGAATCACAGTATTTATGCCTAATAATTCAGTTATGATTTCAGTATTTAGCATGAGTGATTAGACATAGTATCACATTTTCAAATATCTATTTAAAAACAAATAAATTTATTGTTTTTATTACATATTTATCGCCTAAGAAATATTTATACTATAAAATATCAAAAATAGCTCAACCAATCACCTAAATGGCTCGTCATCCAAATGAACAAGCATGACATGAAATGCAAAAATTTCATGGAAAGAATCGCGTACTGAATCCGGCAGAATCTGCACACAGCGCCGTATTTTTGTGGTAGAATAGAGGTGCTGTGGTATGCATAATAATCAATATCAAGCAACACTGGCCTGCTCTCCTCCTTTGCTAGCGCAATAATGGAGATCAGCAACGAAGCAGAGCACGCTCGTTTACGTCTTCGTCATGCTAGTGTAGCTATCTGTTTGCGATCCATTTAGCTCCGGCAATGATGTACGTCAGTGCTGGTTTTTTCTGGTTGACACGTTAGTTTTTTACTCGCTTTTTTGCAAGGAGGAGTCACAAACATGTCTGGAACGTCTGATCCCGTAGTCAACATCGATCAAAATGAGGTTAACACTGCAATTTCTAGCGTCGGAAACGTTATAGAAAACAGTACTAATACCTTTACCTCAGAAGCAGAAGAAATTGCTGCCGAAAGCACCGCAGAGCCAGTGACCGAGGAGCCGGCCGCCGAGGCTCCTGCTGAGACCAGCGCCGAGACCGCTGACGAGCCGGCTGCCGAGGCGCCAGCCGCCGAGACCGCTGACGAGCCGGCTGCCGAGGCTGTCGCAGAAGGTTCCGATGAGCCTGCCGCCGAAAGCACCGCAGAGCCAGTGACCGAGGAGCCGGCCGCCGAGGCTCCTGCTGAGACCAGCGCCGAGACCGCTGA
>JANWYE010000166.1 GCA_025057175.1 Chloroflexus sp. | reverse complement strand
ATTGCGCGGGGGCGTAGCCCCCTTATGTCATTGCGAGGGGGCGTAGCCCCCGAAGCAATCTCCCGCTTCAGCGGCAAGTGCCCCGTGCAAGGCATGCATGCCGCCCTCGTGGGAGATTGCTTCGCCGCCTCCCGGCGGCTCGCAATGACAACAGGTGACAGGAGATTGCTTCGCCGCCTCCGGCGGCTCGCAATGACAACGGGTGACAGGAGATTGCTTCGCCGCCTCCGGCGGCTCGCAATGACATCACCCCCTTGTCATTGCGCGGGGGCGTAGCCCCCTTATGTCATTGCGAGGGGGCGTAGCCCCCGAAGCAATCTCCCGCTTCAGCGGCAAATGCCCCGTGCAAGGCATGCATGCCGCCCTCGTGGGAGATTGCTTCGCCGCCTACCGACGGCTCGCACTGACACGGAGGTAGGCGGGCGTGCTTCATGATCCAGCCAGAAAATTGCCGATTAACCTCGCCACCTCCTCTGGCTGTTCGAGGTGCGCGGCATGGCCAGCGTTAGGCACGATCACGTGCTGAGCATGCGGCATCAGCGCCGCCATGCGCGCGGCGATGGCGCAGAACTTCTCGTCAAGCGCGCCAGTGATGAGGAGGGTCGGAGTGACAATAGCCGGTAACGCCGCCCACAACGACGGCTGCCGCCCGACGCTCATGCCGCGCAGTGCGTTAGCGTAGCCATGTGCGCTGCCGGCTAGCCGTTGCGCCCGTTGCGCCGCTCGCACCTGTTCCGGCAACCGTTGTTGCGAAGCGAAGAGCGGTTGCGCTGCCCAGTAGTCAACAAACCACGCCAGCCCCTCGCGCTCAATCCGCTCTGCTAGCGCCTCATCGCTCGCCAAGCGGGCCGCCCGCTCCGCCGGATCGACCAAGCCCGGCGAGGCCCCGATTAAGATTTGCCGCCCTACCCGTTCTGGCGCGCCGGCAGCCAGCAGCAACCCAATCCGCCCACCCATCGAGTAACCGCACAGATCAACGCGCTCGATGCCAAAATGGTCGAGCAGCGCCAGCAGATCGGCCACGCACTGCTCGATCGCGTAGCGCGCCGGATCAGTGGGAGCGTCACTCGCGCCATGCCCGATCAGATCAACCATCACCAGCGCATGGCGTGCAGCCAACGCCGGAACCAACGGTTGCCACGTCTGCCCGTTGCCGGTGAAGCCGTGTAACAAGAGCAGCGGCGGCCCGGCTCCGGCCAACGTGACATGCAGTGCAATGTCATTGAGTGAAATCTTCACTGTATTCCTTTCTGAGGCAACTAATCAACAACGCGCAATCTGCCAGTATATGCTACACTGAACATACAATCATAACAATGCGCAGGCGTCATTGCCTAACCAACCTGCTCGCCTGCGCAGGAGCGAGGCTATGACCACGACTCCGGCCAACGAACAATCGCCATCACCTGCTACCGGCACAACGCCGATCGAGCGACCTGTGCTGCCCCTGCTCGACAGCGTGCTGTTTCCGCAAATGCTGGCTCCGCTCTTTGTCAATGACGAGCGGGCCATCAATGCGGTTGAACAAGCGGCAGCCGGTGACCGGATTGTGCTTGCGGTGGCTGCCCGCGGGCCTACCGAGGACTTTTCGGTTGGGATCAATGACCTCTATACCGTTGGCGTGGAAGCAGTGGTGCAGCGGCTGCGCCGCTTGCCCGACGGCACGCTCAGCGTCGTGCTTGAAGGCCGGCAGCGGATGCAGATTGTCGGCGTCGTGAGCGAACATCCGGCGTTGCGCGTGCTCGCCATGCCACTCGAAACCCCGCCGCTCGATGACGATTCGGCCTTGATGGTCGAGGCGCTCAGCCGCACTATTCTCACCACCTTTGAGAAGATTGTCCGCCTATCGCGCAACCTGCCCGATGATGCTTACCTCTCGGCGCTCAACAGCGCCGAACCCGGCGAATTGGCCGATATTATCGCCGCTTTGCTGCCGATTTCAGTCGAAGAGCGGCAAAAGATCCTTGAACTGGTTGATATTGAGCAGCGACTGCGCCACCTCGAAGTCTTGCTGGCCAAAGAGCTGGATCTGCTCGAACTAGAAAATCGCATCCATAGCCAAGTGCAGCAAGAGGTTGACCGCAGCCAGCGCGAATTGTTCTTGCGCGAGCAGTTGCGCGCTATCCAGCGCGAACTCGGCCAAGAGGATCCGTCGCGCCGTGAGATTGCCCTCTTACGCGAACGCGCCGCTGCTGCCGGGTTGCCGGCGCATGCGATGGCCCGCTTCGAGGAAGAGCTGGCCCGGCTCGATCTGATTTCGCCGATGTCGCCTGAACACGGCATGCTGCGCACCTACCTCGATTGGTTGATTTCGCTGCCGTGGAGCAATGCCAGCCCAGAGAACCGCGACCTGCGCGCCGCTGCTGCGGTGCTCGAACGCAACCACTATGGCTTGCGCAAGGTGAAAGATCGCATTCTCGAATATATCGCTGTGCGCCAACTGGCCGGCCCGGCCCGCCGCGCTCCCATCCTCTGCTTTGTCGGCCCACCCGGCGTCGGCAAGACGAGCCTCGGCCAGAGCATTGCCGAGGCATTAGGCCGCCGCTTTGTGCGGCTGAGTCTCGGCGGGGTGCATGACGAGGCTGAGATCCGCGGCCATCGCCGCACCTATATCGGCGCGTTGCCCGGACGCATTTTGCAGCGCATGAAGGTGGCCGGCACGATCAACCCGGTCTTTATGCTCGATGAGGTTGATAAGCTGGGCAGCGATTTTCGCGGCGACCCGGCGGCGGCCCTGCTTGAGGTGCTCGATCCCGAACAGAATAGCACCTTTAGCGATCACTATCTCGATCTGCCTTACGACCTCAGCCAGACGCTGTTCATCACCACTGCTAACGTGGCCGACGCCATTCCCGATGCGTTGCTCGATCGCATGGAAATCGTTGAATTGCCCGGCTACACCGAAGACGAGAAGCTGCATATCGCTCGTCGCTTCTTGATCCCGCGCCAGATGGCCGACAGCGGCTTGCCGCCGGCAACGATTCGCCTTGGCAACGAGACAATCCATGCGATTATCCGCAACTACACCTACGAAGCCGGCGTGCGCAACCTCGAACGCGAGATCGGCGCGATCTGCCGCAAAGTGGCTCGCCGTATCGCCGAGGGCAAACGCTACCCGCGCCAGATCACGCCCCGCGCCTTGCCCAAACTGCTCGGCCCGCCCCGCTTCGAGATCGGCAAGATCGATCCCCGCGATCAGGTGGGGGTCGCGGTCGGCATGGTCTACACCAGCGCCGGTGGCGACATTATGCCGGTTGAAGTGGTGCTGATGGAAGGCAAGGGCAACCTGCTCCTTACCGGCCAGCTCGGCGAGGTGATGCAAGAATCGGCGCAGGCAGCACTCTCATTCGCCCGCGCCAACGCCAGCCGGCTCGGCATTGAGGGCCGCCATTTTGACAAGCTTGATGTCCACGTCCATGTGCCCGAAGGCGCTACGCCTAAAGATGGCCCTTCGGCGGGCGTGACCATCGCCACTGCGCTGATTTCGGCCCTGACCGGGCGCGCCGTGCGCCACGATATTGCCATGACCGGCGAGATTACTTTGCACGGGCGGGTTTTGCCGATTGGCGGCGTGAAAGAAAAAGTGCTCGGCGCATATCGGGCCGGCATTCGCCAGATCATTCTCCCTAAGCGCAACGAGCACGATCTAGCCGAGATCCCTGCGGTTCTGCGCCGGCAACTGACGATTCACCTGATCGAGCGGATCGAACAGGCGCTTGATCTCGTCCTCGGCCCACCGCCACCGAAAGAGCCGCGCCGCGCCCCGCGCGTCATCCCCCGCCGCCTCGACGACGATGACTAACCCACGCCTGTAGGGGCGTAAGTGCTGCTGCGCCCCTACCGCGCCTCCATCGCCGCCGCCAACGCCGCTAAATCCACCCCGCGATACACCGCCGGCAATCGCGCCAACCGGCGCTGCGCCTTGGCCCAATTTAACTGAAAGCCACGCCGGTTGCCCTGCTGCCACTTCACTAGCGCCGCTGCGGTCTGGATCAGCGCCTGATAAAACTCGGCATCCATCCCTTCCGCCGCGCGCCAGCAGATCTCCCATTGCTCGTGCGCATGCCAGTACTCGCCGTCGTTGAAGAGCTGAATACCGGCAGTGAAGGGATCAGATGCATGGGTTGATCCGGCATAGTGCAATTTCATACAGTTCCCTATCTGGCCACAGCCTGCCAAGCGTTCGCGATGGTTCATACCGCCAACAACACCTCTAGCGTTCGTTGCGCGCAGGCTTCCCACGTAAACTGGCGGACGCGCGCGAAACCGCGTCTGCGCAGATCGGCGCGTAGGTCGTCGTGATCGTGCAAGCGCATGATCGTGGCGGCAATAGCGTTGGTATCAAGCGGATCAACCAGCAATGCCGCATCGCCGGCCACTTCCGGCAACGATGAAATGGTGCTGGTAATCACCGGCGCGCCGCACGCCATCGCCTCCAGCACCGGTATGCCGAAGCCTTCGTAGAGCGAAGGAAAGACAAACGCTAGCGCGCCGGCCAACAGCGCCGGCAGATCGGCATCGGCTACGTAGCCGGTAAAACGAACCCGATCGGCAACGCCAAGCTCGCGCGCGCGCTGTTCGATCGGTTCGCTCAGCCAGCCGCGCTTGCCGGCAATGACCAGATCGAGATCGTAGCCGGCGGCTAGCGCCACCGCCAATGCCTCAATTACCCGGACCAGATTCTTGCGCGGCTGCACCGTGCCGATGTAGAGCAGATATGGGCGGCGCAAACCGTAACGCGCCCGGACGGCGCTCACACACTGCGGATCGTCGGGCGGCGCGAAGGTTGCGCTCAGACCGAGGTGCGCGACGGTAATCCGATCAGGATGCACGCCGTACCAATTCACTAAATCGCGCTTGGTCGCCTGCGAAATCGCGATGACACGCCGCGCCGCGCGCAGACTCCAGCGCGTTGTCAGTTCGAGTTCGAGCCGGCGGCGCGCCGTGTGCGCTTCAGGAAAAACCCGGTAGCCAACGTCGTGGATCGTGACCACGGTAGGCGGATGGAGCAGCGGCACGACGTGGGCCGGCACAAACAACACCTGCGGACGAGCGAGCCAACTAGCCGGCCCAAGGCGCAGATGGGTCCATAGACGCGGCAAACGTATATCGCGCACCAGCGCCCGCTCGCTGAGCGGCGGCAACCGCTCGCGCCCGCCGTTGATGTAGAGGCGAAACTTCACCTCGACCGGCGCAATCCGGTCAAGCGCCGCAATCACCTCATAACTGTACCGTTCGGTGCCGGTGCGTTGCGCCATTGTCGCCCGGCTGGCATCAATGTCAATCGTGATCATACGCGAGTATGGTAGCATACCTGAAGTCAAACGAAGAGAAGACGGCTCTACGGGTTGGCGCGATAGGCTATGCCAGCAAACGAAAGGGTTCCGCTATTATCGCTCGCTGCGCGGCTCATTGCTCTGTTCCGAACAAAGCAATTCGGCCCCTCGCAACCCCAAACCAGCCATCAGCGCCTGAGACACCCATATCGCTGGTGGCGCTTTGCAGCTATACTATCTACGGATAGCCTGTTACCAGCGGAGTACGCTATGAACTATCCCTTCATCTATCCCGGCGCCATCCACATGCACACTACCTATTCGGATGGCTCGGCGACCTTTCCCCAACTTATTGCCGCTGCCCGCGAAGCCGGCCTGCGCTGGGTCATCGTCACCGACCACGACACGCTCGAAGGCCTGCCTTTTGCCGGCTGGCACGACGATCTGCTCGTCATTGTCGGCCACGAAATTACGCCCGACCACAATCACTTTCTCGCCCTCAACGTTGACACCGTGATCAGCAACGAGCTACCGCCGCAACAATTCATCGATGAAGTCTACAATCGCGGCGGTTTTGGCATCATCGCCCATCCCGACGAGCGAATTCGCAACTCGTTTAAAGACATCTACCGTTGGGATGACTGGACGATTGACGGGCCGAGCCAGCGCGAAGGGCGCGTGGTTGGGCTTGAGCTGTGGAACTTGATGAGTGATTGGGGCGAACATCTTACTGAGCGGAACAAGTTGGCGCTTGTGCTTAACCCGCGCTTGGGCCTGAGCGGGCCAACGCTGGCCACGCTGTGGTGGTGGGATCGGTTGAATATGGCTGGCCGGCGCACCTTCGGCATCGGCGGCGTCGATGCCCACGGCTTCAAACGCCAAGCGCCATGGGGCGAGATTGAGGTCTTCCCCTACCCATGGATCTTCCGCACGCTTACCAACTACATCCTGCTGTCCGAACCGCTCAGCAGTGATGCAACCGTTGCCACGAACCAAGTGTACGCTGCGCTCACGGCAGGGCGGTGCTATTTCGTTAACCGGCTCGATGGCGATGCGCCATCAATCGTCTTCCGCCTCAGCCGGCCCGGCGAAGCAGCGGAAATGGGTGACACGATTAGCCTCGCCGGCGGGCCGTTGCTAGTCGAAGTTGATGTTGGCGCTGATGCCTATGCGCGCCTGATCGTAAACGGCGAAGTCATGACGAGCGGCATCCGCCGCATCCGGCAAACCGTCGCTGACGACGGCATCTACCGCGTAGAAGCGTATTGGGGCGGCAAACCTTGGCTCTTTACCAACCCAATCTTCGTTACGCCTGCGCCGTAACCGCCGCTTCCTCGGTCTCGACCTCGATCGTGCGGGCCAACCGGCGATCGAGCGGCACCGGGGCAGCGTCGCCAATCCGCACCGTCAACGGCCCATCAAAGGGTGCGCTAGCCATTACCACTACCTGCGCGCCGGGCACAAGGCCCAAATCGGCCAGATAGCGGAGTCGATCGGCGGCCTGATCGCGCACACGCGCAATCCGCGCCGGCTGATGGAGCGGTAAATCGGCCAACCGGATGGCGCGGGTGGCCGGCAACACGCCATCAACACCGGGGATGGGATCGCCGTGCGGATCAAAATCCGGGTAGCCCAACCGTTCGGCGATCCGCGCTTCCAGCTTCTCACTGATATGGTGTTCGAGCCGCTCGGCCTCTTCATGCACTTCATCCCAACTATAGCCGAGCGCCTCAACCAGATAGAGTTCGAGCAAGCGGTGATGGCGGATCACCTCCAACGCAATCCGTTCGCCGGCAGGCGTCAGCACCACACCTTGATAAGGCGTATGCTGCACCAGATTCATTTCGGCTAGCTTCTTGATCATCCCGGTGACCGACGCCGGTCGCGAGCCACGTTGCTCGCCGAGCATCGTTGTTGTCACCGCACCTACCTGCTGCTGCAGCAAATAGATCGCTTTTAGATAATCTTCAATCGCCGGCGTGATTCGGCCCGGCAGGTTGGGGTCTTCGACTGGGGTCAAGGCGCGTCTCCTTCTGGCGGCGCGAAACCCGATGTTTGCTGGCTTCAATGTACCATAGAGCGGCTATTTCCTGCAACGGGCGTGGTACAATCGAAACCATAGGACGTTGCGGTGCAATGCCATAACAATCTGAATCATTTCTGCCTTGTGTGAGGCAACGTTGCCTCGCATGCATGAAAAGGAGCGACTGTATGAGCGAAGAGTCACTGGTCATCAGCTCTATTGAAGGCCCCATTGCGCTTCTGACCCTCAACCGGCCGCAGGCGCTCAATGCACTCAGCCCCGCCTTGATCGATGATCTCATTCGCCACCTCGAGATGTGCGACGCCGATGACACGATTCGCGTCATTATCATCACTGGCGCCGGGCGTGCCTTTGCCGCCGGGGCTGACATCAAAGCCATGGCCAACGCTACCCCGATCGAGATGCTCACCAGCGGGATGATTGCGCGCTGGGCGCGCATCGCTGCGGTGCGCAAACCGGTGATTGCGGCAGTCAATGGCTATGCGCTTGGCGGCGGTTGCGAGCTAGCAATGATGTGCGACATCATTCTGGCCAGCGAAACGGCCCAGTTCGGCCAGCCCGAAATCAACATCGGCATCATTCCCGGCGCTGGCGGCACCCAACGTCTCACCCGCGCGCTCGGCCCCTATCGCGCAATGGAGATGGTCCTCACCGGCGCAACCATCAGCGCGCAAGAGGCATACGCGCATGGATTGGTCAATCGGGTTTGCCCGCCGGAAAGTCTGCTCGATGAAGCGCGCCGGTTGGCGCAAATGATCGCTGCCAAGTCGCCGCTCGCCGTGCAGTTGGCTAAGGAAGCGGTGCGCGCTGCCGCTGAAACTACCGTGCGCGAAGGATTGGCAATCGAGCTGCGCAATTTCTACCTCCTCTTCGCGAGTGAAGACCAGAAAGAGGGCATGCGCGCCTTTATTGAAAAACGCGCTCCCAACTTCAGTGGGCGGTAGTAAAATCAGGGCGGCCAACGAAATTAGGTCGAAAACCTCCGCAATGCTCCGAGGAAACAGTTATGGACATACACGAGCGATTGCGATCTCTCGAACGCGAAAACGCCATCTTACGCCAACAACTCTCGATTCTTCGCGCTCAATTTACCGCGAGTTTAGCCGCCCACGAACTGCCGTTCGATATGGTCTTTCACCAGTTGCCCACC
>JANWYE010000165.1 GCA_025057175.1 Chloroflexus sp. | reverse complement strand
CCTCGCAATGACAAAGGGGGGCGGGAATGATGCGCTTTAAGAGAGCAGGTGCCGCTCCCCCTGTCATTGCGAGCCGCCAACGGCGGCGACGCAATCCCCCGCGAGGGCGGGAACGATGTGCTGCAAGCGGGCTGGTCCCGCTGGAGGAGGAGATTGCTTCGGGGGCCTTCGGCCCCCTCGCAATGACAACAGGGGCCTACGGCACCCTCGCAATGACAAGTAGAGGGCGGGAATGATGCGCTTTAAGAGAGCAGGTGCCGCTCCCCCTGTCATTGCGAGCCGCCAACGGCGGCGAAGCAATCTCCCCCAGAAGCGGGATGGATGCTGTGAGCGGATGCCTTCCGCTGGAGCGGGAGATTGCTTCGGGTGCCTACGGCACCCTCGCAATGACAACAGGGGCCTACGGCACCCTCGCAAGGACAAAGGGGCTGCCGCCCCCGCGCAAGGACAGAGGAGAAGCGCCGCCGGGGGTGTTGCTCAATCCTTCGGCAGTTCGATGTCGGTGAGGCGCACTGTTTTGCGCCCTTGAAACTTGATCGTCTTTTGGCCTTCGCTCGACATCTGGCCCTGTTGTTCGAGGTTGGCAATTTCTTGTTGCATCGTTGCCGCTAACTCGACTTCACCCTGATTGAGCAGGCGCGTCACTGCGCTCTTGAGCTTCTGCGTCGCCCCGCTCACGTCGCCGGCGGCGAGGTCTTGCAAGGCGCGAGTCTGTAACTTGAATGCGCTTACCTTTTCAACGATATTCATCACTGCCGGATTAACCTGCTGCAATTGGGCTGGGTCGGCGCTGAAGGTTAGCATGATGTCGATCTTTGCCTTTTCACCGGCTAGCCGCAATGCCGGCGCGTCGTAGCTTAGCTCGGCTTGCCCGATCCGGTAGGTGCCTAGCGGGCGCGGATCAACTAACAGTTCGATTAGCAGCGCGCGCGGCTGCGCGCTTTCGAGTTCGCCGAGCGCGACGCTGACCGCGCGATCGCTGATCGGTTGGTAGCCGAGGTTGTCGATCAGCGGCGTTACCTGCCAGACGGCGCGCGGCGTGACTCCTTGCACTAGCCGCAATGTGAGCACGCTGTTTTGGATCACTGTCTGCTGGGCACGCTGGACGGTATTTTGGAAGTAGTTGACAATTTCGCTCGGTTGGGCGATGTAGTCGGCCACCCCTTTCGAGCGGTTTGCCATCTCGATCAGCAGGTCTTCGTTCCAGTCTTTGCCGATGCCGAGCGCGGTGATCGGAATGCCCAGCCGGCCAGCGTCTTCAGCCCGCAGCAGGCACTCCTTCTCGTGCTCGGTTTGGCCATCGGTGAGCAGGATCAGGCGGCGCACGCCGGCTGGCATCTTTTGCAGCTCTTGCAACCCCTTTTCGACCGCCGGCGCGATACGGGTGCCGCCAGCATCGCGGATGCGGTGGACGAGATCGAGAATGGCGGCTCGATTGCGCACCGGTTGCGCCGGCACGATCACTTCGGTGCGGTGATCGAAGATCACGATGGCAATCGAGTCTTGCTGGTCGAGCTGCTCGATGGCCTTTACCACCGCTTGGCGCAATCGCTCGATCTTCTCCCCTTTCATTGAACCGCTGCGGTCGAGCACGAAGCAGACATGAACCGGCATCCGCACCTGCGTCATCTGCGGGGCCGGCTGCGCTTCGAGCAACACATAAGCCACCTGCGGCGTCGTGGTGACTGCCAGAGAGGGCCGCGCCAGCGCGGCGCGCAAGTTCACTTCTCCTGCCATAGCTAACTCCTCGTCTAAGCGCATTCGCCCATTGGCGAATGGACTTCGACGTATGCGACGATGTGACGGCTGCGGTGGTTGCAACTGATGATATTGTACCGCACCCCACTAGTCTACACAGCCGCAGAGTAGCTTTGGTATGCCCCACAGTTGGGCGACGTATAACGAAGGCAGCGTGGCTTCTGCCATCACCGCAGATACCGTAGCACCCGCCCATTGAGAAGATCGCTGAGCAACAGCCGGTCGATCAACGGATCGCGCTGCATCATGAGGTCAACTTCAGCGCTGCAATAGGGGCAAGCAGCGATATGGCGGGCCAAAAGCGCTTGTTGAGCAGGGGAAAGCAGTCCTTGGCAATAATCAATGAGCTGTTCAGTCGTGGGGCAGAGGGCGCGGTATAAGCGACGCCGCAACGCCTGTTGCACATTCCGCAACGTTGCTACTCGCTGGCGGCACAACGCACAATGGCGTAAATGAGCCACAGTATCTTCACTAGCTTCGCCATCGGCAGCGGCAATGATTTCTGAGCCAGAAAGATGGTTTGCGCCGTCGCTGAGTTGTTCATCTTCCATACCGGCGCGCCTCCGTAAGTCACCAGACGGGCAGATCGCTCTGCAAACGTTTCCTGTTGAAAGAAACGAAAGCGGGGACGTTTTTCACGTCCCCGCCAGCACAAAATGTTGCCTGTTTACCCACTCACTGATGAAAGATTAGCAAGTTAGATCCGTGTCCCATCCCCTGTCCACTACGCCTGCCCAAATAGCGCCCGCAAATGGCTATTGCGGCTGAGCCGGCTCAAGACATTGCGCTTGACATTGTACACATCGTAGACGCTCTCGAAGAGATTGTCATAGCGCTCGAAGATTGCGCGCGGCGTTAAGCCTAACACAAACGAACCATAGACCACCACCCGCTCGCTCTCGCCGTGCAATTGGCTGTCGATGAAGCGCCAGAACTCTTGTCGATCGACCCGTTGCATCGCCTCTTCATCAGGTGAGAGGCGTGGCGCGCGTTGCTCATTGATCCGCTCTTCTGGCATCATTTCGGCCCACGATTGCGCTCGCACCGAGTCGATCACGACGCTCGACGCGCATAGTTGCAGGTATTGCAAGAGCGACGCAAGGTTAGGGAAGGCGGCGAAGCGTTCGGGTGTGACAGCGCGCCAGAATTTCGCGAATGCGCCGACCACGAAGTATTCGCTGCTCTCGCCACTGCTGACAAACGCGCCGCTGCGCCGAATCCAACCTTCAACTAGCGCACTGTAGTGTTGGAAGAGATAATTCCACGCGATTTCATCACGCTCAACCAGCGCGCGCCGGAACAGCTCGTAGCTGTAGCGTGAGTCGTGCGACTGGCCACGATAAAATCGCTCGCTCTCAATCGCGCACCGGCGCGCTAGCTCTTCAATATCCATCGCGGCAATACCGGTCACCGCTTCATCGCCCACGACTGACGCTTGCAACGTTGCCGGTGAGTTCGGGATGGTCATTGTAGGCGCAATCATTGACTTCCTCGCTTCGTATGCAGATGCTTAACTTTGGGCTGCGCGCCTCGGTGGTTGCAACCACCGGCGATTTCATCGCTCGTAATACGTCCTTCTGCGCTGCATTGTAGGAAGTTGTGCGCTTAGCGAGAAGTATTGAAGATGAGCAGGAGATGACAAATAAGGTTAAAAAACTGTAGAACAACGCACTACTGCCGTGAATGAGACAATTACGTATTGGGTAGAGAGGTGTCATTCCAACGTCGCGGCTACATTGTGGCGATGAAGATTGAAAAAAATATGTCGAGTCAAGGGGGCTATAGCGTTCAAACTGCGCATAGCAACTCACTATGCGCTACAATCAGTGATATGCTCAACCACAATCACGATGGCACAATTCAAGAATAAGCCATCTGATGGCAGGCAAACACTGTGACCAACCTAACGATCAAACCACTGTCTGCTGAAACCGTCCTCGGCATCGAGCGGGTGATCGATCCGGCGCTGCTCGCGCACAAGCAGCGCCATCCGCGTTACCGGCCCGATTTACATTTGCTGGCAATCACCGATAGTGGCGATGTTGCGCTTGGTATCGTCACTCACACCCGTTGGCAACGCCGGCAGGCCCTGTTTGAGGTGGGGGAGGTTGAACTTTTCGGGAGCGATCTGCCCGCAGTGGTAGAGGCGCTGCTGGCTGCCGTTGCCGATGTTGCGGTTGCGAACGGTATGGCATGGCTGCGCTGCCCGTTGCCGCTGCGTGTAGCCGGCCAATGGGGCATGATTCCGGCAAATCTCCACAGCCAGATCGCGTGGCGCGGTGGCGATGGCTCCCTGATGCCGGCCACTCTTGCTGATGCGGCCGATTTGGCGGCGCTTGATCGGCACGCGCTTGCGCCGCATAGCGTGGTTCCACTCCGTTATGAGCCTGATTGGCGCTGGCAGATAGCCGATCAACCGCCGCTTGTGGCGCGCGATCGGCTGGGCCGCGTCACCGGTTTCGCGATGATCAATGGCGCGCGCATGATCGAGGGTCGCGCAGTCGATGCCGGCGCAGCGCGCGCGCTGCTACGCCACTTGCCCGGCTCGGTGCGCGAATTGTGGTTGGCGCCTGACCATCCGCTGGCGCGGGCAGCGCTTGAGTTAGGCGCTCAGTTGACTCTGCGCTTGCCATCAGATGATGAGGTAATACCGGCATGGATCGTGATCGATCCGCTCGCGGCTTTGCGCGCCCATCAAACAGCCTTGGCTGCAAGGTTGGCAGCATCGCCCTACGCTGGCTGGCACGGCAGCATCAGCTTGAGCGGCCCGTGGGGCGCGGCGCACATCACGTGCCGCGCCGGTGAGCTACAGATCAGCGCCGGCGCGAATCGTGCAGATATTGAGGTGTGGCACATCAGTATCAGTGGCTTGTCGGCGCTACTGCTAGGCCGGCGCAGCGCGAGCGATCTGCGCGCCACCGATGATCTGCGCTGCGCCGATCACGGGTTGGGGGTGGTGGAGTTGCTCTTTCCGGCGAGCTGGGCATAACGCCGCTACGCCCCTCCCCGTAACCGCGCTGCTGCCTGTTCGGGGGTGAGGTCGCGTTGCGGTTGGCCCAACATCTCGTAGCCGACCATAAACTTGCGCACGGTAGCCGAACGCAGCAGCGGCGGGTAGAAGTGGGCATGCAGATGCCAGCCGTCGTGCGGCAACCCATCGGTTGGGCGCTGGTGAAAGCCCATACTGTAGGGGAAGGTGATGTTGAAGAGCCGGTCGTAGCGCCCTGTCAACTCGCGCAAGATAGCGGCCAAGCCCTCGCGCCCGGCATCATCGAGATCGGTTATCGCGCCAGCGTGGCCACGTGGCAACACCAGCGTTTCGAACGGCCACACTGCCCAAAACGGCACCAACGCTACCCACGTCTCGTTAGCGCAGACGACCCGCTCGCCGGCGGCCAACTCTAGCGCCAGATAGTCGCAGAGCAAACAGCGGTTGTGCTCGTGCCAGTAGGCCGTCTGCGTTGCCAGCTCTTTGCGCATCTCGTTGGGCAACTGCTCGTTGGCCCAGATCTGGCCGTGCGGATGCGGATTTGAGGCGCCCATCATCGCGCCGCGATTCTCGAAGATCAACACCGATTGCACCCAGTCGATCGCGCCCAACTCGTGGTACTGCTCGGCCCAGACCTCGACCACCCGCCGCACCTCAGCTTGCGCCATCTGCGCCAGCGTCAGATCGTGGCGCGGCGAAAAGCAGACGACCCGGCAGATGCCACGCTCGGCTTCGGCGTGCAACAGCGCCGGGCCAACCTCGCCATCAGTCGCGCCCGGCGCGCGAATGCTGACCCGATCGAGCGGAATATCCGGCAGTAACGCGGCAAAATCGTTCTCGAACACAAAGGTCGTGGTGTAGGCTGGATTTTGCGCCCCATTCGCTCGCGTGTTACCGGGACACAGATAACAATTCGGATCGTAGGCCGGCAACTCGGTTGGCGGCAGCGTTTCGACCTGCCCCAACCACGGGCGCTGGGTGCGATGCGGCGACACCAGTACCCACTCGCCGGTAAGTTGATTGAGCCGGCGATGGGGCCGGCTGAAGAGATCGTGATGGCTCATGCTGCGCTCCTTGCTCACCGTCCGGCCAAACCGGAGGTGGCAATCCCTTCAATGAAATAGCGCTGGGCGAACAAAAAGACGATCAGCGTCGGCAAGACGGCCAGCGTTGAACCGGCCATAATCAGATCGACGCGGGCAGCGTAAAGCGCCTGTAGATCAACAAGGCCTTGCGTGACCACTTTGCGCGAAGGACTGCTGATAATGATCAGTGGCCAGAGGAAGCTATTCCACGCATACAGAAAGGCAAAGGTCGCCAATGTCGCGATTGCCGGGCGGGCTAGCGGCAAGAAGATGCGAAAGAGGATGCCCCAATGCGATGCGCCATCGATGAGTGCGGCATCTTCCAGATCCTTCGGCACACTCATGAAGAACTGGCGCAGCAAAAAGGTGCCGTAGGCCGTAAACAGCCATGGAATAATCAACGCTTCTAACCGATCAACCCAGCCAAAGACCAGCATCAGCCGGTACATCGGCACAATCAGCACCGCGAACGGCACCATGAGCGTCGCCAAGTAAGCGCCAAACAGAAACTCTCGGCCGGGAAAGTCAAGGCGGGCAAAGGCGTAACCGGCCAACACTGACGTGATCACCCAACCGAGCACCACCAGCACTGTGACAATCACCGTATTGATCAACTGCGTGCCTAGCGGCACAATATTGAGAACTTCTAAATAATTTGACCAGCGGATCTCGCTCGGCCACAGCGTTGGCGGCACCTGCACCACCTCAGTCGAGGGCTTGAGCGAGGAGAGCACCATGTAAATGAACGGAAAGACCATGATGAAGCCGGTGATGCTGAGCGCTGCGTAGGCCAGCAATTTTTCCCATGGCCGGCGTAAGATCGAGCTTGCCATTGCGCCTCCTCGCCTACTCGTAATGCACCCACCGCCGCGACATGCGGAACTGGATGAGGGTCAACAGCAGAATAATCACAAACAGCAACCACGCCAGCGCCGAAGCGTAGCCCATGCGGCCGCCGATAAAAGCTTCGCGCCAGAGCAATGGCACAATCGTCAACATCGAGTCAGCCGGGCCAACCGTGTTCGAGCGGGTCAAACCGAGCGCGATCGGCACATCAAACACTTGCAGACAATTGATCAGCGTCGTCACCAGCACAAAGAACGTTGTTGGCGAAAGCATCGGCACCGTGATGTAGAGAAACTGCTGCCAGCGGCTTGCCCCATCAAGGCTGGCCGCTTCATAGAGTTGCGGCGGCACACCCTGCAAACCGGCCAGAAAGATCACCATATTGTAGCCAATCGTCTTCCACGAGAAGACGAGAATCACGCTGGCCAAGCCCCATTCCGGGCGCGTCAGCCAAGGAATCGGCTCAAAGCCGAGGAGACGAATGGCATAATTGACGAAGCCAAAATCAACGTTGAGCAGATAGCGCCAGAGCAGCGTCACACCAACCACTGACGCCACTACCGGAATGAAGAACACAGCGCGGAAGAAGGTGCGGCCGGCGATCCGTTCGTTGAGGATCACAGCCAATAGCAAGGCCGGCACCGTAGACACCACGAGCGTCACTAGTGAAAAAGCAGCCGTATTCCACATCGCCCGGTAGAACGTGGGGTCAGACAGCGCGCGCTGATAATTGTTCAAGCCAACCAGATTCGGATCGCCAAACAGGCGCGCATCGGTAAAGCTGAGATAAAACGAGATAGCGAGCGGCACTAAGAAGAAGATCAACACACCCAGAATGGTCGGCAACAACATGCCGAAAGCGTCGATCCATTGCCGCACTCGCCGCCCGCTCAGACGGCGCGCGGAGGGTGCAGACAGAGCGGCCGGCGCTTGTTTGGCCATGATGTACCTCCGGGAATTGTGGCTATACTTCAACAAAACAACACACAAGGAAGCGCAAAGACATTCATGCGGAGGCGCAGCCCCCCTTGTCATTGCTTCGGGTGCCTGCGGCACCCGAAGCAATCTCCCGCTCTAGCGACAGCAATCCCGCTCTCGCAGGGGATTGCGTCGCCACCGGGGGCGGCTCGCAATGACATCGGGGGCGGCACGTCTCCCTTGCAGCACACCTCTCCCGCTCCCTCTTTGTCATTGCGCGGGGGCGCAGCCCCATGTGTCATTGCGAGGGTGCCGTAGGCACCCGAAGCAATCTCCCCCTTCAGCGGGACCAGCTCTCTTAAAGCCTATCATTCCCACCCCCGCAGGGGATTGCGTCGCCGCGCCGGGGGCGCGGCTCGCAATGACAGGGGGCCTTTGTCCTTGCGCGGGGGCGTAGCCCCATGTGTCATTGCGAGGGTGCCGTAGGCACCCGAAGCAATCTCCTGCTCTAGCGGGACCAGCCCCCTTGCAGCGCACCCCTCATACCCACTGTTGTCCCTGCGCGGGGGCGTAGCCCCATGTGTCATTGCGAGGGTGCCGTAGGTACCCGAAGCAATCTCCCCCTTCAGCGGGACCAGCTCTCTTAAAGCCTATCATTCCCACCCCCGCAGGGGATTGCGTCGCCGCGCCGGGGGCGCGGCTCGCAATGACAGGGGGCCTTTGTCCTTGCGCGGGGGCGTAGCCCCATGTGTCATTGCGAGGGTGCCGTAGGCACCCGAAGCAATCTCCTGCTCTAGCGGGACCAGCCCCCTTGCAGCGCACCCCTCATACCCACTGTTGTCCCTGCGCGGGGGCCGCCCCCCCTTTGTCATTGCGAGGGTGCCGCAGGCACCCGAAGCAATCTCCCCCTTCAGCGGGACCAGCTCTCTTAAAGCCTATCATTCCCACCCCCGCAGGGGATTGCGTC
>JANWYE010000164.1 GCA_025057175.1 Chloroflexus sp. | reverse complement strand
ACAGAGGGGAGCGGGGGCTGCGCCCTTTTGTCATTGCGAGCCGCGCGCAGGCGGCGAAGCAATCTCCTCCTTTCCGCCACTAGCCCGGTTGCGGCGAGGCACCCCTTCCGCTGGAGCAGGGGATTGCTTCGGGCGCGTACCGCGCCCTCGCAATGACAGAAGGGCACCCCCTCGCACTGACAGAAGAGCCGCGCCCAGACACCCCCTCTGTCCTTGCGAGCCGCGCAACGCGCGGCGACGCAATTCCCTGCCTGCTCAGGGATTACTCCCGCCCCCGTGATGGCATCGTGCGCCGCGAAGCGGTTGTTGGCTAGACCTGCCTTGACGCTCTTAGCGTATGTCGGCTACAATATTCTGCCTGCAACTAACAGCAAATCTGCAAAGGAGCATAGCATGACGACGTATACCGACACGGCGAGGATGCCCGCCGATTATATGCCTGAACCGGTGCCCGGCCCGCGCGCTCAAGAGTTGGTGGCTCGCGATCGCGAGGTGATCGCGCCATTGGGGCGCGTGTATCCGCTCGCAATTGATCACGCGCAGGGCTGTGAAGTGTGGGATGTGGATGGCAACCGGTTTCTCGATATGAACGCAGGTATTGCCGTGCTGGCTGCCGGTCATTGCCACCCGCGCCTGATCAAGGTGGCGCAAGAGCAGTTGCAACGTTTTACCCACATGGCTGGTACCGATTTTTACAATGAACCGATGGTGCGGGCTGCCGAGAAGATTGTCTCGTTGATGCCCGGCGGCAAGGGCTGGCAGGTCTTTTTTACCAATAGCGGCACCGAAGCAGTGGAGGCGAGCATCAAACTGGCGCGCTACGCCACTGGCCGGCAAAATATTATTGCATTCTATGGCGCTTTTCATGGACGCAGCTATGGCAGTCTCTCGTTAACAGCCTCGAAGCCGCGCCAACGTCGCGGCTTTTTCCCGCTGCTGCCCGGTGTTAGCCATACCTATTATCCAAATTGTTATCGCTGCCCGATCAATCTTCAGTTTCCATCGTGCGAGATTGCTTGTCTTGATCTGATCGAACGCACATTATTCAAGACAACCACGCCGCCCGAAGAGGTGGCCGCAATCATCATCGAGCCGATCCAAGGTGAAGGCGGCTATGTAGTGCCCCCTCCCGGCGCGTTGGCCCGCTTACGCTCGATCTGCGATCGCTATGGCATTTTGCTGATTGTGGATGAAGTGCAGAGTGGGGTTGGCCGCACTGGCAAGATGTGGGCTTTCGAGCACGAGGGGATCGTGCCTGACATTGTGGCGTCGGCCAAGGGATTGGGTGGCGGCTTGCCACTGGGCGCGATGATTGCCCGCGCCGAACTAGCGCGACAGTGGCAGCCCGGCTCGCACGGCAATACCTATGGCGGCAATGGCCTTACGTGCGCTGTGGCCTATGAGTTGCTTTGCATGGTCGAAGAAGAGTTGATGGACAATGCCGCGACAGTTGGTGCGTATCTGCTGGAACAGTTGCAGGCGTTGCAGCAGCGCTTTCCGCAGATTGGCGCCGTGCGCGGTCGCGGGCTGATGATCGGGGTAGAATTTGTCGATGCACAAGGCAATCCCGCTGGCGCGCTGGCTGATGCTATCATGGAAGAAAGCTTCCGCAAGGGGTTACTTGTGCTGACCTGCGGCGCCTCAACCATCCGCTTCTGCCCGCCGCTGACCTTGACGATGGCGCAGGCTGATGAGGCGGTGGCTCGGTTTGCGTTGGCGGTTGAGGCTTGTGTCGCCGGATAAGGTTTATGCTGGATGCCGGCAGCCTCATGATCGCGCACCGCTTGCGTCTTAGCGGTATACTGGTAGAAGAGTGGATGCATTGCTGCTGGGCCTGCTTAATGATCTGGCGGCGAGACTGGCCGGGGAACGTAATGGCCGCAATATCAATGGCGCATTAAGCCAGTATACCGCTCGCACACCGTTTCGATGAGTCAATCGCATGACCGCTCCTGAAGCGACAAAGGAACCACTTCTCTTCGGCCGGTATCGCGTGCATGAAGCGCTGGGTGAATCACGACTGGCCGTTGTGTACAAGGCGACCGATTTGCGCTTGCAACGGACGGTCTTGATCCATTTGTTGCGCAAGGAATTGCGTGATAATCCGCGCAAACGCGAGCAATTCATCGCCGAAGCGGCGCAAAGCGCGCGCCGCTCCCATCCGGTGTTGCTGGAAGTGTTTGATAGCGGTGAGAGCAGTGATCGTCCGTTCGTTATTACTGAAGCGGTCGAGGGCCGGCCCCTCTTTGGCATCGGGGCGTTGAGCGTGGCGCAAGCTCTCTCAATTGTGCGGCAAGTGGCCGATGCGGTTGCTCTCTGCCAACGCCATCGCTCTGATGAGTCGCCACTCGGTCTCTTTCATCCGCCGATCAGTAGCGCTAATCTCTTGTTGGTTGGCGATGGGCAGGTCAAGTTGGTTGATGGTTGGTTTTTTGCCCCGGCGCTGATCCCCGCCGATCTTGCCCACTATCGGGCGCCCGAACTCAGTGCTGGCCAGCCGCCGCAACGCTCAAGCGTGGTGTACGCTTTGGGCATTTTACTCTTTGAACTGATCACCGGCCAACGCCCAATTCATGGCGAGGATGCGCGAGCGACGGCACTGGCCCACCTTACCCAATCGGTGCCGTCATTGGCCCGTGCTCGTCCGACAATGTATCTGCCATCGGTAGAGCGGCTGATCGCGCAGGCGACGGCCCGCGATCCAGCGCAACGCTTCCCCGATGCGCAGGCGTTCGCGCAGGCGATCAACGATCTTTGGCGCGAGTTGACCGTGCAGACTCGCCGGCTCGTGGTAGAACCGGTGGCTACCGTTCGCCCACCCGCTGAGATCGCGGCGAAGCGCCAGCCGGCTGCGCCTACGCCGCCAGCGACCCCGCCAACCCGTCCGGCGTCGCGCCAAGACGATTTGCGGAGCCGGATGAGCCGCGCACTGACGACTTCTTTTGACATCGATCAGTTTCGGCGCTATAACTTAAGCCGCAGCCTCATGGGCTGGTTTGTCATGATTCTGCTCTTGCTCATGGTGGCGTTTGGATCATTCTGGGCCGTCACATGGGCAATTGAGCGGTTTGGGCTAGGCGAAGCGCCGCGTTTGCCCGATTTGCCGGCATGGTCGCTGCCCGATCTCAGTTGGCCCGGAAATACCACCCCTGAACAGTATGTGGTCAATATTGCTGAGGGGTTGAATCTCCGGTCTGCGCCGAGTGCGCAACCGGATAACATCATCACCATTGTGCCGAACGGTGTCGTGGTGCGGAAGTTGGAAGGGCCAGTGATGGCTGATAATATCCCGTGGCTGAAGGTACAAGTTGAGCTGAATGGCCAGATCATCGAGGGCTGGATGTCGCTCAACTATCTACGTCCGCAACCGTAGGAGAGGGCTTGTGGCAGAGGAAGCGGAAATGCGCGAATTGCTCGGCGAGCGCGTTCGCATTCGCCCGTGGCGGCGAGCCGATACGCTGATGCAAGAGCGCTGGCCGCGCTATAGCGAACCGTTTAGCTCGCTGTGGAATATTCCGCGCCCGTATCAGCCCGGTCAGGATGATCATCATTGGACGGGCACTACCGAGGCTTGGGCAATCGATCTGCGTTCAGGCCCGCTCATTGGGCGTATCTCACTGCGTGAGATCGACCGGCACTGGCAATCGGCCCGGCTCGGAATTTCGCTAGCCCAGCCTTACGTTGGGCAGGGCTTAGGCGGCGAGGCGCTGCGACTCTTTCTCGCCTATTATTTCGGCTCGCTCGGCTATCAACGGATGGTGCTTGATGTTGCTGCCTTCAATGTGCGCGCTGTGCGCTGCTATCAACGGCTTGGCTTTGTCGGCGTGGGCAGCGAATGGCGGCGAATTGGTAATGAACCAGTGCTAAAATTATTGGACGATCAACAGTATCAACACCTGCGCCCGCATTTTCGGCGCAACCGGTTCGATGCGCAAGTTGAATTCTACGAGATGGAATTGACCCGCGAGGCATGGTTAGCAGCGGGTGGCTCGTTGTTATAGGGAGAACGCAATGTCACTTATCGCCGGAAATCTTGCTATCGTCCAACGCCTCCTCGACGGCGATCAGATGGCTTGGGCTGTGATTGGCGGCGCGGCGGCCCATCTGTACGGCGATCGACGCCCGCTCAACGATGTTGATATTCTGGTGCAGCGCGGCGCATTACCTCGCATTATCCAATTGCTGCAACAGTCACACAAAGCTGTGCAATCTGACGGTTCGCGGGTGATCTGGCGCGGGATTAAGCTATTTGATGATTTGACGGTGCGCCGGGGCGTCGCCAGCCATCCCTTCTGGCTCGACGAGCCAATGCAGCAGCACCGGCGCCGGATGCCCCTCCTCGGAGCGCAGGTCTATGTGGCCGCGCCGGAAGACATTGTGGCGCATAAACTGCTCTTGCAGCGCGGGCCAGAGCAGGGGAAGCATGATGTCAATGACGTTGCTGGCATTATCCGGCGTTGTCAACTTGACGTAACGTATCTCGTCGCTCGCCTCAAAACGATGGGGGCGTTCGACATTGTGCGTCCGCGTCTAAGCGAGTTGGGGGTAGAATTGCCACCAGCGATGGTATAGCGGCAGGGCATCACTCTGCCGCTATATCGCTGCCATTTTTGCTTGGCATTGCGCACAGCGTCCAAACAATTGCAACAAATGCCCCTCAACGTTGAATCCCGTCTCTTCTGCGACACGGGCGAGCATCTGTTCCAGATCACAGCCTTCAAAACTCAACACTGCGCCGCACTGCGTGCAGACCAGATGGTGGAGATGGCCGGGGTGACAGGGCACGTAGCCTTCTTCGCCAACTGAGCCATGGATGCGCGCGAGCCAGCCACTGGCATGCAGTTGTTCGATCGTGCGATAGACCGTTGCCCGTCCCGGCGCTTCGTGGTGAGTGCAGAGGTCGGCGTAGAGCTGCTCGGCGCTAAATGGAGCGCGGTACGATACGATCGTCTCGATCACGCGCAAGCGGGGGCCGGTGATGCGTAGGCCGCTGCGTTGCCACGCAGCACGCACACCGCTCAACCAAGCCTGTGTATCGAGTGGTGGTTGCAGCGATGATGAGGTATTTGCCGCCATAAGATACTTCCCGTGTAATCAACATGCGAGGGCAAGCCAGCCCTAATCGTGGCTAAACCCTCGCACGTCACCCCTGCCGTCGTTGGCGATAATCGCTTAGCGCGTATGCGCTGGCGCTGCCGGCAGCAATGCCAGATGGCGCGCCCGCTTGATGGCTACTGCCAGCCGGCGCTGCATCTTGGCCGAGACGCCGGTGCGACGCCGCGGCAAGATTTTGCCCTGTGCAGTCAGATACTTCTGTAGCCGCTTGACGTCTTTATAGTCCGGCACAATGCCAAGTTTGGTAAACTCACACTCTCGGCGGCGCGATCGCGGCCGCCCAGCCCCTCGTGAACGGCTCATTGACGGTATCTCTCCTTGAATAATCCAATACTGACCGGTCGAGTTTTAATAAACCGCCTTCTAGTATACCACAATCTACGTGAATGTGGTGCAAGGCTGTTTGATGCTAGGCCCAATTAGTTGCTGACCAACACCGGCCGGCGCGTATGCCAGTCGGTCATGCGCTGATAGGCATCCCCAACCCGCAACAGAGTCGCTTCATCAAATGGCCGCCCGATCAGTTGCAACCCTACCGGCAGCCCCTCGCTGAAGCCACACGGCACGACCAGCGCTGGAACACCGGCCAGATTGATCGGCAAGGTGCAAACATCGCTTAGGTACATTGCCAGTGGATCGTTGATCTTTTGGCCAATAGGAAAGGCGACAGTGGGTGATGTTGGCGTTGCCAATAGATCTACTTCGCCGAACACCTGCTCAAAGTCGCGCTTAATCAAGGTGCGCACCTGTTGCGCGCGCCGGTAGTAGGCATCGTAATAGCCGGCTGAAAGCGCGTAGGTGCCGAGCATAATCCGCCGGCGTACCTCGGGGCCGAAGCCTTGGCCGCGCGTCTGCTCGATCTGCTCCCACATCGTTTCACCCTCGGCGCGGAAGCCATAACGCACGCCGTCAAAGCGGGCCAAATTGGCACTAGCCTCGGCAGGGGCAATGATGTAGTATGTAGGCAAAGCATATTTGGTGTGCGGCAGTGATACCTCGACCAACGTTGCCCCTTGCTCGCGCAGCGCCTCAATTGCCGCGCGGGTGGCGGCTTCCACACCCGGTTCCATGCCTTCGACGAAGTATTCTCGTGGAATGCCGATTCGCAGCCCGCGTAGATCGCCAGTTAGCGCCGCGGTGTAGTCGGGGGTTGGTATTGGCGCGCTCGTGCCGTCGCGCGGATCGTGGCCCGCAATGACGTTCATGATTAAGGCAAGATCGGCAACCGTCCAAGCCATTGGCCCGATCTGGTCGAGCGACGAGCCGTAGGCGATAAGGCCATAGCGACTAACCCGGCCATACGTGGGTTTGAGGCCGCTGATACCGCACAGCGCAGCCGGTTGTCGGATCGAGCCGCCAGTGTCGGTGCCAAGAGTGGCCGGCACTTGCCCGGCTGCGACGGCTGCCGCGCTGCCACCGCTGCTGCCGCCCGGCACCCGGCTGGTGTCCCACGGGTTGGTAGTGATCTGGTAGGCGCTGTTTTCGGTGCTCGAACCCATCGCAAACTCGTCGCAGTTGAGTTTGCCGATGAGCACTGCGCCACCAGCGAGCAGCCGCTCGATGACGGTGGCATTGTAGGGCGGGCGAAAGCCAGCCAGAATGCGCGAGCCGGCAGTGGTTGGCACGCCATCGGTGCAGATGACATCTTTGATCCCGATCGGGATGCCGTCGAGCGGGCCAAGGGTTCGGCCATGCCGTCGGCGTTCATCGGCCGCTCGCGCTGCGTCAAGCGCGGCTTCCGGTGTGAGATGGAGAAAGGCGCGGATCTGCGGTTCGGTGGCGTTGATCCGCGCTAAATAGGCTTCGGTTAATTCGACCGCCGTGATCTCGCCGGCTGCTAAGGCAGCTTGAGCGGCACTGACGGTGAGCTGATAGACTTCGGTCATATCGCCTCCAGCGGAGTTGTGGCGCATGGTCGCTTTATTGTACCAGACTTTACCTCGGCGTTTGGCGATGCAGCAGCGCCTGATCGCGCTGCTGATCGGCATTGGGTTAGTGCTCGGACTCTTGCCGGTACGGGTTGAGGCCGCGGTTGATCTGCCGCCGCCCGATCTGGCTAATTTGATCTGCACCGATGCGTTGGCCGATCCTGCGATCGACCATGCACCATCAGTATCGCCTTGGCGCGTGGTGCGCAGTCAGGTCGTTTTCACGACGGCTACAGCGCGTGTCTTTTCACCGCCACAGGCAATCTTCCTAACGGAAGATGATGATGGCGATGGCGATAGCGGTGTTGATGTTGATGCCTTTGGTCAAGCCTTTACCATTCCCGCGACCGCCGAACAGATCATTGGTTCGCTCCAGTACCGGATCCCACCCGGCGCGTTAGGGCCAAACGATACGGTAACGCTGTCGTTGAATCTACCTGATAATCCCACCCCCTCGGGCCGCATATTCGCGGTTGATATTCCGCTCAGTGGCAGGGCCGATGGCAATTGGCGCAGTTTTACGTGGGCTGCCACTGCGATTGCGCCGCTCGTTGAACGTGGTTCAGCTCAGTTGGTCATAACGCTGCGCGGGGTGAATGATGGTACTGCGCTGAGTATCTCATTTGATGACATCGAAGCGCAGGTGTGTAGCCGCACGATTGCGACCCTCAGCGGGCGAATAACGCAACGTAACCGCACATCACCCAACCTCGGCGATGGGCGGGTGTTGCTAGTTCGCTATGATAGCGCTGGGCAACAGGTGGTGGCGACAGCGAATGTGGCGCCGTCTGGCGATGGATTTCGCTATCAGTTCAATGTGCCGCCGTTACCCGCCGGAGCTGCCTATCAGGTCTGGTTTGCCAATCAGCCGCTTGGATCCAGCCGCGATGAGCGCCGGTTAGGTGTGTTGGCTGGGCCGGTGATCTCCTCACTGGTTGCTGGGCAGGAGGTGACGAATCTCGATCTTGAGGTGAGCACGGTGCGCTTGGTCGATCCGCCTCCCAATGCGGTAGTAGTATTGGCCGCAGACTCTCCGGTGCGCCTCCAGATCGAGCCGCGCGGGATCGAGGGCGAAACGTACCAAGTCTGTCTCTACGATCCGTCGCTGATCATACCTGAAACTGGCTTGCCGCCACAGGTGTGCAGCCCGCCTCTGACTGCGGCTGAGCCGTTTTTTGAGCTGGTGCCGGCCAGTTTGGCCACTATCAAGCTGCGCTATGGCCATCCGTACCGCTGGTATGCGATCGTGCGTGATACGCGCGGCACTGCTGCGCGACCGGCGTTTGGCTATAGCTTTGCCGAACATACCATTACCTTTTTGCCGGCGCCGGCAGTGCTGCCTTCGCAGCCGTCATCTAATGAGGGGATGCCATCCGGCGCTGCGCCGGCCAACTGGACAGTGCTGATCTATGTGGCTGCCGATAACGCGCTGGGCGATCCGTTGCGCATGAGCGCGGTTGCGCAACCGGCGTTTGAATTGGCAAAGTTGCAGTCGTTAGCGGCCAATTATCCGAATATCTCAATCGTGACCTTCTACGATGGCTATGGCGACACTGGCGGCCAGATTTGCGCTCTGCGTGGCAGTG
>JANWYE010000163.1 GCA_025057175.1 Chloroflexus sp. | reverse complement strand
CGGGAGGTGCCCGCGCCCCTAGTACTCCCGCCTGAGCAGGCTTCGGGGGCTACGCCCCCGCGCAATGACAGAAGGGCCACGCCCCCGCGCAATGACAACGGGTCTCTGTCATTGCGAGCCGCCGCCCCCCATGTCATTGCGAGCCGCCACAGGCGGCGCAGCAAGCTCCCTGAGCGCGGGAGGTATCCGCACAACCACCCCTCCCACACTCCATCTGTCATTGCGAGCCGCTGCAGGCGGCGAAGCAATCCCCTCCTTCAGCGCCAGTGGTGCCCTTTCGGCAAGTCACTCTTCCCGCTTGAGCAGGAGATTGCTTCGGGGGCTACGCCCCCTCGCAATGACAGAAGGGTCACGCCCCCGCCGCCCCGCTTGTCATTGCGAGCCGCGCAACGCGCGGCGAAGCAATCCCCCTGAGCGCGGGAGGTACCCGCACCCCTCCTGTCATTGCGAGGAGCGCGCAGCGCGGCGAAGCAAGCTCCTCCTTCAGCGCCATTCGCCCAATTGCTGCAAGTCACTCTTCCCGCTTGAGTAGGAGATTGCTTCGGGGGCTACGCCCCCTCGCAATGACAGAAGGGCCACGCCCCCGCACAATGACAAAGCGGGCGCACCACTGCAGGCGGCGAAGCAAGCTCCTCCTTCAGCGCCATTCGCCCAATTGCTTCGGGCGCTGCGCCCCCGCGCAATGACAGAAGGGCCACGCCCCCGCGCAATGACGAAGGGCCACGCCCCGCGCTATGGTATGGGAACGCGCCTGATCGGCAAGCGCATCAAAAAGCTCTAAACCTCTTGCCCAACCGGGGGACACTCGTGTGCTTCGCCGCGCACACAAGCCCAAAACGCGCTACACCGCCGCCAAGTAGCGCGCCGATCGGCGGCGGGCACAGCCAGCATTACCCGAGCGGCAAGGGCCGGCGCTAGCGCAAGCTGGTGTTCAGCAGTCTGCACTAACACTGTCTGATCATCGCTGACTGCCAACACCTCGACGGCAGCGCCGGCAACTAACCCTTGGCGGGCAAGAAACGCCACCGCAGCCGGTTCGGCATCAATCGCCGTAACAACCCCCTGCGTGCCGGCAGTGCAAGCGCTGAGCGGTTGCGGGGCCGACGCGACGGCAGGACGCGCCGCCGGATCGCGTTCGAGAAAGGCTTTTAAGGCTGCATCAAGCCGTTCTGACGTAATATGCTCAAGCTGGCAAGCCAAGGCGTCAGCCTCTTCGGGATCAATGCCAAGGTTTTCAACCAGAAAGATGACCCACATCCGCCGCCGCGAGAGGATCCGCTGCGCCCATTCTTCGCCATCAGGGGTTAGCGTGACGCCGCGGTAGGGCTGGTAGGAGAGCAGGCCGCGCTCTTGCAAGCGATGGCACATCTCGTTCGCCGATACCTGCGATACCCCCAACCGGCTGGCCAGCACCGACACCGGCACCGGCTGATCGGGCGCTTTGCGCAAGAGAGCTGTCATCACTAAATACATTTCAACGCTTTCACTCATCGCCTGCTCCATTATGTTTAGGCTGACCATAACATTGAGCTAGCCGTATTGTAGCATGATAGGCGAGCCAAGCGTAGAACGTATTGGTCGCTCCGTTTTGTAGTCATTCGCACTTGCATTTCGGCATACCGGCTTGTACTATCATCATGTGTGATTGCCGACTATTCGACTGATATGCTGAAACACTTCGCAAAAATACCGGCTTGGCTACGATTGTGGCTGATCATCGGCCTAGTGACCGCACTGTTGCTATGCTGGAAAGCCGGCACAGTTGCCTCTGGCGACCAAGTTATCACCTATACCGCGAGCGCCGAAAACTTTCCCAATCCAGAACGTGGGTTTTACATCCAGCGCGCTCCGATCTGGCGCAATGGCGAACGGATTCCGCTTGAAAGCAACGATCTGCTCCAAGCGCGTAGCCAAGGCATCACGATGGTGCGAACCTATTATTTGCTGGAACCGTATCGTGATCAAGCGCTGCCGCAGACTGTTCTCGAATACCTGCAAGCAGACTTCGCCACCGCCAGATCGGCCGGCATGAAAATCGTCTTGCGGTTCGCTTACAACTTCGGCATTGGCGAACCCGACGCGCCGCTTGAGCGGGTGTTGCAGCATATCGATCAATTAACGCCGGTGTTGCGCGATAACGCCGATGTGATTGCGTTTATGGAAGCCGGTTTTATCGGCGCGTGGGGCGAATGGCACAATTCAACCAACGCACTGATTGGTTCCACCGGCATTAACGACAGCACACGCGCGATTACGAACCGGCTGTTGGCCGCTCTGCCACCCACTCGCGCTATCGCCGTGCGCACGCCGCGCTACAAACAGCAACTGACGAACGATACCAATCCACTGACAGCGCCGGAAGCGTATCGCAATACGCTCAAGGCCCGCCTCGGCGCGCACAACGATTGCCTACTCGCCTCACGCGATGATTGGGGCACGTACTGGCCGGCAGATGACCAGACGATTGCCCAACAGAAGAACTTTCTGCATCAGGACAACCTGTTCGTGCCGCAAGGCGGCGAAACGTGCAATGATGACGAAGAGGCGCAACCGTATATCGGCTGCGCCAATGCCTTGAACGAGCTTGCGCTGATACGCTGGAGCACCATCAATTCAGATTACCATCCCGGTGTGCTGCAACGCTGGCGAGATGAAGGATGCTACGATGAGATTGCGCGCCGGTTAGGCTACCGGTTACGGCTGCTCGACGCTGCCATCCCCCGTCAAGCGACGATTGGCGCACCCTTCAGCATAACTGTTCGGATGATCAACGAAGGCTTTGCCCGGCCCTATAATCCGCGCCAGCTCGAACTCGTGCTGCGGCATACGGCAAGCGGCGCTGTCTATCGGCTGCCAATGACTAACGGCGATGTTCGGCTCCTCTTACCCGCACCAAACGAGACGAAGTCGCTAACCTTGACCGCGCCATTGCCAAGCCATTTAGCTGCCGGCAGTTATGAGGTGCTGTTGAACCTGCCCGATCCAGCGCCAACGCTGAATACGCGGCCAGAGTATAGCATTCGCTTGGCAAACGAAGGGGTGTGGGAAGCGCATACGGGGTACAATCACTTATTGGCGACGGTGACGCTCCACCACCGTTGGTTTTTGCCGCTAATTGGGCGCTAGTATCTTCTGGGTCGCCACCTCTACCGGTCAAGAGTGATGGGAGGCGCGTTCGGCCATTGCGGCGATCGCGGTAGCCAACGCGCCCGCTTGCCCACCGCCGCCTTGGGCCATGCGGGCATTGCCACCGCCACGCCCGCCCAGCACAGCCATCCCTGCGGCAAGGATGTCACGCGCATCGGCATTGGTGTCGGGATGGCACGCTACTACAACCTGCACTCGTTCTTCGCCACCGGCAACAATCGCAATTCCATCCGGCAGCTCGGCAATGAAGTTAGCAATGGCGCGCAGCCGCTCTACGCCAGCCATAGGCAGCGTGGCCGTCACGATGCGCCGCCCGTTGATGGGTGGCGTCTGCGCATACCATTGCGCGGCCCGCAACGCATCAAGCTCGCGTTGGGTCTGCGCAAGTTCGCGCTGTAACGCCTGCTGCGCCTCTTGCAAGCGAGTCACAGCCGCCGGCAACTCGGCCCAACCTACGCTCAACGCCGCTGCCGCCGCGCGGGCCGCCGCATCCCGCTCGCGCAAGGCCGCAATCACCCGACCGCCGCAGGCAAACTCGACCCGGATCATGCCGCGTTGCCGTGACCAACCTAGCACGGCAATTGCGCCGACCTCGCCACTGCGCGCCGGGTGGGTGCCACCGCACGCCGAATGATCAATATCGCCGATGCTCACCACTCGCACAGCGCCGCTCACTACCGGCGGCTTGCGCAGTGGGATCTGCGCCAACTCTTCCGGCGACACAAACCGCGCCTGCACCGGCACGTTCCGCCAGACTGCCGCATTCGCCCACGCCTCGGCAGCGCGGGCTTGTTCTTCGCTCAACTCAGCCACGGCCAGATCAATCGTCACACTACGCTCGCTAAGGTGGAACGAGACAGTCGGCGCATCGCAAGTGGCAATAAACGCAGCGGTAAGAATATGCTGGCCGCAATGCTGCTGCATGTGATCAAACCGGCGCGCCCAGTCAATCTGGCCGGTAATGGCAGCGCCTACTGCTGGCGGCGACTCACCGGCGGCGAGAAGATGCCAGACCACACCATTGTCACTCTGGACATCAACCACCTCCCAGCGGCGCTCCGCAGCCGCGCCATGCAACCATCCGCGATCGGCCGGCTGGCCGCCGCCCTCCGGGTAGAAGGCGCTGCGATCGAGCGCTAACGCCGGATGGCCAGCGCGTTCGGATATCGCCACTACCTGCGCGGTAAACTCGGTGAGGTATGCATTATCGTAGTAAAGACGAAGTGTTGCGTTCATATTCCCCAGCAGTGCTTAATGAGATTGGCGCACATGATACCAGCTCTGCGCTTGCCGTAGTGCAGCGCTACACTGCACTCTGCACAGTTCGCGTGAGGGGCGCGCGAACGTTGCGCTGCTGCATTCCATAACAAGGCGGCGCGACGTTGCGCAGCTCTTCGCTTGCTTCCTGCGCAATGTGTACCGAAGATGCGGCGGTTAAATGCGGAACAGATCGCAGTTGCGCATCATGTATGGAATGCGGCAATCAAACTGCCGCATTCCATATTGCTCGCGGTATACCCACCAAACACTGCGCCCATCACAGTTTGCGCGCGGGGCGGGCGGCAATGTGACGGCTAACACCTCTCCGCGCCCTCTGTGGCGCTACCGCACTCTATGCAGGATTGCATTCATCACGCAGCTCCTACTCCCTCTCTCCGCCGCTAAACACCTTCACCGGCTGCCAACGCTCGCCATCGCGCCGGAGCAGCGCAATCAACCGGCCGGACGGATCGTGGGCGCGAGCGCGGTCAGCAATAGGCTGACCAGCAAAGATCGCCATACCATGCAGCACTCGGCGGGCATCGGCTTCATCGAGGAGCAGAGTCGGCCAATCGAGCAGAGCCGTCTCTGGGGGTAGCAGATGCTGCGCTAACACTGCGCGGTCGGTCAGCGCAGCGAGCGGTACAGCCTGTTCAAGCCGGAACGGGCCAACAAACGTGCGTTGCAATGCCGCTAAATGCGCGCCACATCCCAGCGCCGCGCCAATATCACGGGCCAAGGCGCGAATGTACACACCTTTGCCACATTCAACCGCAATGGTCACATCAGGCGGCGTCCATGCCAGCAGCTCAAGCCGCTCAACCCGCACCGGACGCGGCGCGAGCGTTACTTCATTGCCGGCGCGCGCCAGCGCATAAGCGCGTTGGCCATCAACATGGAGGGCGGAAAAGGCCGGTGGTTGTTGGAGAATGTCACCACGGAACCGATCGAGCACGGCCTCGATCTCAGCAATGGTCAATGACGGCACGGCGCATGTCGCCAACGGCTCACCCTCGGCATCGTCGGTCGTTGTCTGCACACCCAACCGCACTACCCCCACATACCCTTTGCGGGCATCAACCAGTTGATCGATCAGGCGCGTAGCGCTCCCCAACGCCACCGGCAACACTCCGGTAGCCGCCGGATCGAGCGTGCCGGCGTGACCAACTTTCACCAGCCGCCCTACCAACCGGCGCACCCGCGCCACCACATCGTGCGACGTAAGGCCGGCCGGCTTATCAATCACCACGAACCCTACTAGTTCAGCCATGGTTTTGTTGCGCCACCGCTTGCCGCAAGGCCGGCAACACCGCCGCCACCGCCGCTTCAAGACCCATCTGCAAGGTTGCCCCTGCCGCTTGCCGGTGGCCGCCGCCACCCCATAGCTGCGCTACCGCAGCCACATCAATGCCGGGCACTGAGCGCAGACTAATCTTGACCGTGCCATCGGTGCGTTCACGGAAGAGCACGCAGGCGCGCATCCCGGCCACCCGCTGCAACCGGCCCACTGTATCATCGGTTGCCGTCTCATCTGCCCCAGCGGCGCGCAGCATCTCTTGCGTCACCACCGTCCAGAAGATCCCATCTTCCTGCTGCAAATGAGCCATCGCCATGCCGGTCAAACGCAGCGTTGAAGGCGGAATTGAGAAGAAAACCGCATCAACCACCCGCTGCTTATCAGCGCCGGCTTCGAGCAGAGCCGCTGCCCGGCGCATGGTCGCCGGGTTAACATTCGGGGTTTGAAAACTCTGCGTATCGGTCATCATGCCCAAAAACAGGCACGTTGCGGCATCAGGCGAGAGCGGCCAAGCAAGGGCTGCAAACAGATCAACCAACACCTCAGCGCACGAAGGTTCACGGGGTTGGATCAGACTGACCGTCCCGCCACCGTCATTTGTGGCGTGATGATCGACAATAATCAGCGGGCGAGCGATCAATTCGGCTTTATGCTCGTCGTAGATCGCGCCAGCACGCGAGAGATGAGCAACGTCAACCATCCAGATCAGATCGCAATCAGGCAACGGCTCACCCCGCTGATAGACATGCAACTCGGCAAAACCGGGCAATGCTGCGCAATAGTCAAGCGGTTGCGATGAGGCCAGCGCGATCGTCTCCTTGCCCAAGGCGCGCAAGACATGCATCGAGCCAAGCAGCGAACCGATCGCGTCACCATCAGGATTAACGTGGCTGAGCAGCAAAATGCGCTGCGCATTGACCAGCGCGTCGCGGATAGGGCCGGCGGCCTGTTGCGGATCGGTATAGATCATAACGCTCCTGTGGTTGATTCGGGTATGACAATGCGATAGACTGAATGGCCGGCGCGCTTCTTGATCTCTTTGAGGCGCAGATCGTGGCGCGGCCCTAGCCGCGGAATAAGATGGTTCAGGCCGCTGACCACCACAAACCAATACTCGCCGCCGGGCCGAAGATGGCGCAGCGGCGTTAGCACAAACTCATGTTCGATCGCGTAGTCGCCGATTTTAGCCGGAATATTCGAGACGATCAAATCATAAGGGCCGGGTGGCGCATCGCTCAGCCCCACGCTCCCCAACACCCGCACATTCGGCGTTGCATTGAGTTCGGCATTGTGGCGCGCATAGCGCACAGCCAGCAAATCTTTATCAACCAGCGTTACTTCCGCTTGGGGGAAACGGCGGGCAAGGCAGATTCCGATCACACCGCAACCGCAGCCAAGATCAAGGATGCGCTGCGGATTGGGCTGCGCCGGTTCGATCAGGCGCAGCAACAGATCGGTGCCTTCATCCACCTGAAATGAGGAAAAAATGGTGTGACCAACATCAAAAGCAAACTGTTGGCCGCGCAGGGTATAAGCGATCCGCTTCTTATAGTACGGATCGAACGGAACCGCATCACTGCTCATCATCAAGTTTCGGTGGATTAACCAACCGCTCGTGCTGGATTTCGCGGAACACCTGATCAAGGTGCATACTATAATCGAGCGATGTATCTTGGATGAGGCGCAATTCGGGAATAAAGCGCATATAGCCCATCTCATCGGCCAAGCGTTTGCGCAAAAAACCGCGGGCATGGTTGAGCGCCGCCATGGTTGCTGCACGCTCTTCTGGCGTGCCCATCACCGAAATGTATACTTTCGCATGTTGCAAATCGGCGCTCACATCAACGCGGGTCACAGTCGCAAAACCAACCCGCGGATCTTTCAGTTCTTTTTGAATCACCTCGCCAAGGATGCGCTGCATCGTATCGGCTACTTGTTGCAAACGTTGTTTTGACATAGCGCAAACCGCTTTCTAATCCTATACGGAGAGCGCTGCTCTGCTTGTGAGCAGAGCAGCGCTCTGCCCCTTCCTACAACGTCGCCGCCACCTGCTCTTGGCGATAGAACTCAAGCGCGTCACCAGCTTCGATGTCGTTAAAGCCTTCGACGATGAGGCCACACTCGTAGCCGGCAGTCACCTCGCGCACATCGTCCTTAAAGCGCTTGAGCGACGAAATCTTGCCATCGTGGATCACCACGCCTCGGCGCAGCACCCGCACATTCTGGCCAGTGCGGGTAATCTTGCCATCGGTGACATACACACCAGCGACGATTTCGCGAGTCGGCAAGCGGAAGGTCGTGCGGACCTCGGCATAACCCTCCACCACTTCTTTGTAGGTCGGCGCGAGCATACCGGCCATCGCCTTCTTCAAATCATCTTGCAATTGGTAGATGATATTGTAGAAGCGAATATCGATCCCGTGCTGCTCGGCATGGCGGCGGGCTGCCGGATCGGGGCGAGCGTTGAAGCCGATAATAATTGCGTGGCTCGCCAGCGCAAGGTTGACATCGCCTTCGGTAATCGCGCCCACACCGCGGTGGATGATGCGCGTCTGCACCTCGCTCTGCGACTGGTTCAACTGCTCGATGAGGTGGGCGATAGCATCAAGCGAACCCTGCACATCAGCCTTCAGGATCAGGTTCAGTTCTTTCACCTGACCCTGCTTCACCTTGCCGAACAGCTCTTCGAGGCTAGTGCCGCGGGCGCTAGCCGCCATTGCCTCAGCGCGCTGTTGGCGCTGCCGTTGCAAGGCTATCTCGCGCGCCACCACTAGATCGTCCATCACCTGCAGGATGTCGCCGGCCTGCGGCACTCCTTCCAAACCAACAATTTCCACCGGCGTAGACGGTTCGGCATGGCGGAGGCGTTTGCCGCTATCGCTAAACATCGACTTAATTTTACCGGCAACACTGCCGACCAGCACATTATCCTCAAGATGGAGCGTGCCATTCTGGATCAACACCGTTGCCACAG
>JANWYE010000162.1 GCA_025057175.1 Chloroflexus sp. | reverse complement strand
TTATCTATCTTGCTCAAAATGGAGCGCAAATGCGTCCCGCTCGAGCTAATATATTACCAGCTCTCAGTGCGAATTATCGTTGACGATCCCAACAACGAAGTGGGAGCTTGTTACCAAGCCCTTGGCGTCGTTCATAGCAAAATGAACTGGACGCCGGTACCACAGGAGTTCGACGACTATATCGCCGCCCCCAAAGAGAGTTCCTACCGATCGATCCACACCACGGTTATCTTGCCAGAAGGTCTCCACTGCGAAGTGCAGATCCGCTCGCGGAAGATGCACGAAGAGGCTGAGCATGGCATTGCCGCGCACTGGCGTTACAAAGAGGGCTTCAACACTCGCAGCGACAAAGACTACGAAAACAAGATTCGCTGGTTGCGCGAACTGATTACGTGGCGCAACGAAACCACCGACAGCGAATTTGTCGATATGCTGCGCGCCGAGTTTGAAGAGCGCGTCTTTGTCTTCACGCCCAAAGGCAAGATTATTGACCTGCCCGAAGGTTCGACCCCGATTGATTTTGCCTACCGCATTCACTCAGAAGTGGGCCATAACTGCATTGGCGCCAAGGTGAATGACCGGATGGTGCCGCTCAATTACGAGCTGCGCAACGGTGAGATTGTCGAGATTTTGACCTCGAAAACGCCGCGCGGCCCCAGCCGTGATTGGTTACGCATTGTCAAGACGCCCTCAGCCAAAAATCACATTAAGCGCTATTTCCGCCGGCTGGAGCGCGAAGAGAATATCGCCGCCGGGCGCGAGATGCTCGAAAAAGAGCTGAAACGGTTTGGCCTTACCCACGTCAGTTTTGAGAAGTTGGTCGAACTGGCCGGCCCCTCAGTGCGCTCGGTAGAAGATCTCTTTTATCAGATCGGGGTTGACGATCTAAACGAGCGGGCATTGGTGCAAAAATTGCTTACCAGCCAAGAACCGCCTGCGCCAACACCTGCGCCCACGCCAAGCCCAACCCAACCGATGGCCCAAGTCAGCGCTAGCGGCGAGATCTACCTCGCCGGCACCGGCAAGATCCCGTCGCGCATTGCTCGTTGCTGCAACCCGATCTTTGGCGAACCGATTGTTGGCTTTACTACTCGTGGCCGCGGCGTCACCGTGCATCGCGCCGATTGCCGTACGCTTCAACATCTGAGCGATGCTGAACGTGGCCGCCTGATGCCGGTCTGCTGGGGAAATGGCACGGTATCTAACCAAACTTTCCCTGTGCCATTGCGCATTGAAGCGTGGGATCGGGTTGGCTTGTGGCGCGATATTTCAAACGTAATCGCTGAGGCCGGTATCAATATTACCGAAGTAAATCACGGCAAACCGCGCGCAAATGGGCGGATGGTATTGAATGTGACCGTCTCGCTTCAGTCAATGGTCCAACTCTCGCCCCTCCTCGAAAAGATCAACCGCATTCCCGATGTGATCGACGCCTATCGCAAGACATAACCCCAACGATTGGAGATGCTTGAATCGATCCGTGCTGACCTGCTCCAATGGTTTGCCAACCACGCTCGCGACTTGCCATGGCGGCGCACCCGCGATCCATACGCGATTATGGTCGCAGAGGTGATGCTTCAACAGACGCAAGTTGACCGGGTCATTCCAAAATATCACGCATTTTTAGCCGCATTCCCTACTGTAGAGACGCTAGCCGCTGCGCCAACTGCCGAGGTTATCCGGTTGTGGGCCGGACTGGGATACAACCGGCGCGCCGTCAATTTGCAACGAGCAGCACAGGCGATTGTCGCCCACCACGGCGGGCGCGTACCAGACTCGATAGCTGCCTTGCGCTCGCTACCCGGTATTGGCCCCTACACTGCCGGCGCAATTGCCTGTTTCGCCTTTGAACAAGATGTTGCATTCCTTGACACTAACATCCGGCGGGTGGTGCGCCGGCTCTGCGTTGGCCCCGACCAGCTCGTTGCGCCAACCGACAGCGAACTGCTGGCTCATGCCGAGGCGCTGATCCCGCCGGGGCAGGGCTGGACATGGAATCAGGCGATCATGGAGTTAGGCGCACTCATTTGCACTGCCACCGGCCCGGCTTGCTGGCGCTGCCCCCTGCGCCAGCACTGCCGCGCTTACGCTGCCGCTGTCGCCGCCGATGAGGTGCTGGCCACGACCGTGGCCGCGCCGGCATTGAAGCGCGTTGCCGAGCCACGCTCGAACGAGCCATTCATTGGGTCGCGCCGTTGGTATCGCGGGCGGGTCATCGCGACGTTGCGCGCGCTACCGACCGGCACAGCCTTGCCCTTATCAGAATTGGGCCGGCAGGTGCGGCCTGACTTCAGCCCGAACCACGAGCCATGGTTGCAGCAATTGGTAAGCGACCTCGCCCGCGATGGCTTGCTGGTGATAACGGAACAGGGTGTGCGGTTGCCTGAATGACTGGCCGCACCTTATCGCCGGCTATCCCACAAGGGCGACAGTAGCGGTAATTTCTGGGTTAATTGCTAGGTGCGCCAATCCTGTTCCTACCCTCGTTCAGTACGACAAAACGTATAGAATATCTTTAAAGACCTATCGTCTGTAGGCAGCCTCGCCACATCCGTCGTTGCCGCGCTGCCTTAGCAACATGTGGCCTCGCCTCGGCAGTGATGCACACCATAAGGAGACACCTTACATGCAAGCCATTCCGCCACCTTTACGCGGGTCTCTATTCGGATTGTGGGGCGCTGCCGCGCTGGTGGGAGTGATTTCGAGCCTGTTAGCGCCGGCAATGCCACTTGATCTGGGCGCATGGCTGGCGACAATCCTCTTCGCGCTCGGAATCACTATCTTTGAGTCGTTGACTATCGTACGCCAACATGATCGTCCGCTGGCAGTGACACTAGTGCTGCTCATTGCCGCAATGATTATCTTGCCGTGGCCGCTCTTTCTCTTCGCCACTGCCCTCGGCGCCGTAGCCGGCACATTGGCGCGCGCGGCGTCGTGGTGGCAGGCGCTGGCAGTAGCTGCAACTCGCTGGATTGCCCTAACCGCCGGTAGTGTGATATTGATGGCCGCTGTGCAGCAACACACCTATAACGCGAACATCGCCTCGCCAACGGCGCTGATTGGCTTGATCGGCAGCGGGCTGACCGTTTATTTGATCGAACGAATCGCAAGTGCCAGTTTGACTGCGCCAATGGAAGGTGAAACCCTGCTAACGGCACTCCGCTGGCGGCTTGACGATGCCGGTTGGTATGGGTTGATCTTTGCGCCACTGGGCGGGATGCTAGCCATCCTTTGGCAACAAGAGGTGTGGGCCTTTGCCCTTGGCATTGCCCCACTAACGATGGTACAGATCAGTTTGCGCCGCCAGCACAAGCTCGAAGAGGCATTAAGCATCGCTGACGCGCACCTACGTACCGCCAATTCCCGCCTGCTCGCCTTGTCACGCCAAAGCGAACACTTGCAGAACCTGATTGTGTCACTGATGGCTAGTCGTGATGTGCCGACTATGCTCAACTTGCTCGGCGAACGGTTGAGCACCCTGATGGAAGCGGATAGCGCGTGGGTGACGCTCTACGATGAGCATGGGAATTTACAACTAGTCGCTTCCCACCATCTGCCGGCGCCAACCGAAGGGGTCGGCCCACAACCCATCCCTCTGCCACACGATTACGAGACGGCGCTCGAACGGCGACGGGTAACTCTCTTTACCGACCAACATGTCCAGACGCTAGCGCCAGTAGCTGCACTGACCCAACATTCACCGTGGCAAGCCATCATCCTTTTGCCGTTGTTGGATGAACAGCAACCGCTTGGCGCAGTCTGCCTAGCGTTTGAGTCGGTGCGTGGTCTCAAGGAAGACGAGCAACGATTGCTGGCCGCCTTTGCTCGCCACGCCGCTGCCGTGATTCAAAATGCTCGCCTCTTCCGTCGCTGGCAAGAGACGCAAACCGAGCTGGGCCGGTCGGCTAAACTAGCAGCCGTAGGCACGTTCGCCGCCAGCATTGCTCATGAATTCAATAATCTACTGTCCGGTATGTTGGGCTACGCTCAACTGGGTCTGGCCGATGATGACCTAGAGATCAAAAATGAGGCGCTGAAGGTTGTGCTCGACACCTGTAAGCGCGGCCGGAGCATTACCGGCAGCCTGCTCACCTTCGCGCGCCGGCGTGAATCGCGGCGCGAGCTGTCGGATCTGCGCGAGGTGATTGACGGTACGCTAACCCTGATGGAAATTGAACTGCGCAAGCACAGTATTCAAGTGGTGCGCCAGATCGAGACCGTGCCGCCGACGATTTGCGATGCCGGCCAAATTTCGCAAGTTTTTCTCAACTTGCTGACCAATGCCCGCGATGCGATGAAACCGAACGGCGGCATCCTCACCGTAACGCTTACCGCAGATAATGGCTGGATTGTGATCAAAGTTGCTGATACCGGCTGTGGCATTCCCGAATCGATTCGTCGTCAGATTTTCCAACCCTTCGTTACCACCAAAAATACCACCGGTAGCCAGTCAGGCACCGGTTTGGGCTTAGCGGTATCGTATGGCATTATTCAAAATCACAATGGCCGTTTTGAGGTCGAGAGCGAGGTCGGTAAAGGCACTACAATGACCGTCCGCTTGCCGATTGTGCAGGAAGAGCCAACCGAAACGGCGGCCTCACCGATCCCATCGCTGCACCTGTTGGTGATTGATGATGACGAAGCTTCAGCTCGCGGATTAATTGACTTGTTGGAAAAAGCTGGCCATCGCGTGACCTATTGCGCGCATAGCGCCGAGGCAGTGGCGATCTATACGGCCAATCAGTTTGACATGGTGATGAGCGATGTGGTCATGCCTGAACTCGATGGCATCAGCTTGTTGAATGTCTTGCGTTCGTATGACCCCACTGCTAGCATCATCCTGTTTACCGGCCAAATTGAACCCGATCAGGTTGCTGCCATGGCGGCAAGTGGCGCGTATGCTGTGCTACGCAAGCCGTTTGCCACCGACGAGCTAATGGCAACGCTCCAAGCCGCCTACCACGACCGCGAACGCGCCCGCCGCGCGCTGGCCGGCATCACCGAACCGGCGGCGCAGCGATGAAAGTGATGGGCCGGGTAAGCAGCATTGCTAGCCGAGAAAGTAAGAACGCGCCCTCTATACTGAGAAGGAAGGCGCGCTCTTGCCTACCGCTGCGCCAACGGCACGTAGAGAAAGACCATCTCGACGGCCCCCATATCACATGCGCCACCCTGTGGCCGCCTCACGCCACGCTGGTCAGTCACGTTGATAAGACCACACCAACCGCTGTTGATCGCCGGCGAGCCTTGTTGCAATGCGTGGGTCTGCGTCGAGCCACTGTTATTAGTCAATGGGCCTAATAACGGATCAAGCTGCATATTGTTGCCATTATCGGTGCCGCATAAGCCATTCCACGTCCCGCTGGTGAAACAACCCTGCACATTGCTGAAGGTAATCGACGGGTTGCTGGCGAAATTATAGATTCCGCCGCCAGTGGCGGCTCGATTGCCCCAAATAATCGCATTCGTGAGCGATGGATTGCTAGAGCTGTCGTTATACATGCCACCACCATTGTTGCCGGCTTCGTTGCCCGTTACCGTAATGTTGATCATAACCGGATTGCTATTGCTATAAGCGTAGATCCCGCCACCATAACGGGTAGCGCTATTCTGGCTGAAAGTAGCATTTATCCACGTCCCGCCCACGCTCTGCACGAACACACCACCACCGTAATCGGCAACATTCGCATAGAACGTGACGTTGGTGAGCGCTGTAGTAAGGTTGCGGCTAAATACCCCACCGCCCCAATTGACAGCGACATTAAGCGAAAAACTAACATCCTCAAGAATGATGGTGCTGTCAGTGTTGAACATGCCACCACCATCACGGTTCGCATTGTTACTAAAAAAGGTGGCGTTTTTGAGGTAGACAGCACTTAAGCTATTGTACATGCCGCCGCCATCGCTCGCCGCATCGACCGTGGCATCATTGCCGCTGAAGGTGGTATTACTCAATGTCGTTTCACTGTTCAGATTCGCCATGCCGCCGCCTCGCTGCGCCCTGTTGCCCTGAAAGGTAACGTTAAACAGGGTGGCTGAACCAGCGATATTTGCCATCCCACCGCCGGTTTGGGCATTATTTTGCCGAAAGATGACGTTGGTTAAGACGGGAAAACCAAATTCATTCGCCAAACCGCCGCCAATGGCAGCTGCATTGCCGCCAATAATCAGGTTATTCAAAACCGGGCTGCTATCATAAAGCCGGATGCCACCGCCTTTGGCCGAATCCAAAGAAAAGCCGACAGCACTACCGCCGGTGATGGTGAAGCCATCAAGGATCGCGGTGTTATTGACATTAGTGGCCTTAACAACGTTATAACTATTGGTGCCATTGATAGCAGTGACAATACTGTTGCTATTGAATGTATCATTGTTATCAATGTCACCGCTCAGAACTGTCCGATTAGAGGCCAAATTACGTTCACTTAGACTCGACTCGACACCCGCAAACCCGCCGTAGATTGCCACGTTGTTTCTGAGAATGAAACTATCATTCTGGCTGAGGCCGGGTTGGTAAAAGCCCGCTGCAACCCAAATCTCGTTACAAGCGAGATTGGCGAGAGCCGATTGTAGATCGTTGTACGCATCAATCCATGCTGTGCCGTTATTAGCGCCCAGCGCATTCCACTTGACGTAGCAACGGCCGCTTACTGCTTGGATTGGCGCGACGTTCGCGCCGCCGATCAACATGACACCTAATAACATCAGCAACCACTGCCGGAAGGAACGGATCGTCATACGTTACAATGCTCCTATGCTAGCCACTTGCCGGAGCGCAGAGCCTTTCGCTGCGCTCTCGCGCGCATCTATTCCGCAAACGTGCAGCTCCAGCGGCCCTTGAGCCGGCCGGCCTCAAACGTACCGGATTTCCCATCCGCAGCGACGATAACCGTTCCTGTACCGGCAAACATTTGCGGATCATCGGAACGGCCCAGACCCACTTCAATGTTGGCTGGTGATGGCTGATTGGCGGTCAAACCACCAGAAGCCGAGAGTGTAAAAACACCGACCGGTGTGGGCGGATCTTCGCCGGGTCGCGCAATGAATGAGACGATAAACGGATCGGCTGCCGGAGTGAACGAGCACATTGCACTCCCGGCAAACCCAACGATCTTGAGGCTTTCCAGCGTGGTAACACCGGCCATATCCGGCGGTTCTTCGATCACTACCTCCATCCCGATCAACGCGCCGGAGGAAGGTGTGGGCGCAGCAGCCGTATCGCTCGCCGTCGGTGGCGTGAACGCGACTAGCCGATCAGCGAGTAACTGGCCCATCGCGATCAGTACGTCGCGGGTGAGTTTATAGCCGTAGATGGTAACGCTCCAACCATTCACAACCGCGTATAGCGAGATTTCGCCATCGCTCGTAACCAGCGCCGCGCTCACGCCCAACTCCAATGGCTCAACGGTTTTGCCCGAGTCTTGACTGAACTGGATCAACTTTGCAAACGCATCGGGGCCGGGGTTGATCAGATCAATACCGAGGTTGGCATTGCTCTGAAACTGGTCATCGAACATATAGGTGCAGGTAACGAAGAAGTTGTTCCTTGAGGGATAGGTGGTCAGCAATGGCACGCCAGTGATGGCGGTCAACTCCTCGGAATTGAAAAACGCGCACGGTTCCACTGTTCGCGGGTCAAACTGGCCGGCTGCCACTGGCGCAGTGGTGGGAGCAACCGTAGCCGCCGGCGCAGTGGGGTTCGCCGGCGCTGGCGTAGGAGCAGATACTGGCGCGGTGGCAGGCATGCTGGGTGAAGCGTTGCCACTGCCACAGGCTGAGAGAAGAAACACAACAACGAGCAACAAGAGCGTGGGCCGCATACGAACACCTCTGAGAACGAGAAGGCCGATACAAAAAGCGCCCAGCCTGCGAGCATGGCTGGGCATTCGTAGTGTAGCAAGCGAGCGTCCTCAAAACGTCCTCAGGAGAGGCCTCCCTCCCCCAGCGGGGGAGGGTCGGGCTGGGAGCCTCCCCCCCCCGCTCCCCTTGTGGACGAGGGGCCAGAGGGTGAGGGGCTGCTCCCTCCCCCAGCGGGGGAGGGTCGGGGTGGGGGCCGCTCCCGCTCCCCTTGTGGGAGAGGGGGTCGGGGGGTGAGGGGCCGCTGCCGATCTGGGGGCTGCTCCCTCCCCCAGCGGGGGAGGGCCGGGCTGGGGGCCGCCCCTTATTGGAGCGGGGGCCGGAGGGTGAGGGGCCGCTGCCGCGCTGAGGGCCTCCCCCTCCCCCAGCGGGGGAGGGCCGGGCTGGGGGCCGCCCCCGCTCCCCTTGTGGACGAGGGGGTCGGGGGATGAGGGGCTGCGACCGGGCTGGGAGCTGCTCCCTCCCCCACCACCTGCCCCCCTCCCCGCCTCCCCCCTCCGGGGGGAGGTGCGCCCGCTCCCGCCACGCTGCCACTCCCCCCGCTCCCCTTGTGGGAGCGGGGGTCGGGGGGTGAGGGGCTGCGACCGGGCTGGGGGCCGCTCCCTCCCCCACCACCTGCCCCCTCCGGGGGAGGTGTACCCGCTCCCGCCACGCTGCCACTCCCCCCTCTCCCCTTGTGGGAGAGGGGGTCGGGGGGTGAGGGGCCGCGACCGGGCTGGGGGCTGCTCCCTCCCCCACCACCTGCCCCCTCCCCGCCTCCCCCCTCCGGGGGGAGGTGCGCCCGCTCCCGCCACGCCGCCACTCCCCCTCTCCCCTTGTGGGAGAGGGGGTCGGGGGGTGAGGGGCCGCGACCGGGCTG
>JANWYE010000161.1 GCA_025057175.1 Chloroflexus sp. | reverse complement strand
AGCCCGATGGTCAGCGGCCCAACCAAGACCACGCGCTGGATCCGCCCGAAGAGGATCGATGCGCGCAGTTCTTCGACAACGGCGTTCAAGGTCAAAGCATCAAAGTACATCGTCGCACCACAAGGTGTAAGCCCTATTTCCGGCAGGATACCACAAGACGAGCATAGGCATGGAACAGCTTCTCAATCCGGTGTTACAGGGTAAGCCGCCACAACCGCTGCTCGTGGTCATCTCAGGACCGTCTGGCGTTGGCAAAGACTCGGTGCTCATGCGGATGCGTGAGCTAGGGTTTCCCTTCCACTTCGTCGTCACTGCGAACAGCCGTCCGCAACGGCCCGGCGAGATTGATGGCGTTGACTACCATTTTGTCTCTACCGAGCGGTTTCGGCAGATGATCGATAACGATGAACTGCTCGAATGGGCAGAAGTCTACGGCCAATACAAAGGCATTCCCAAATTCGAGATCCGGCAGGCAATGGCCAGCGGGCGCGATGTCATTTTACGGATCAATGTCGATGGCGCAGCGACGATCAAGCGGCTCGCTCCCGAAGCGGTGTTTATCTTCCTTGCGCCGGCCTCGCTCGATGAGCTGCGCCACCGGCTTATGCTGCGCCGCACTGAGTCGCCGGCCGAAGTCGAGCGCCGGTTGGCGATGGTGGCCGATGAATTGGCCCAATTGCCCCATTTCGATTATGTTGTCATCAACCATGCCGACCGGCTCGACGAAGCGGTCGGCCAGATCCGGGCCATTATTAGTGCTGAAAAGGCGCGCGTCTATCCGCGCCGGGTGAACTTGTAAGGACATAGTGCCCCTATGTCTCTTCGACAACCAATATTCGGAGAGAAGTATGACCATCCAAGAACGCCTTGCCAACGATCTCAAAGAAGCCATGCGCGCCGGTGATAAAGTGCGTGTGAATGCTATTCGCGCCGCGCGCGCCGCGCTGCAAGCGGCGCAACTCGAAGCGGCCAAGCAGCGATTTGATGCTGCCGTTGCCGAAATTGAAGCTAAGTACGCCGGTGATCCGGCGGCGATTGAGGCGGCTAAAGCTCAGATTACAATTGATAGCCACGCAGCGTTGAGCGAGGCCGAGCAAGAAGCAGTAATCACCCGTGAAATCAAGCGCCGGCGTGATGCTGCCGACATCTACCACAAGGCCGGGCGCGCTGATCTGGCCGCAGCCGAAGAGGCTGAAATCGCCGTGTTGAGCGAGTATCTGCCCAAGATGCTCAGCCCCGAAGAGCTGCGCCCATTGGTGGCCGCCGTGATCGCTGAACTAGGGGTGAGCGGCCCTGCCGCGATGGGCAAAGTGATGCCGGTCTTGTTGGAACGGTTTAAGGGAAAAGCGGAAAACCGCATCCTGAGTCAGGTCGCGCGCGAATTGTTGACTACGGCGTAAGTTGTTCGCACCTAGAGACGCCTATGAAAGCCACCTCGCGCCACCGGCTCTCACGTTGGCTTGCCCGGCCGCAAACATTAGCCCTGTCGCGCGCACGGGTACGGTTGGTGCTGGCGGCGCTGTTGCTCTGGGCCGGGATCTGGGCGGTGCTAACCTTCCGCCTCCCCGGCGCCAGTGGTTTGCAAGTGGGCCAGCCTAGCCCGCTCAGCATTACTGCACCCGCCGAAGTGATCTATACCAGCGAGGTGCTGACAGCCGAACGGCGTAAACAGGCGGCTAATAGTCCCGATAATCTCGTCTATTTTAATGACCCGCAAATCCCGATCGAGCAACGTCGTAATTTGTTTGGTCTGCTTGAGTTGATCGGGCGGGTGCGCAGTGATCCGACCCTTGATGATGCTGGCCGGTTGCGCGCGCTACGCGAATTGCCTAGCGCTGATGTGCAGTTGTCGGCAGAACAAGCCCGCCTCATTCTTTCCCTCGATGATGAGGATTGGTCACTGCTACGCACCACTATCTTGAATTTGTACGATCGAGCGATCGAGCGATACGATTATGCCGTTGATGAGCGGGCACTGAATCAATTGCGCGAGCGCTGGTTGAGCTTCTGGTTGGCGACGACGACGCTCGATCCTGAGCAGCGTGAATTGGCGCAAACCATTACTGCCGCATTTCTGCGCGTGAATCGCACACTTGATACGGTGGCAACCGAAGAGCGACGGGCTAGTGCGGCAGCCCAAGTGGCGCCGGTTGAAGTCAAAGTGCTGGCCGGTGAGATGATCATTCGCGCCGGCGAGATCGTCACCCCGGCTCATATCGAGAAGTTGCAGGCCACCGGCGCGATGCCTCGCCCGCTCGGCTGGCCGGAATTGCTTGGCCATGGCTTGCTGGCTGCGCTGCTTAGCGCTGGTTTGTTTGGTTATCTCCGCGTCTTTCAGCCCACGCTTATCGAGCAGGCCCGATCATTGTTTGTTTTGGTGATCACCATTGTGGTGACACTGATCCTCGCCCGAATCGGGCTGCTTATTTACGACGCTCGTCCCATCTTTTTTCCGCTGGCAATGTTGGCCGTGGTGGCGACAGTGGTCTTTACCGGGCAGATCGGGTTTGCCGTGAGTTTGCTGGCGGCAGTTGTGTTTGGAGTAATGGAAGGAAATGATCTAACGTTAGCCGCTACCTTGTTTGCCAGTTGCACTAGTGCGATTCTGCTCGTCCGTCCTGCCGAACGGTTGCGCTCGTTTTTGATTGCTGGTTTGGGAGTTACTGCCACTATTATTGCGCTTGAAATTACCTTCTGGCTCAGCCAACAAGCGATCTTTACGATCTCTGGTTTTAGTGATTGGATGATTGCAACTATCCTGAGCGCACTTGCTAACGGTGGCATGACGACGATTTTCTCGTTTGGTCTCTTCAACATGATTGGCCGGCTGGCCGGGCAAGTGACTGCGTTACAGTTAATGGAACTTGCCCATCCGTCGCGCCCGCTCTTACGCAAGTTGATCCGCGAGGCGCCGGGTACCTACTACCATAGTGTCGCGGTGGGCAATTTGGCTGAAGCAGCCGCTGAAGCAATTGGCGCCGATGCCCTTCTGCTGCGGGTGGCAGCCTATTATCACGATATTGGCAAGACGATCCGCCCCGCGTTCTTTACCGATAACCAGATGGGGCGGGAAAATGTGCATGACGATCTCGATCCCTACATCAGTGCGCAAATTATCATTGATCACGTGCGCGAGGGGATCAAGATGGCGCGGGCCGCCGGTTTGCCCGAACAGATTATTGATTTTATCGCTACCCACCATGGCACCGGTTTGGTGCGGCATTTCTACCAGCAGGCATTGCAACGTTATGACAATGTTGATGAACGCGATTTTCGTTACCCCGGCCCCCGCCCGCATACTCGTGAGCAGGCGATCTTGATGCTAGCCGACTCGGTTGAGGCGACGGTGCGTTCGAAGGCGCAACACGGTAAACTGATCGCGAAACGGAATGGCGAGCCGGGTGAACGCGCGCCAAACGGTGCGGTGACGCTCGATGAATTGGTGCAGTCGATTATCGATGCCCGTGTCCGCGAAGGTGAACTTAGCGATGCACCCTTGACGATGCGTGAGTTGGGGCAGATTAAGACGGTCTTTGTCAACACGTTACAATCTATTTACCATCCACGGGTTGATTATGCGCCGCCGATTGTTCGTGTGTAAAGGAGCAGGACGGTGATGTACACTGCCGATAGCCCAATCCTTGGGCCACAGACCGCCGCCATGGATCAGATGAGCCGTTATATCCTTAGTCGCCCGCACGGCGAGTATACCGAGAAGGATATTGCCGATGTCATTGTTCCGGCTTATGTGCGCATCTGCCTGCCGGTGGGGGTCGATCCGGTGCTGGCGGTGGCGCAGATGATTCACGAGACGGGCAATCTGACCAGCTTCTGGAGCCAGCGTCCCCAGCGTAACCCTGCTGGGATTGGGGTAACAGGGCAGTGGCAGGCACACCAGCCGGCGAATCCGAGTGGGTGGGCCTATAACTCGCAACGCCAACGCTGGGAGGCGGGGGTGAGTTTTGCGACGTGGGCTGATGATGCAATTCCAGCGCATGTTGGGCGGTTGCTGGCCTATGCACTACGCGAGGGCAGCGAGACGCCGCCGCAACGCGAACTGATTGCCAAGGCGCTCAGTTACCGGCCTTTCCCGCGCGCTTTTCGCGGTAGTGCGCAGACGATCAAGCAGTTGGGCCGTGCCCATAATCCGCTCGGCGCGCAAGGGGCTGGCTGGGCTAGCCCCGGCCATAATTACGGCGAGGCGATTGCGCGCATTGCCAATCAGATTTTGGCAGTGCCGTTAACGTAGCGGCATAAGCGGGCCATGGCAACGCTGTGGCCCGCTTGGTTCCTTATGCCAACGGTAAATTCGCCGTTACATCTACATCCCAGCCGTGTTGCACCCCGGCATGGAAGCGGTAGAACGCTGCTGCTGCCACCATCGCCGCGTTGTCAGTGCAGAGGTCGAGCGATGGCAAATGCACCGGCACGTTTGCGCGCCGGATCAGCTCTTCGCGCAAGCGCCGGTTGGCGGCCACTCCGCCGGCTAACAAAATTGCTTGCGCTTCGTAACGGCGAGCTGCGTCAATCGTTTTGCTCACCAACACATCAACCACCGATTCTTGAAACGCATAGGCCATCTGAGCCACAAATGGCGCATCGAGCTGGGCTGGCTCGTTGCCGCCTTTACGCCCGCTCAGCCGCGCCACCTGCGCCAATCGGTCTTGCACTCGGTGTAACACTGCCGTCTTGAGGCCGCTGAACGAGAAGTCGTAGCTGTCACGCAACCATGCCCGCGGGAGCACTCCGCCGGGAGAAGCCTGCGCCGCGGCGGCCTGTATCGCCGGCCCACCCGGATAACCCAGCCCCAGTATGCGCGCGACTTTGTCAAACGCTTCGCCAGCAGCGTCATCACGGGTCTGGCCCAGCAGTTCATACAGGCCGTGGTCACGGATGAGTGCAAGTAGTGTATGGCCGCCGCTGACTAACAGCGCCACTAGCGGGAATGGCGGCGGCGGATCGCTGCCCAACCAGCCGGCGTACAAATGCGCCTCCAGATGGTTCACCGCCACAAATGGCAACCCGCGCTGCCATGCCATCGCCTTAGCCGCATTCAGCCCCGTCAGCAACGCGCCGCTCAGGCCGGGGCCGTGCGTGGCCGCCACCGCATGCACATCGTTCCACCCGTTTGGCAAGGCGGCCAGCGCTGCCCGCACGACCGGAGCTAAACTGAGGATGTGCTGGCGCGAAGCGATCTCTGGCACTACGCCGCCATACCGCTCGTGGGTCGCCATCTGCGACGCCACAATGTTGCTGATGACCACGCGCCCGCCGCGTACGACTGCGGCAGCCGTCTCGTCGCACGAAGTTTCAAGGGCCAAAATGGTGAAATCTTCTGGGAGTTGATTCATATCGTTTAGCCTATGGGGTTATGTGATAAATATGTGGATGATTTTGGATGATAATGGTGGATTTCGTTCATCTGTTATTCGCGAATGTCACCGATACAGACTCTGAATGAATTCGGTATCCTGCGACCAGTGATGGGCAGATGGATGTGTGGCAGTATCATTGCCGGCCCCACAACCAACCCATGCCAGACACAGCCAATTGCTCCCATCTTGCGCGCTTTAGCGATCATTGCGTTCGCTCGCCAAAAATCGCCCGCCCGATTCGCACCATGGTTGCCCCTTCAGCAATCGCTGCTGCCAGATCATCGCTCATGCCCATTGACAACTCGCGCCAGTTGGCCTGCGGGTAGCGGCGAGCCAAATCGTCGCGTAGCTCGCGGAGGGCGGCGAAATAGGGCCGCGCTTCGTCAGGGTGGCCAACAATTGGCGCAATGGTCATGAGACCGCGCACCTCAATCGCCGGCAAGGCTAAGATTGCCTCGACATCGCGCAAGAGGGCGCAATAAGCGTCGGTATTCGCAATCCCGCCCGGCAGCCAAAATCCCTCCTTACTCTCTTCGCCGCTGACGTTAACCTGCAATAGAATGGGCAAGCGCCGGTCACGTTCGCGCGCGTGCCGGTTGAGCGTCTCGGCCAGCCGCAGACTGTCAACGGAATGGATGAGATCGAACAGCTCGACGGCTAACTTGGCTTTATTGCGCTGCAGATGGCCGATCAGGTGCCAGCGTGGCCGAGGGCGCAGAGCTTGTAACGCGCTGATCTTCTGCTGAGCTTCTTGCACCCGATTTTCGCCCAGATCGGTCACGCCGGCAGCAACCGCTGCCGCCACCACCTCTGGCGGGTGAGTCTTGCTTACTGCGATCAATTGCACATCGGCGGCGTTGCGCCCCGCTGCTGCTGCCGCCGCGGCAATCTGGGCCTGTACTGCAGCTAGTCGTTGGCGCAGATCGGTGCTCATGGTTGCGCTCCTCGCACATCAATCAGTAGGCGTTGCTCGATAGGCGGGTCAGGCGGCAAATGGGTGATCAACAACAATCCCCTCCCTTCCGGCAGCGGCACGCTTAATTCCAGCGGCGTCGAACCTCCCGGCGGCAAGTTCGCCATGGTCGAACTGGGCGAGCGGTAGCTCTCGCCAGCGCTATCACGCAGCTCGAAGGCGCTGATCGGCACCAGCAAATCGGCATTTGTCAGGTTGGTCACAGTTCCTTTGATGCGGATGCCATCAGCGGTTGGTTCTAATCCGTCAATCACCACGCGCACCCGCTGGCTGCTGACAACCGGATCGATTGGCTGGCTGCGATTGCCGGCTGCGATCTGCTGCCAGATCGCGCGCGCCGCTCCCTGGGCATCGGGCGCCAAATTTTGCACGTCGAGTTGTGGCAGCGCCGGCAATGGCAAAGCGGGTGTTGGTTGGCGGGCAAAATAGTCGGCTAAGGCCACTACCCGGGATTGCTGCATAAGAATGCTAATCCCGATCAGCGCGATTGCGCCGAGAATGCCAATCGCCCAAAACGGAATAGGCGGCGAGTCGTCGTGCATGATATACCCACTATCTGTTTTCGAGGCAATGCCTGCCGCACATCTTTACTCATTGTATCCTTCGCCTGCATGCTTGACAAACTGGCACGGATCGCGTATATTCGCCTACTGTCATCCATATGTGGTTAACTGTTCGCAACGCAATGATGCGTAACGCTGGCTCGTTTACGATTCAGCACCATTGTGTTACGTTCAGGGAACCAAATGGAGACAGCAGATTACCGGTTTGAAGTTAAGGAGAAATCGGTTATGAAGCGATCGATCAGTCTCTTGTTGCTGGTCGGCATGCTGGCCTCGATGTTGGCTGCTTGTGGCGGCCAACAGGCGCAGCCGACAGCGACGCCACAGCCGGCTGCGCCGGCAACCGCAGCTCCGGCTCCGACGGCAGCCCCAACTGCAGCTCCGACAGCAGCCCCAACCGCAGCGCCTACTCAGGTGATCAAGATTGCGACCCAGAGTCCGTTGTCAGGTGGCCAAGCGGCGCTTGGCACCGGTCTCAAGAATGGCGCAGAGCTGGCTGTGCGGCAACTGGCCGGCCCGCTAGAGGCGCTCGGCTTTAAGGTGGAACTGGTGCCGTTTGACGATCAGGCCAAGCCGGAAGTTGGTTCGGCGAACGCCAAGAATATCGTCTCGGATCAGGATATCCTCTGCGTGGTTGGGCACCTCAATTCAGGTGTAGCGTTGGCTGCGCTGCCTGACTACAAGAATGCGCGCTTACCAATGATCTCGCCGGCTAACACGAACCCGAACATCACTGAGGGTGGCTACGAGGTGGCCTTCCGCGTGGTCGGTCGCGATGACGTACAGGGCGCAGTGGCCGAGAAGTTCGCCCGCGAAGAGCTGAAAGTGAAGTCGGTCTATATCATCCACGACACTACTGCCTATGGGCAAGGCGTGGCTGAATTCTTCCGCAAAGCGGCGGAAGCGAACGGGCTTCAGGTCTTGGGCTTCGAGGGCACCGAAGAGAAGAGCGACTTCTCGGCGATCTTGACCCCGATCTTGGCGGCGAATCCCGATCTGATCTTCTTCGGTGGCATCTACGATCAGGCTGGGCCGTTCTTCCGCCAAGCTCGCGACCGTGGCATTACCGCCCAATTCATGGGGCCTGACGGTCTTGAGGCTGAAGATCTGGTGAAGTTGGCTGGCGATGCCGTGGATAAGATGTACTACACCACGGTGGCCGCTCCGGTGAGCCAGTTCCCCGATGCTGCCAAGTATGCGCAGGATTATCAGGCGGCCTATGGCAGCCCAGCGCCGGCCTTTTCGGCGCAGGCCTATGATGCCGCTGGCATTTGTCTGACTGCTATCGCCGAAGCGGCTAAGGCGGCCGGCGGCAAGCCAACGCGCGCGCAGGTGTTGGCTGCCGTGAAGGCGCTGAAGTCGTACAAGGGTATTACCGGCACCTATACCTTCAGCCCGAAGGGCGACCCCAACCCGGCGACCTACTTCGTGTTGCAGGTGAATGCGGCTAACTGGAATGCGAACAAGCTCGTGACCCGGCTGGAGATTGCGCCTCCCGGTGAAACTGCGGCTGGCGGCGCGACTGGCGGCACGGCTGAATTCGATCTGGCGGCGCTAGCGGCTCAACTGGGCGCGGTGGCCGGCCGGCTCGGCACGATCAAGATCGCTACCCAAGGCCCGCTGTCGGGTGGCCAAGCGGCGCTTGGCACCGGTATGAAGAATGCCGTCGAGTTGGCGATCGAGCAGCTCAATGCTCAATTGTCGCCGCTTGGCGTCAAGTTTGAGGTGGTGCCATTTGACGATCAGGCCAAGCCGGAAGTGGGTTCGGCGAACGCCAAGAATATCGTCTCGGATCAAGACATCCTCTGC
>JANWYE010000160.1 GCA_025057175.1 Chloroflexus sp. | reverse complement strand
TCGATCAACCGCATTCGCTCAACAACCGGCTTGCCCTCGCCATCAGCAGGCTCGCGCGTAACGAGCGGCATCAAATCGAGCAAGCTACGCACCGCCGTCGTCTTGCCGACGCCGTAAGGCCCGCTCAGCAGAATGCCGCCAATCTGTGGGTTGATCAGACCGAGAATGAGCGCAGTTTTGAGTTCAGTCTGGCCGACCATCGCCAGCAGCGGAAACGGATGGATGTCGTCTGCCATAGCATTTGCTCATCGGTCAACGTCACATTCCATTTTCTGGCAAGTGTTGCTTCACTGCAACATCGAACGCCTAGATGCTCGCCAGTACACGTTTCTTAGTTTACATCACTCGCCCCCCTATTGTCATTGCGAGGGGGCGCAGCCCCCGAAGCAATCCCCTGCTCTAGCCCGTTGTCATTGCGAGTTAAACGCAGAGGCGCAGCGGACGCGAAGGGCGCGGAGACCCCGAAGCAATCCCCTGCTCCAGCCCGTTGTCATTGCGAGGGCGCAGCCCCGTTGTCATTGCGAGGGGGCGCAGCCCCCGAAGCAATCCCCCACTCAAGCGGGATGGCTGTCTGATCAGAGAGCTTCCCGCGCGCACGAGATTGCTGCGCCGCCTCCGGCGGCGCGCAATGACGGGGGGCGCGAGTCACGCCTCTCCGCAGAGAACTGCTCCCCTGCGGGCAGGGGCGCGCGTGGGGCAATGCGTTACAACATCTCAATCTCGTAGGTCAAAAGCGGGCAATCAGGCCGCTGGCGCTCGATAAAGCTCACAACCGATTCGAGCTGGCGCTGGGCATGCGCTTGATCGGTCGCAACAACCGCTACACCGAGGATCGCGCTCTGCCAACGGTCTTGGTCATCGACTTCAGCGACCGATACATTAAACTCGTTGCGAATGCGGGCAATCAGCGAACGCAACACCTGCCGCTTCTCTTTCAGCGACTGGGCCGTGGCAATGTGGAGATGGATGGTGCAAGAACCGATAATCATCGCTATCGACATCAATTGAGACTATTCCAACCGCCGAGCATACTCTGTGGATCAATCCGCTGCGGGCCGCGCGGCAAGATCGCGAGTTCGGTGCGCAGCGCCGTTGTCAAGCTGCGCAAGCGAGCAGTCACATCGGCTTCCAGCCAGCGCTGTTTCTGGGCCGGATCGATCTGCAGCCGTTCGGCGAGCGCGTAACTGAGCCGGATCGGTTCGAGCGGCAGTTCCTCAACCTCAATTTCAACCCCGGTAATAGTGGCCACCCGCTCCCAGTAGCGCCGGTAGACAGCGCGCAATTCGGTGGCGGCAGCGAGTGTCTCGCCATCAACGCGATCAGGGAGCAGCTTGACTTGCGCCACGAGGTACGGCGCTTGTTCAACGATTTGGGTAATCCGAAAGCGCTGGCGGCCAACGACTTGTAACAGATAGCGGCCGTCTTCGAGGCGAAGATGCTCTTGAATAATGGCAATGGTACCGACATCGTATGGTTCAGGAGCAATGGCCATGCGCCGGCCCTCGATCACTTCGTGACCCCGCCGGAGCAAGACGATACCGAATGGTTGATTCGTAGACAAACAGCGCCCAATCATCAGCCGGTAGCGTTCTTCAAAGATATGCAAACTCATCATGCCACCGGGAAAAAGCAGCGAGCCAAGCGGAAACAAGGGCAAGGTTTGTTCCATATTGGTTCATCCATCCGTCCACGTGCAGGTCCAGACGGTGGTTTCGGCCAGCCCAAGGTTAAGATCGATCACCAATTCAACCTCCGGGCCTGACATCGTCTGTACCAATGTTGTTGGCTCAAAAGGTACCGGCGCGCCGCGCAGCATCACCGGCACCGCGCCAATACGCAGATCGAGCAGATCGGGGCGCAGTTCGACGGCGCTGGCGCCGATGGCGGCGAGCAAGGCGCCCCAATCAGACGAATTGCGCCGGCAGGCGGCGCGCACCGAGCCGGATCGGGCGACTGTATGGGCAATAGCGCGCGCTGCTGATTCATCAACAGCGCCTTGCACCACTACCTTTATCACTTTACCAGAACCGGCAGCATCGCGCACGATCTGGCCGGCTAAATCGGCGCAGAGATAATCGAGCGCCTCTTGGAACACTCCATACTCCCACGTACTTGAGTCGGTGATCGGCGGGTGATCGATCGCGCCGTTGGCCAACATAATCACGCTATCGTTAGGGCTGCAATCGCCATCAATATTGAGCCGGTTAAACGAGCGTTCCACGCTCTGGTGAAGAGCGCGTTGCAAGAGCGGTTGGCTAATGGCGAGATCGGTGGTGATGAGAGCGAGAAGCGTCGCTAGCCGCGGGTGGATCATGCGGGTGCCTTTAGCCATGCCGGCGAGGGTGAAACGCGGGCCATTGCGCAAGGCAACTCGCAACACGCGCTCTTTGGGGCGGGTGTCGGTGGTCATAATGGCCAGCGCCGCCCGGCGGCCACCGTTACTGTCAAGCTCGCTCACGGCGCGGCGGATGCCGTTGCGCATCCGCTGCATCGGCAACGGCACACCGATAAGGCCGGTCGACATCAGCAACACCGAATCGCGCGGCACTTCCAGCTCATCGGCGGTGATCTTGGCGCATTCGATCGCGTCATTCAAACCGGCTTGGCCGGTGCCGGCATTGGCCTGCCCGGCGTTGATCAACACGGCGCGAATGGCGTCGTGGTTGCGCAGCAAGATGGCTTGACTAAGAAAGACGGGGGCTGCCTTGAACACACTGGTGGTGAATAAGGCGGCAGCGCGGCATGGATGTTGGGAATAGACAAGCGCCAAATCACGCGCCTTACTGCCCTCTTTCAAACCAGCCGAGACGCCAGTAGCGCGAAAGCCGGTCGGACTAGCAATGTGACCATCTTCAAAAATGGTGAAGTTCATAGCGGCTCTGCATCAACACGAACGAAAGTAGTTTACCACACCCGGCAGATCAATCCTTTGAGGTATTCAGATTCGGGAAAACTGAGCAATACCGGATGATCGGGCGCTTGCGCCAGCCGTTCGAGAATCTGCACATCACGGCCAGCATCGATAGCAGCGCCAAAGATGATTTTTTGGAAAAGATCGGCGGAAACCAACCCTGAGCAGCTAAACGTTGCGAGAAAACCACCCGGCCGGATCAGGTGCAACGCCTGCAGGTTGATGTCTTTGTAACCGCGAGTAGCGCGCTCAAGATGGGTCTGCTGATAAACAAACTTCGGCGGATCAAGGATCACCACGTCAAATTGGCGCTGCTCGGCGCGGTACTGGCGCAACACGCGAAATGCATCACCCTCGACAAACTCGGCTGGCACCGTCACCTTATTGAGACGCAGATTATCGGCCGCTAGCGCCAGCGCATCGGCACTGGCGTCAACAAGGGTTAAGCGCGCGGCATTGGCGCGCGCGGCGGCAAGGGCAAACCCGCCGGCATACGAAAAACAGTCGAGCGTATCGGCGCCGGCGCAGTATGCGCCCACGCGAGCATGATTAATCGCCTGATCGAGATAGATACCGGTTTTCTGGCCGGTTTGCAGATCGGCAAACATCCGTGCGCCGCTGGCCGGCTGGCCAAGCGCCGTGATCGGCGTCACCGGCAAGCGCGGCGGCAATTCACCCCAGCGCAAACCAACTGCCGGCGGCAAATCTTCCTTCTCGCGCACCTCAGCATCGCTACGCTCGTAAATGCCACGCGGCGCGAGCAGATCGGCCAAGGCGCTCACCACCTGCTCAGCGCGCACCGCCATCGCTTGCGTCAGCAGTTGGATGGCGAGGTAGCAACCGTAACGATCGACAATCAAGCCGGGCAAGCCATCTGATTCGCTGAAGACCAGCCGGCAGGCGATCGAAGGATCGGTGAGCCAACGCTCACGCCCGCTCACGGCGCGGGCAATCGTCTCGCGCAGCCACGTCTCATCGAGCGGCTGGGCCGCATCCCACGTCGCAAGGCGCACGCGCAGTTGCGAACTACTGCTCCAAAAGCCGCGCGCCAGCCAACTGCCATCGCCGGCGCAGACATCAACCACCTCGCCGGGGGCGGGGTTGCCGCGCACGCGAGCGATCGCGCCCGAATAGACCCACGGATGTCGCTGGATGATTGGCCGTTCACGGCCAGCATGAACAATAACAGTTGCCATAGTAGACTAACTCTATCACGCGCCTGTAGTGCGGTCAAGTAGAGACAACCCGCCGCTCGGTGGTGGTATGATACAATTATCGCCCGTTTGTTACCCAAAGGAGCCAACCATGCAATATACCCGCTTTGGTTCGACCGGCATGCAGGTTTCGCGCATCTGCCTCGGTTGCATGAGCTACGGCTCACCGGCGTGGCGCGAATGGGTGCTCGACGAAGAGGCCAGCCGCCCGTTTATCTTCCGCGCGCTCGAACTCGGCATCAACTTCTTTGATACCGCCGATATGTATTCGCTGGGGGTGAGTGAAGAGATTCTGGGCCGCGCCATCCGCGATTCAGGCGTCAGCCGCGATGAGCTGGTCATCGCAACCAAAGTCTACCAGCCAATGAGTGACCGGCCCAACGATCGCGGCCTCTCGCGCAAACACATTATGCAGGCAATTGATGCGTCATTGCGCCGGCTAGGGATGGATTATGTCGATTTGTATCAAATCCACCGCTGGGACTACGAAACGCCTATCGAAGAGACATTGGAAGCGTTGAACGATGTGGTGCGGGCGGGTAAAGCGCTCTACATTGGCGCATCGAGCATGTTTGCGTGGCAGTTGGCTAAGGCGCTGGGGATCCAAGAGCGGCGCGGTTGGGCCAAATTCGTCTCGATGCAAAACCACCTTAACCTCGTTTACCGCGAGGAGGAGCGCGAAATGCTACCGCTGTGCCGCGACGCCGGGTTGGCCGTCATCCCGTGGAGTCCGCTGGCGCGCGGGTTCTTAACCGGCAACCGGCCCCAAGGCACGGGTGCTGCCACGGTGCGTGGCCGTTCCGACACCATCTCGCACGCGATGTACGACGCTAGTGACTATGTGATCGTCGAGCGAGTGAGCGAGATTGCCCGTGAGCGCGGGGTGAGCAATGCCCAGATTGCGCTGGCGTGGCTGTTGCATAAGCCGGAAGTAACAGCGCCAATCATCGGTGCAACCAAGATGTACCAGCTCGAAGAAGCAGTCGCCGCGCTTGACGTGCAATTAACCCCAGAGGAGATCAAGCGGTTGGAGGAACCGTACCGGCCTAAACCGATCCGCGGCCATGCGTGATGGTAGGGAGCGGGCGATCATGAAACCACCCCTTCCCATCACTCCCGCCGAGATCGTGGCCGCCCGCCACCGCATCGCCGGCATTGTCCAACCGACACCGCTCGAACTGAGCCGGCCACTGAGCGCGTTGGTCGGGGCCGAGATCTGGCTCAAGCTGGAACTGGCCCAAGTCACCGGCAGTTTCAAGCTGCGCGGCGCAGCCAATGCGCTGCGCCAACTGCCGCCCACCACGCGAGTTGTGGCCTGTTCGGCGGGCAACCATGCCCTCGGCATTGCTCATGCCGCTGCCATTACCGGCCATGCCGTAACGCTGGTAGTGCCGGCCACCGCCTCGCCAGCCAAGATCGCCGCCTTGCGCCGGTATCCGGTTGAGCTGGTCTTGCACGGCGATGGCTATGCCGCCGCCGAAGCCGAGGCGTTGCGGCTGGCCGCCACCCACGGCTGGCAGTTCGTCTCGCCCTACAACGACCCGGCGGTCATCGCCGGGCAGGGCACGCTCGCGGTCGAAGTGTGGGAAGCGTTGCCTACAGCCGGCACGGTGATCGTCGCAGTGGGCGGCGGCGGGTTAGCCAGCGGCGTGGGCATCTGGGCCAAAGCGCTCAACCCGCGCATCCGGGTGATCGGCGTGCAAGCGGCAGCGTCGGCGGCGATGGCGGCAGCCTTGCAGGCCGGCAAGGTCGTGCCGGCGCCCGACGAACCGACCTTGGCTGATGGCTTAGCCGGCGGCATTGATCCTGACACCATTACGCTGCCGATCTTGCAACACGTGCTTGATGAGATGGTATTGGTTGAGGAAGCGGCGATTGCGCGGGCAATGCGCTGGCTGCTCGACGAACACCACCTGATTGCCGAGGGCAGCGCCGCCGTGCCACTGGCCGCCTTGCTGGAAGGAAAGATCGGCAATCTGCGAGGCCAGCAGGTGGTGGCGCTAATTTGTGGGCGCAACGTCGCCAGCGCAACCTTGCAACAGATCCTCGCAGCTCCGCCTAAAGTCTGAACCAAACCGCATTGACAGACGCCCGCCGGCATGCTATGCTGCACGGGCAAGGGTTCTTTCTATGTCCGGTCAGAGGAGGCAGTCATGGCACTTATCACGCAGGTATCTACAACAAACCTCACCGTTGTGATAGTGTCGAGCGACTCCGCTGATCTGGGAGGGGCTTCACACAGCGCAGGCTAAACAGGGACAACCTGTGTTACCGGTGGGCTGTGGGAAGCGAAGAGCGTCTACAGCCCACCATTGTTTTAGGGCTGTGGCGCAACAGGCGAACCACAGCCCATTTTGTTCCCTCCACGCAGCGGTCGTTCGACGAAACGGGCACTTGTATCACGCAAAAGGACGTTTGAGATGACAAAGCACAACCCTATCGTTACCGTCGCCGAACGCAACCAACCGTCAGAGGTGGAGGGAACCGCTGTGATTATTCTAGAGCGTGACGGCTCGCTATCGTACCATCCGCCCAAACGAGGGCGACGCCAAAAAGCGTATACCGCACTGACCGCAGCGACACCGGATGAACTGCCACCGGCGTCGTTGATTGAACGGATCGTGAGTATAGCCTTCGATCTCATAGGAGCAAACCGGCTGGAGGTGCGCGTCGATGAGTCGTAAAGCAGCAGCCGAACTGATCGAACCAACGCTGACCACCACTACCAACCGGCTGACCGGCGCCGTCTTGCGCGCGCAGAGCGGCTTCTTCTGGGTCAAAACCGAGCAAGGCGTGCTCGAATGCCGGCTGCGCGGGCGGCTCAAGAAAGAGCGACAGGCGACCGATCTGGTCGTGATCGGCGATCAGGTCGAGGTGACGCCGGTCGGCAATGGCCAAGGCGCGATCGAAGCTGTCTTGCCGCGCCGCAGCCGGCTGGCCCGCCGGGCTGCCGGGCCGCGCGGCGCGTACAAAGAAGACGTAATCGTCGCCAATGTCGATCAGGTGTTGCTCGTCTTCGCCTGTGCCAAACCCGAATTCACGCCACGCATGCTCGACCGCTATCTCGTGATCTGTGAACACAGCGAACTGCCGGTGATCATCGTCGCCACCAAGATCGATCTGGTCGGGCGTGAAATGGCGGAAGCGATGTTCAAACCGTATGAGCAGATCGGCTATCCTGTCGCCTACACCAGCATTGTCAGCGGCGAAGGCATCGCCGAGCTGCGCAGCCAACTGGCTGGCAAGATCAGCGTCGTCACCGGCAAGTCAGGCGTCGGCAAGAGCAGCCTGCTCAATGCCATCCAACCCGGCCTCAACCTGCGCACCGGCGAAGTCAGCGAGCGGCTGACCAAAGGCCGTCACACGACCACCGTCGCCGAACTGATCCCGCTCGATATGCCGGGGGGCGGCTACGTCGCCGATACGCCGGGCATCCGCGAGATTGGGTTGTGGAACTTGCCGGCGGCAGATTTAGCATGGTGTTTCCGCGAGTTTCGCCCGTTCTTGCGCGATTGCTACTTTGCCGGTTGCACCCACTTGCACGAACCGCATTGCGCCGTGCGCGCCGCGGTCGAGCGGGGCGAGATAACGGCGGCGCGGTACGACAGCTACACCCGCCTCATGAACAACGAGGACACCCCCTCGTAGGAACGCCTAGCCCGCCTGTCGTCGCCGCGCGGCCCAAACGTTGCGCAATTGCGCGTTGAGCAAAGGTATGGATTATGCCCGAACCATCACGACCGCGCCCGATAGTCATTGCCGGCGAAAGGGTCTTCCTCAGCCATGTGTTCGCCGAAGATGCGGCACTGTTAGCTCAGTGGTTTGCCAATCTAGAATTAACTGCGCTCTTGGGCCAACAAGGGCGCAGCTTTACCCTTGAACAAGAACAGCAGTGGATCAGGGCCAACACTGCCGCCCAAGACGACCGATGCACCTTTGCGATCGTGCTGCGCGATGGCGAGCGGCTGATCGGTACTTGCAGCCTATTCAACATCAACCTGCTCCACGGCATCGCCGAACTAGGCATCGCCATCGGCGACAAGACGGCGTGGGGACAAGGTTACGGACGCGAAGCGGTGCGGCTACTTACTACCTATGGCTTTCGCTACCTCAATCTACACAACATCCGGTTGTGGGTGCATGGCTTCAACGAACGGGCCTACCGGGCCTACGTGCAGGCCGGCTTTCGCGAAGCAGGCCGGCTCAGCGGCGCGACGCTGTTTGATGGCCGGCGCTACGATCGGATTTTGATGGAACTGGTGCGGGGGGAGGGGGAAATAGCGGGTTAAAGACCAAGATCGCGGCGATTGTTAGGACACTATCTTTCAGACTGCGTTACCTGAGCGCCTTGTAAATTGGACATCCTTTGCTGCAAGGCTTTCGTCACAGCCGCGATAATTTGCTGGTCACTCTTCGCACTCGGTTGCAGTTTCTTAGCCCAATCACGTCCGGGGTGGATGGTATCCCAAAGTGAGCGCTGTTGGTTGTAGCGACCTTTACCGGGATCGTGATTACCGAAACCGGTCACAGTCGTATTCCATACCGGCGCGAACTGATCAATAAGCAACGCCTCGGTCAGAGATATCCAAATATCATCGACAACTAAATACCGGCACCAAAAATCGTTAATATCAAGATTTTCAGTTTGCTCGATAGAGACGGCATGTTCGCGTAAT
>JANWYE010000015.1 GCA_025057175.1 Chloroflexus sp. | reverse complement strand
CACGCCCTACATCTTGCTACCGCTAGCCGCGGCAGTGTTGGCGACGATGGCCGGCTTGCAGGCTTGGCCGTACCGGCGGTTGCCGGTCGCTCAAGCCTTCCTTGGCTTGATGGTGGTCACTGTTTGGTGGTCGGTATGCAACGCGCTCGAGTTGGCTAACGCCACGGTGGTGGGCAAGCTCTGGCTCATCAGTCTCCAGTACATTAGTGTGCTCGGTGTGCCGTTTTGTTGGCTGCTCTTTGCCTTGCTGTATACCAACCGCACCCATCTGCTCAATAGGCGGTTGGTAATTGGATTGGTGACTCTGCAGGGCGTGATCTTACTGGGAGTCTGGACGAACTATTGGCACCGGTTGATGTGGCCAACGGTCGAATTGATGTACACCGCCAGTGGTCTGTGGGTATTGACGGGGCCGAAGGGGCCATTGTGGTATGCCGGCTTAATCAGCGGCTACGCGATGGTCTTGGTAGGCACCGTCTTGATGATCGATCAGGTGCGCCGCAGTCGCGCCATCTATCGGGCACAGGCGCTGAGTTTGTTAGTTGGCGCATTATTGCCATGGGTTGCGAGCATCCTCTTTGTGATCGGGCGTAGCCCCATCCCGAATGTTGATATGACGCCGGTTGCGTTTGCGCTAAGCGGAATTGCGTTCAGTATTGCAATGCAGCGCTTCCGCGCGCTTGATATTGTGCCGGCAGCGCGCGAGACGATTGTTGACCAAATGCCAGATCCGATCATCGTAGTTGATACGCATGATCGGGTGATTGACCTCAATCCAGCGGCGCAGGCATTGTTGGCAGCCCCACCCAATGCTATTGGCCTCCCATTGGCAGAAGTGGCTCCACCTTGGTTGCGTGAGCAGGTGCGTGATCGCTATGAGGGTCAGTTCGAAGTCAGCCAGACCCGCCCCGATGGTGATGTTGCTTACGATTTGCGCTGCACGACGTTGCGCGATCGCCGTGGCAGGTCAATTGGCCGCATCTTTGTGCTCCGCGATACGACGCTCTTGAAACAGGCGGCGTTGGCGTTACAAGCAGCAAAAGAGGCTGCAGAGGCAGCTAATCAAGCTAAGAGCACCTTTCTCGCGACGATGAGCCACGAGTTGCGCACGCCGTTGACCGCTATCCTAGGCTATAGCGAGTTTGCTCGTGAAGATCTCCGCAGTCGTGGTCAGCATGATCTGGCCGCTGACCTTGATCGGGTGATTGTTGCCGGGCGCCATTTGCTGTCGTTAATTAACGATATTCTCGATTTGGCGCGCCTTGAATCCGACATAATGCAAATCAACCCTGAACCGGTGAATGTGCCAGAACTGATCAGTGAAGTGGCGCAGACCTTGCAGGGGCTGGCCAGTAAGAACCAGAATGTATTAACGGTGACGGTTGAAGCAGATGTGCCGCCAATCATAACCGATCCAATCCGTTTACGGCAAGTGCTAGTTAATTTGGTGGGCAATGCCTGTAAATTTACCGAGCGAGGGCAGGTGCTGGTGCATTGCTACCGCCGGGCGCCGGATATGATCCAGATTGATATTCACGACACCGGCATTGGTATTGCACCCGATCAACTAGCCCGTCTGTTTCAACCATTTACGCAAGTTGATAGCGGTACCACCCGGCGTTATGGCGGCGCCGGTTTGGGGCTGGCAATTAGCCGGCGGTTGTGCCAAGTGATGGGTGGCGACATCACCGTGGTGAGCGAACCGCAACGTGGTTCAACCTTCAGTGTCGTCCTGCCGCTCCAACCACCGCCCCAGTGTAAATAACTATATTGTTTAGCCCTATTGTGGTACAATAAATCATCGTAAACTTGCAAAACAGACGCCCTCTCGCGCGTCGCTTTACTTTTCCTTTGTGTGCATCTGGGTAGGAGTAGCTGTGGAGTATCAGCCTGATGTTAAGCGTATTACCGGCGAAGGCGGTGTGATCGCCAGTGTGGCCGCCGAGAGTTTGGCGGCGCAGATCGGCCTGCGCCCCGGTGATACGTTGGTGGCGATTGATGGGCAACGGCTGCGCGATGTGATCGATTATCGTTTTGCGATTGCCGAAGAGCGCGTGACGTTGCTGGTGCGCGCTGCCGATGGCAGCGAGCGTGAAATTGTGCTGGTCAAAGACCCCGATGAAGATTTGGGGATCGAATTTACCGAGCCGCTCTTTGATCGGCTGCGCACTTGTAACAACAAGTGCCCCTTCTGTTTCCTGACCCAGATGCCTAAGGGTTTTCGCAAGACCCTCTACCTCAAAGACGACGATTACCGGCTGTCATTTCTCTATGCCAATTTCGTCACTTTTACCAATCTGACTGAAGCCGACTGGGAGCGGATCGAGCGCCAGCGTCTCTCGCCGCTCCACATTAGCGTGCATGCCACCGATCCCTTCTGGCGGGCGATTATGCTCGGTAAGCGCGACGTGCCTGATGTGCGCGAGCAGATTAAACGGTTGGGCCGGGCTGGGATCCGCGTCCATACCCAGATCGTGGCCTGCCCGCAGGTAAACGATGGCGAGGTTTTGCGCCAGAGCATCGAGGATTTGATTGCGTTGCACCCAACCGTCGAATCGATTGCCGTCGTGCCGGTGGGCCTGACCAAGTTTCGCTTTGAGGGCAAAGCGCCTAAGACGATCCGGGCGGCGATCCAAGTGCATGAAACGCCGGAGTGGATCGATACTAACTGGGAACGGCAGCCACTGTGGGAAGATCCGGCGGCGCCGATCCCGCTTCATACCGGCAGCCAGCCGCTGCATAACCCAGAACTAGGCTTCTGTTCGCGCCTCGGCGCAGTGACCGATGTGCCGCTGCGTTGCTATACTCCGCCGGAAGCAGCAGCAGTGCTCGATCTGATCGAACCGTATCGCTCGCGCTGCTACGAGCAGTTTGGCGTGCATTTAGTCTACGCCTCTGATGAGTTTTATTTGCTGGCGGGCCGGCCTGTTCCTCCTGCCGAAACCTACGATGATATGCCGCAGTATAGCAATGGTGTCGGCATGGTGCGCGATTTCCTTGACAATTGGGCGCGCGCGCGCCGCCGGTTGCCAGCGAGGATCGCTCGGCCCACCACGCTGGCGCTGGTCTGCGGTACACTGGTTGCGCCGATGATGGAACAGGTGGCGGCGCGTCTGAACCGAATCGAGAATCTAACCGTACAGGTCGTGGCGGTCATTAATCAGTTCTTTGGCGAGACGGTGACGGTGAGCGGTTTGCTCACTGCGCAAGATGTGATCCCTGCGTTGCGCGCTTCAGGTTGTGAGCGGGCGTTACTGCCCCGCGTGATGTTCGACTATACCGGTGAACGGACGATCGATGACTATACGCCGGCGCGGATCAGTGCTGAGGCCGAGATGCCGGTGGCGTTAGCCGGCGAGGCCGATGAACTGGTGCGCTACGTGCGGGCATTGGCTCGGCACGACTAGGGGGAGGGGGGTATGGCCAGCCAAGAATCGCGGTTGCAACAGTACCTTGCGGTGATTCAACGCGCCAACCAGATCGCCGCTAGCACTCAGCTTGACGATCTGCTCGACCGGTTGCTTGATCTGATTATTGAAATTACTGAGGCAGAGGCCGGCACGCTGTATTTGTACGATTCCGCTGCTCACGAACTGATCTTCAAGGTGGTGAAGGGTAGTCCTGCCGGTGAGGCGTTGCTTGGCTGCCGGTTGCCGGCTGATACCGGGTTGGCCGGCTATGCGTTGCAACAGCGCCAGCCGTTTTTTGTCCATGATGTGGCTAACGATCCACGCTGGAATCGCTCGTTGGGCGAGATGGGCGCGCTCCATCTGCGCACAATGTTCTGCATCCCGCTGATGTTGCGCGGCGAGCCGGTTGGTGTGGTGCAGGTCTTTAATTTGCCGCTCGAAGCGGTGGATGAGCAAGAAGAGTTGGCCTTGATCGAATTGTTGACCTCGCGGTTGGTGACTGAGGTCGAGAAAGCGCGGCTGCTGGCCGAGGCGCAGCAACGCGAGCGCCGGCAACAGGCGTTAGTTGAGATTGTGTCACACTTGACCGCAACCCTCGAACGCGATGAGCTGTTGCGCCGGATTATGAACTATGCCTGCGAGCTGCTAGAGGTGGAAGCTGCATCAATCTGGTTGATCGATCACGAGCGCAACGATCTGGTGTTGCATATTGCCGGCGGCGAACACAGCGATCGGGTTGAGGCATTGCGCGTGCCGCGCGGGCAAGGCATTATTGGCCATGTGATTGAGACCGGCGAGACGGTGGTGGTCAATGATGTGCATCAAGATCGGCGCTTCTATCAGGGCGTGGATCAGCGGAGTGGATTCCAGACGCGCGCTATTTTGTGCGTGCCGCTGCGCTCGCCGCGGATTGTGCTCGGCGGAGAACGCGGCGAGGTCGAGGGAATGATTATCGGCGGCGCGCAGGCGCTCAATCCGCGCAATGGCCGGCCCTTTGCGGCTGACGATGTGGCGCTGTTTCAGACACTGGCCTCACAAGCGGCGACGGTCATCCGGCTGGCCGAACTCTACCGCGAGACTGATAGCCTCTTTACCCGGATTATTGATGCGATTACCGGTGCGATTGATCTGAAAGATCCCTATACCCGCGGTCATAGCCAGCGGGTGAGTGATTTTTCGGTGGCAATTGCCCACGAGTTGGGCTTGCCGCGCGATCAGATTTATCAGTTGCGGGTGGCCAGTAAGCTGCACGATGTTGGCAAGATCCGCGTGCCTGACCACATCCTCAAGAAGCCGGGCCAGCTCGAAGAGGAAGAGTTTGCCGAGATGCGCCGGCATCCGATTTACGGGATGGAGTTCCTGCGTGATAATGGCCTGCTCGATCTCGAACTATTGCGCAATTCATGGACGGCGCTGGCTCAGCATCACGAGCGGCTTGATGGGCGCGGGTATCCACTTGGTATTAGCGGAGAGTCGATTTCCTTGTTTGGCCGGATTGTGGCGGTGGCCGATGTGTTCGATGCGCTGACCAGCCATCGCCCATACCGTCCGCCCATGCCGATCGATCAGGTGTTTGCGCTGTTGCGTCGCGGCGCTGGCACTGAGTTCGATCCGGAGTGTGTCGAGGCGCTGATCCGGGCGTGGACAAAAGGGAAGATTCTGACTCAAGATGAGCGTGAGCGGGCGGCAATACCGCCGGTGATGGAGCAAGATCATGCGCGTGCTGTTAATCGATAATTATGACTCATTTACCTACAATCTCTACCAGTATCTGTGTGAATTGGGCGCTGAGGTTGAGGTGGTGCGCAATGATCAGATTACAGTGGCTGAGGTGGCGGCGCGCCATCCCGACCGGATTGTGATTAGCCCCGGTCCATGCACGCCGGCTGAGGCGGGAATTAGTGTTGATGTCATCCGTGAGCTAGGGAGCCAGATCCCGATTTTGGGGGTATGTTTGGGCCATCAAGCGATCGGCGCCGCCTATGGCGGCGCGGTGGTGCGCGCGCCGTTGGTGATGCACGGCAAGCTTTCGTCAATCTACCACAATGGCCAAGGGGTGTTTGCCGGCTTGCCGTCACCGTTTCGCGCCACTCGCTATCACTCCCTAATTGTGCGTCGTGACGATCTGCCCGCTGATCTGGAAGTGACGGCGTGGACAGACGACGGCTTGATTATGGGCTTGCGCCATCGTTCGTGGCCGGTAGAGGGGGTGCAGTTTCACCCTGAGTCAATTATGACTGAGGGTGGGAAGCAGATGCTGGCCAATTTCTTGGCTGGCGTGCCGTCAGCCACGGTTAACGCTTGAGGGTAGGCAACACGGCGATATTTGCTCTGCTGTGCGCTCCCGCTGGCTGCGCCAGAGCGCGTTATGGTGTTGCTGTATTCCTGCCCCTGCGTACGAAACGCGAGCAAGTGTTGTTTGCGGGCTGGCGAATGGTAAGTTCATTTGGCCGGTTAGCCAGTTGGATCAGGGTTAGGCTACTTTCAGCACCTCTGGCGCTTGTGTTGGTCAGGCCATCGGCGGGTGGGCTGGTGGTGCGATCCGATCTAGTTCGGCGTAGCCAGCCAATGCTTCGGCGCGCGATAAGCCGGCGGCGGCTAGCTCGTCGTCACTGCGAGTGAGCAGCCGTTGGTAGAATGATCGCGCCGTCGCCAACCAGCGCAGCGGCTCGCGGCCCAACAATTCATGAACGATATCTTCGCCGCGCGCTAGATCGCTCTGCTGCTCGCATAGAGTAAGTAAGGCAGCCAGTGTCGGTGTGGGTACGACGTAATCGCGCAGCAATGCTAAGAGATCGGCGTAGACCGGAGCGTAATCGGGCAGCGGTTCTGGCGCGGCCAATGCGCACTCGATCACCACTTGCAATGCCAGCAAGGCGCGGGTGGCGGCGGCATCCGCCTCCCCATCATCGCTGAGCAGGCGCGCTTCGGCGGCAAGCAGCGCAGCCACGTAGGCACCCTCGCTCCACCAGCCGTCGCTGTGGCTGTGAAACCGCACCAGCGCCAATAGCTGCCGATCACTCAGCGCTGCCACCTGTTCGCTGCCGACGCCAAGCCGGTCGCGGTAGGCATGGTCAATCGCGATCCGCGCCAACGGTGATTTGCCGTCGCGATACAGGCCGAGAATATGGCGGATGATCGCGCCGAATTGGGCGATCATGCGCAGGATGTAGTCGTCACGGTACATGGTTATACCGTACCCGATGTGCCGGCTGGATGTCAAATCGGCCACGGGTGTTGCTAGCGTGGTCACGACAGGGGTCGCCTCATCGCTTCACTCGCGCCAGAGTACGCCGTTCTTTGTCTTCCCCTTGATATGCCGGTAATGTGCTCGATTCATGGGCTTATGGTATGATACCCAATGCAGAGACTGGCTAGAGGAGGACATCAATGGAGCCACCGTTCATCGGAAAGGTCGCGCTGGTGACCGGCGCGGCAGCCGGGATTGGGCGCGCTTCAGCGTTGGCGTTTGCCCGTGAAGGCGCGAAGGTTGTTGTTGCCGATGTCAATGTCGAAGGCGGCGAGGAGACAGTCGCGCTGTGCCGCGCGCAGAATACCGATGCGATCTTCGTGTATTGCGATGTGTCGCAGAACAGCGAGGTCGAACAGTTGATCGCCAAGGCGGTTGACATGTTTGGCCGGATCGATTTTGCCCATAATAATGCCGGAATCGAAGGCGTGCAGGCGATGTTGGTTGATTACCCCGAAGAGGTGTGGGATCGGGTGATTAACATTAACTTGAAGGGCGTCTGGCTGTGCATGAAGCACGAGATCCGGCAGATGTTGCAGCAGGGCGGCGGCGCGATTGTTAATACGTCGTCGGTGGCCGGGCTGTCGGGTTCGCGCGGCGTGTCGGCGTATGTCGCCAGCAAGCATGGGATTGTTGGCATTACCAAAGCGGCGGCGCTTGAGTACGCCCGCAGCGGGATTCGTGTCAACGCCATTTGCCCCGGCACCATCCACACGGCAATGATTGATCGCTTCACGCGAGGCGATCAAGAACTGCTGGCCCAATTTGCCGAAGGCGAACCGATTGGCCGGCTTGGCTCGCCGGAAGAGGTCGCTAACGCCGTAGTCTGGTTGTGTTCAGATAAGGCGTCGTTTGTGACCGGTGCGACGCTGGCGGTGGATGGCGGGCGGTTGGCATGATGGTAAGGTAGGTAGGGGCAGGATGAGCGGAGCGAGTCGCGGGTTGTAATGCCCCTACGAACGTAAGCATGACCTCTCTCGAGTCGCCATACACCGCTATCTACGCCGTTGTCAACCGCATCCCGCCGGGGCGGGTCTGCACCTATGGCCGGGTGGCCGCGCTGGCCGGTCTACCCGGCCATGCCCGCATGGTTGGCTATGCTCTGCACGCGCTGCTCAATGGCAGCGAGGTGCCATGGTGGCGGGTGATCAACCGGGCCGGTCGCATTAGCAATGTCTACGCCGCTGATGAGCAGCGCGCTCGCCTGCAAGCGGAGGGGGTGGAGGTCAGCGAAGAGTATCTGATTGATCTCAACCGCTTTCTGTGGGAGGGTGATGCGAGCGAGTGATTAGGGTACTAGAGGCGCGGCCAATGGATGTTAGTCTATCCTTTGCGATTCGAGCACGGTGATCACAGTGGCTTAGTGGGTGAGTTCCCTCTATGCGCTTTCAGTGTTCTTTGTGGTCACAATCTTACCCAGCGCAATGACAATCGCTTCAGCTACAGCGCGGAAGTTTTGGCTTGTTCCCCTCTACGCCGCCGCAGTGGTGGTCTTTTCCGACATGTACCTGACTCAGCCGATCTTGCCGCAGTTGTCGGCTGAGTATGGCATCGCGCCGGCCACTGCCGGCCTAAGTGTATCGGCGGTCGTGTTGATGATTGCGCTGGGGTCACTGGCGGTTGGCCCGCTCAGCGATCGCTGGGGGCGCTGGCCGGTGATGGTAGGCAGCGCCGTGTTGCTCGCTATCCCGACCTTGCTCTGCGCGCTGGCGCCATCGTTCGAGCTGTTGTTGCTAGGGCGGGCGCTGCAAGGATTGTGCATTCCCGGCCTCACTGCGGTGGCAGTGGCCTATCTCGGCGATCGGTTGCCGGCCAATGCCTTGGGCCGCGCCGTTGGCGGCTGGATCGCAGCTAATGTCGCTGGCGGGTTGAGCGGGCGGGTAGTGGGTGGCCTGATCAGCGATGGGTTCGGCTGGCGAGCCAGCTTTGCAGTGTTCGCCGGGCTGACGCTGGCCAGCGGGATGAGCTTGCTCATGACCCTGCCGCGTGACCGGCAGGTGGCGGCAAGTGGCGGCTGGCGGCAAGCCTATCTGGCAATGTTCGCCCATCTAGCCAATCAGCGTCTGCGTTTCGCCTACCTCATCGGCGGCTCACTCTTTTTCGGTTTTCTCGGCATCTTCACCTACTTGCCCTACTACCTCAGCGCGCCACCGTTTAGCGTGCCGCCAGCAATCGTTGCGCTAGCCTATCTAAGCTATCTGGCCGGGGTGATTGTTTCGCCATGGGCGGGGGCGCTCTCGGCGCGCTATCCCCGCCCACGCTTGATCATGATCGGGCTGCTGATCGCAATGGCCGGCATTGGGCTGACCCTCATCCCAAGCTTGCCGCTGGTTGCGCTCGGCTTATGGACGCTATGCAGCGGCATGTTCATCGCCCAAGGCATTGCGCCGGCGTTGGTCAACCAATTAGCGCCCCAAGCTAAAGGCGCAGCCAGTGCGCTCTATCTGGTGGCCTACTACATTGGCGGTACGCTCGGCGGTGTTATCCCCGGTTTTGGTTGGCAGGCAGCCGGCTGGCCGGGGGTCACGTTGATCTGTCTCGGCGCGCTGGCGCTAGCATTGGCGGCGGCCAGCCGGCTGGGCGGCGCTACGGCTCAATAGTGTTATCCCTTTTGCAAAAACTCCAACACCAGTTGGTGGAAGCGGTCAGCGGCTTCGATCATTGGGAAGTGGCCGCAGTTAGGAATAATCTCTAGGCGCGCATGGGGCAAAGCGCGGTGCGCCTCAGCCGCGCAGCGCACTGGGAAGAGGTGATCATCCTTGCCCCAGATGATCAAGGTGGGCTGGGTAATCTCGGCGAGGCGTGGCCACAATCCGCTGCCACGCAGGTCGTTGGCGTCGTAAAAACGGCTCAGCGAAACCATGGTGCGCCGGATCGCCGGATCACTCAGTGTCTGCTGGCCACGGGCTACCAGTTCAGGAGTGATGTAGCGATCAGGGTTGGCGAAAGCTGCGCGCAACTGCATCTTGACCACGAAGGGAAAAGCTGCTAGCGACGTGATTGCTTCGCCAAGGAAGGGCAGTGCTCCGCCTTTGCGCATAAAGAGCGGCAATTGCATAAAACCTTCACTATCGGCGATGACCAATCGCTCGACACGCTGCGGATGAAGAATGGTTGTGGCCAGCGCATGCTTGCCACCCATCGAATGCCCCACCACCGCTGCCCGTTCGACGCCAAACGCTATGAGCACACCGGCGTTCAGATCGGCGTAACGGCGCAAAGTGTAGACAGCGCCTCCCGGTTTGTCAGATTTGCCGAAGCCCAACGCATCAGGCGCAATCGCCTGATACCCTGCCGCCGCCAATATCTGGATTGTTGGGATCCAATCGTCGGCGCTGACGACAAAGCCGTGCAACAAGAGCACCGCCGGCCCCTGCCCGGCGGTTAAGACCCGCAGGCGAAAGCCATCCACCATGATCTGCCGTTCATTGATCGTGGCCACAGACATTGTTTGCATATCGTACCTGCTCCTGCTAGATCATTGCTGCTCATCCTCCTTGCCACCTTGTCACTGTAACAGATATGCCGCAGTGTGTCAGGGCAAAAAACGGCAACGAACGGTTAAGGGTATCTATGGTACAATGCAGTCGCGATATTTGTCGCACTAAACGTAACGATATTGCAATAATAGGCCATGATCTCACGCCAGTTCGCGCTTGGCGCCATTCTCTTCTCGTTTATTGTTGGCGCTGCCGGAGTCTTCTTCTTTATCAGTCAGCGGCTCGAACGCTGCGCTGCACCTCCCCTTGTTAACCCAAATATCCTGCCCAACGCCAATTTTGCCGCTGCTGGTGCAGTCAGCGGCCTGCCTGACGGTTGGAGTCGCGGCGCCGGTGGTGTGGAGTTGCGTGGTCCGGCGATTGACGGGCAAGGATTTGATCTCGATGGCGACGGGCGCGGCCTGCAACTCATTGGCATTGCAAACTATGCGCAAACGCCGCCGGTTGGGGTGCAACCCGGCGCGACCTACTGCTTTACGGTTGCAGCCCTGACCGATTCGCTCTTGCGCTCGCCGACCCGTGTCCGCTTGGTATTTGAATGGTATGACGAACGCGGTGAAGTGCGCGAACAGATGGCAACGCCGTGGCAATTGGTCGCCTTATGGACACCAGAGCGCCCGCCGCAGGGGTGGGCGGTAATTGGCGGCCATGCCCGCGCGCCGGAAACAGCCCGCACCCTGCGGGTGCGGATCGAGCCGTCGTCTGATGACCGCATCTACCTCGATATGCCGCGCCTGCAACGTGGCGGCCATACTTTTCCGGCAGCGCAAGCGCCCGAACCGGCGCTGCCCTTGGCAATCGCGCCGTGGCCGGAAGGCTATCGGGCGGCGGTAGCGTTTACTTTCGACTGGGAAACGGCGATGGGCGGGCTCGTGCATTCGCGCTCGGTTGATGATCCGCACGCCAATGAGGATCCCATTCTGCGCGGGATGCGCATGCGCACCGGCGTTGAAACCAGCATGGCCATCTTTGCCCGCTACAACGTGCGCGCAACCTATTACGCGACCGGTTACAACTTTCTGATGGGCAACCGCGAGCAGCGCCGGTTTATGGGCGACCCAGTCTTTTCGTGGGCTTCGGCAGCCAATGGTTGGCGGAGCGATCGATGGGTCAACCGCCCGTGGTTTAGCGATGATCCGTATGGCACAGTTGCCACCGATCCGGCGTGGTACTTTGGCGATCAGATCGAACCATTGCTGGCTGCCGGCCATGAAATCCAGAGCCACACCTTCAGCCATCTCTATGGCGGCTATGCCGATGTAGCGACATGGCGGGCCGATCTTGAAGCGTGGAATGCCGTGGCTGCCGAGCGCGGTGTTGGCAGTGCGCGCTCATTAGCCTTTCCATGGAGCAGTAGTGCCGGGATGAGCGATGCCAATTGGGATGTGATTGAGCAGGCTGGGATTCGGTCGGTGACGCGGCTGAGCGATTACGGCCCGTACAATCTCTTTCCAACCGATGAGCGTGGCTTGATCCGCGATCCGCAGTGTCGTTGGCTCCCCGGACGAGAGGGACGGATCATCGCATGTCCTGATTTCTACCTAACCCCAGCGCGAGCCGAGCTGGCAATAGCGCAGATCGAGCGAGCCGTGGCTACAGGCGGCATGATCGACATCTGGGCGCATACCGAAGAAGTGACAAGCGCTGCCCAACAAGCAGTCTGGGAAGATGTGGTATCCTATATCGTCAGGCGCGGCGATATTTGGGTTGCGCCGCTCAGTGAGATTGCCGAATGGCAGATCGCACTCAAGATGCTTAACATCACCCAAATAGCTGAACTGGCAGCGACGCCTGAGCGGGGCAGCAGCGTGGCCCAGCGGTATCGTTTGCATAATCAATCGCCCTATCCGCTGGCCGGATTGATGATCGATCTACCATCGAACACTGCCGATGTCGCGATCAACCGCGACATTGTGCCACGCGAACAGTGGCGAAGTGGGGGCTGGCTTCGGATCGATCTAGCCGCCGGCCAAATTGTTGAGGTGACATTGTGGCCAACACGATCAAGCAGCCGCTAAATCGGGCAGCCGGCTGGCGCGCGATCGGAGCGGTGCTGACCGCGCAACGCGGCGCGTTCCTGTTGTATCAATGGTTGTGGCTGACCCTCTGTGTGATTGGGGCCTTGAGTGTTGCTCTCCCCCCGATTCTCACCCGCCCGATCATCTACGTTGCCGATGCCGAGGTGCGGTTCGATACGGCGCGCTACGGGCCGATCTACCAGCCGGTGGCGCCCAATCTGACCGGCATGGACATTGCCATCGCCGATGCTACCGAAGCCTTACGGCTCGGCGCGTTGGCGCGGGCCGATGTGCGGTTTGGCTTGCCCGATTTTCGGGTTGAATATCTGCTGCCAGAACCGGGCAAGGTAGTGGCGCGCGGGATTGCCGGCACTGCCGCCGAAGCCAAAGCGCTGGCTGATGCCGGCGCTGCCGAGCTGGTGCGCCAGATTCGGGCCGCCGGCGGGCGCGAGATTCTGCGCAATATGTTGGGCTGGCAGCTCTGGCAGGCGTTGAATGGCCAAACGCCGGCATCTGATGATCGCTTCGCATGGCTGTTGCGTGATATTCTGCGGCTCGAAGCATTGCCCCTCTCACGCCCGATTGAACCGTTTAGCACGCCGCGCACGCTGGCCGATCTTTCTGGTGAAGAGTTGAGTGATGTCGCCCGCGCGCTTGAGTCGCGGTATGATCTGTGGCGGTTTGCGATTAATACGCGCAACGCAACCCTCGATGCGCTCTGCGCAAGCGCTGGGTTGGCCGATACCACAGCGCGTGAAGCTGCCTTACGCAACTGCGCAGCCGCCAACCCAACCGCGTCTGCTGAATTGGTGGCCCGTGATCGCGCCATCGCCCAACTGCGCGCCATTGATGCAGCGATCAATTATCTGATTCGTGAAGCCGGCACGCGCTTCAATGCTGACCAAGTGAGCGCGGCCTATCGCCTGCCGGCGATGCTGCCAACTGCACCCGAACCGCGCTACGAGCTGCCATTGATCGCGTTGGCGGCATTGGTTGGCGCTGCGTTAGGTCTAGGCGGCATTGCGTTGGATCGCAGTGCTGGCGTGTTGCCAAAACTGCAAGAGCTGTGGCAATACCGTGAACTCATCCGGAATCTGGTGCTGCGCGATTTGCGCGCGCGCTATAAGGGCAGTACGCTTGGCTATCTCTGGACGCAGATCGCCCCCTTGGGCATGATGATGGTCTACGTGGTTGTCTTTAACTTTCTGCTGCCCAATGGCATCGCGATGTTTCCGGTGTTTGTGATCGTTGCGCTCTTGCCGTGGAACTACACCGCTGAAGCGGTGCTTAATGGCGCGCGCAGCATAATCGACAACGCCGCGCTGGTCAAGAAAGTCTATTTCCCGCGTGAAGTGCTGCCGCTAGTGGCTGTCGGATCGAGTCTGCTTAATTTCATCCTCTCGCTGCCGATGATGATGCTGGTGATAGTTTTAGTGCAAATGACCACCCTTGGCCGGCTCAACCTAAGCTGGAGCATCGTCTATCTGCCGGTGATTATGGCCTTGCAGACGGTTTTTCTGGCTGGCTTAGCCTTGCTGCTCGGCGCTGGCGCCGTCTTCTTTCGCGATGTCGTGCATCTGATCGGAATTGTGATCAATATTTGGTTTTTTCTTACCCCCATCATCTACCCACTGAGCACCATAAGCGAGGGTGTGGCAGCGCGGGTGATTCGCTGGCTCAATCCACTCGCTTCGATCATCGAATTTTACCGCGAAATTATCTACGGTAATGTCGTGCCGGTTGGACTTATTCCAACACCCGGCGTGCCGTCGCTCAGCGCGATGCTGCGGGTTGGGGTCACAGCGCTAATTGTGTTGGCACTTGGGTATTGGGTTTTCCAACGCACTAGCCGCCATTTTGGTGAAGAGCTATGAGTGTGGTGATCGAGTTTGACAGAGTGTCGCGGCAGTTTGTGCGCCGCCAGAATGCCTCGACCATCCAAGAGCGATTTATGGGCTTGATTCGCGGCTTGCCGCCGGCTGAGGCATTCTGGGCAGTGCGCGATGTGAGTTTTGCCGTCGAAAAAGGTCAGAGCATCGGCTTGGTCGGGCACAATGGCGCCGGCAAGAGCACCATTCTCAAGCTGATGACCCGCGTACTTGAGCCGACGAGCGGGCGAGTTGCTACTCAGGGGCGGATTGCGGCATTACTCGAACTCGGCAGCGGCTTTCACCCCGAACTCAGCGGGCGCGAAAATGTCTTTCTCTACGGCTCGCTGATGGGGTTCAGCCGCAAGGAGATGTTGCGCAAACTGCCCGAAATCATTGAATTTTCCGAGATTGGCCCTTTCCTCGATACCGAAGTTAAACACTACTCTTCAGGGATGTATACCCGGCTGGCATTTGCAGTGGCAACCGCCGTTGACCCCGATATCTTGATCACCGATGAAGTGTTGGCCGTCGGTGATGAAGCGTTTCAGCGTAAGTGCATTGACCGCATTTATGGCTTTCGCCGCGCTGGCAAGACGATCGTTTTCGTGTCACACGCGCTAGATGTGGTGCGCTCGCTCTGCGATGTCGCGGTTTGGCTCGATCACGGCGAAATGAAAGCCTATGGGAATGCAGTTGAGGTGGTTGATGCATATTTGGCCGATGTGAATGATAAAGAGCGAGCTGAAATAGAGGAGCGGCATAAGTCAGCGGAGCCGGATCAAGAATGGCGCGAGCGCATGCGTCGCGGTACCCGCGAGGTTGAGATCGTGCGGGTGCAGTTGCTCGATCGGAACGGTAACGAACGAGTTACGTTTCGCACCCACGAGCCATTGACTATCCGGATTCATTATGTGGCCCACGAGCGAATCGAGCAGCCAGTGTTTGGAATTGGGATCAATCATGAGAGCGGGCCATGGCTGACCGGGCCAAACACGGGGTTTGATCGCTATCATATTCCGGTAATTGACGGTGCCGGAGTAGTGGATTATCATATTCCGCGCTTGCCCCTGCTTGGTGGGCGTTACTTGGTGAGCGCCTCGGCAACTGATTGCACCCAATTGCACGAGTTTGATGTGCATGACCGGATGTATCCGCTGATTGTGCATAGCGAGGGGATTAGCCAACGATACGGTATGCTCTTTATCGAGGGGAATTGGAGCTGGCGCGAATGACTTCGCTGCTTGTAATCAGCCATGATGTCGTTGGTCAGCGCATGGCTGGGCCGGGAATTCGCGTATGGGAAATGGCCCGCGCCTTGGCAAACACTGTACCGGTGACGCTCATTGCGCCACGTCCAATCGATCTGGCGCCACCGCTGGGGGTAACGTGCGGCCAGTATACGTGGGGCGATGCCGCTACGCTAGAACCGTATCTTGCCACAGCTTCAGCAGTGCTCGCCAATGGCTTTGTTGCCGTGGCGCATCCCGAATTGCTGGCGTATCGCGGGCGACTGATTATCGATTTATATGACCCCGTAGCCTTTGAAAATCTAGAACTCTTTCGCCAGCGACCATTGGCTGAACGGCAGCAAGTTGCCGAGCGCGACGCTACAGTGTTGCGTCATCTGTTGCAACGCGGCGACCACTTTCTCTGCGCCACTGAACGCCAACGCGATTTGTATGTCGGTGGTTTGCTCGCATTGGGCCGGATTACCCCGACGCTGGTTGATGCCGATCCACTGTTGCGTAACCTCATTGATGTCGTGCCGTTTGGGGTAAGTGATGCGCCGCCGCAAGCTAGCGGCCAGCCGGCGTTGCGCGGTGCGTTCGATGATCTCGGCCCTAACCACGAGATTGTGCTTTGGAGTGGTGGGCTGTGGGATTGGATGGATCCGCAAACGCTGGTAAAGGCGATGCCACAGGTCTTGGCTGCCGTGCCGAACGCGCGCTTGGTATTTTTGGCCGGACGGCATCCCGGTCCTGTGCCTGAGATGGCCGCGCCACAACAGACGCGCCAGCTCGCTGCCGAACTGGGCTTGCTCGGCAAAGGGATTCATTTCTACGAAGAGTGGGTGCCTTATGAGCGCCGGGCTGACTTCTTGCTTGAAGCAACGGTTATGGTATCATTGCACCGCGAGCATCTCGAAACACGCTACGCGGCAGTGCGTTCGCGAGTGCTTGATCACTTATGGGTTGGGAAGCCGTCTGTGCTTAGCGCAGGTGACGCTGCGGCTGACCTGATCGTCACCCATGGCGCCGGAGAGGCAGTGCCGGTAGGTGATGTTGATGCAGTTACTGCTGCGCTCACTCGTTTACTAACTGATCCGCAGCGCCGGGCAGCGCAAAGTGCTAGCGCGCGCGCGCTTGGCCAGTGTCTGCGCTGGTCTCAGGTAGTGCAGCCGTTGGTGTGGATGCTTAGCCAACCGTACCATCGCGCCATACCGGAGGTTGCAAAGGAGTACCCACTAGACATGAAGGATGCACTCCAAACGATTCTGCAGGAGCGCAACGAATTGATCAAAGCTCTTGAAACTCAATGGCAGATCTCGTTAATGCCTCTGCCAGCGTCACTGGTAGGGCGATTGTGGCGGGCAGTGACGCAGCGCTTGGCCGGTTCGCTGGAAGCGAAAGTGTCACGAACGATTGACCAGCAGCGTACATTTAATGCTACCCTTGTCAATCTCATCTATCGCCTTGCCAGTTCGTTTGATGAACAGACAAAGCGGTCAAATGAGCAGTTTCTAAATATTGACCATACAATGCGTGTTCAACACAACAATATTGCTGCTCATCTTGCTTCCCTAACTGAACAGTTGGCTGGGTTGCGTCCACTTACACAGATGCTCCATCAAGAGTTGCAGGTGATGCGCAATGAGTTGCAGGTGATGCGCAATGAGTTGCAGGTGATGCGCAATGAGTTACAACAAACGCAACAGGAAGTGATACTTGCCCACACTAATGTTCAGCGAATTCAGGACACTTTGGGTCCTTTGCATCAACATGTCATCGATCTAGAACAGCGAATTCTTGATCTTGATGACGCTCATTCTGTAATAGTTGATAAATTGAATCAGCTTCTGACAACTGATCTTGTATGACCATCCCAATCATTATTCCACTGTTTGAAGGTGCAGACTACATCCGCAACTGTTTACGATCACTGCAACAGCAGGATGGTGCTTATAGCGTGATTGTGGTGTGTAATGGTCAAGACGATAGCGCAATTGATATTGTTCAGCATGAATTTCCTGCCGTTGCCCTGCTGAACTACCCACGGCCATTAGGATTTGCCGGTGCCGTGAATGCTGGCTTACAGTTTGCGCTTGATGTGCCTAACCGTCCTGAGTTCGTTATCACGCTTAATCAAGACACAGAAGTCGATCCGGGATGGTTATCTGCGGTTGTAGCATCTTTTACCGATCCAGCCATCGGGATTGTAGGCTGTCTCGCCCGGTTTTCTGATGGGCGGATCCAACATGCTGGCGGCACATTGCAGGAACCACTGTGGTACGGGCGTAATCGTTCAGCATTAGACGACCCTGACCCAATACGCTACATGGCTGGCCTCGCCCTTGGCATGCGCGTTGCTATGCTCGATCAGATTGGCTGGTTTGATGAAGCATTCTATCCGGCCTATTTTGAAGACGTTGATCTGTGTTTGCGGGCTGTGCGACATGGGTGGCGTATGGCATTGGCCGAGTCCGCCACGCTAGTCCATCACGAAGGTGCGCTGCGGCACCACACCGCTCGTCACGCGCAAATAATAGAGCGCAATCGTTGGCGCTTATTGCTCAAACATCGTTCAGTAGCCGAGTTGCTGGAAATCGTCTTGCCAGCGGAACGCCTTCACCTCCAAGCGCAAGCGGAACAAGGAATCAGTGACCGATTGCGGCAAGCGTACTTGCAAGCATTGCTGATGCTGCCAACCATTGCTCGCCAACGCAATTGGAGCCGTGCCGATGTGGGTGCTATTCGATCTGAGCTACTTGCTTTGCGGGCGGAATCGATTGCTCGTGAGCGCATCACACGCATAGCCGGTTTGCAGCAGGCGTTGCAGACGCACGTGCTGCCGGCAATGAGCAGGTCAGTGTCTGAGACGAGGCTGCAAACGTTGCCGGACGAGCCTAGTTCTGCACCGAATCTTGCCGAACCAGTATTGATTGATGAAGACAGTCACCAAGAAACAGTTTCTATCCAGACGACTCAAACAATCCAAGAAGATGCTCCATGCACGCGCCGCAGTGCATTTGTTCCCGGTATTCGTCCGCCGGTGGCAATCATTGTGCTGACGTGGAATGGTTTAGCAGTAACGCAACGCTGTTTTGAAAGTCTGCGCGCCAAAACCCGCGATGTGCCATACCGGCTGATCGTGGTTGATAATGGTAGCACTGATGGCACCGTTGAATGGCTCCGTACGCAGCGCGATGTGACCCTGATAGCCAATTCTGAAAATCGTGGCTTTGCAGCCGGCGTGAATCAGGGTATCGCTGCGGCGCCGCCAGATCATGACATCCTATTGCTCAATAACGACACCGAGATAATCGAAGAAACATGGTTGTCTCACTTGCGCGCGGTCGCGAACGATCATCCTGATTATGGGATTGTCGGTTGTCTGCTCCTCTTTCCGAATGGATTGCTCCAGCACGCTGGCACCTATATGCCAAAGCATAACTTCTGGGGCTATCAGATTGGGGGCGGTGAGCCATATATTGGGCAGTATCCGGGCATTCGTGAAGTAGAAGGCGTCACCGGCGCTTGTATGTACATCCGGCGTGATGTGATTGCGACCATCGGTGGCATGGACGAAGCCTATTTTTCGTATTACGAAGACACTGATTATTGTTTGCGCGCCACACGGGCCGGTTTTAAGATCGCTTGCACAGGGGGCGCAAGGGTTGTGCATCATGAAAACTCAAGCGCTCGCCTAAATAACGTGGATTGGTGGCGCTTGTTCAGCCATGGCCAACGGGTGTTTCTCAGCAAATGGCGTGATTATTACTATCGCCAATACCACCACGGATTGGTCTGGCACTCATTGATTTCGCATTCAACTGGCTATGCGACCTCGTCGCGGGAATTTGTGCGTGAACTAGACCGGCGTGGATACGATATTCGGTTAGCATGCATTTTTGGCACCGATTATACCGAGCCGCTCACCCGTGATCCGCGGCTTGACCAATTGCGTAATCGGCCTAAAGACACTTCGTTGCCGCAAGTTGTCTATAGTCAAGCTGACGCATTCATCAAAAATAGTGGCCGGTACCGGGTTGGCTTTACGATGTTGGAGTCAGACCTGTTGCCGGCTGATTGGACGTACCAGTCGAACCAAATGGATGAAATTTGGGTGCCTACGCATTTTACGCGTGAGGTGTTCATTCAGTCTGGGGTTCGCCGTCCGATCCACGTGATTCCACTGGGCTTCAATCCGAATTATTTCCATCCTCAGATTCAAGCTTATAAACCGGCCAACACTTTCGTATTTCTTTCAGTGTTTGAGTGGATTGAGCGTAAAGCGCCCGAGATTTTGGTGCGCGCGTATGTCAATGAGTTCAAGCGCAGCGAGGATGTGGTGTTGGTTTTGAAGGTTTTTAACCATGATCCCCAGTTTAACGTTCATCACCACATTCATGAGATTGTGCAACGGCCTGATGCACCGCGCATTGTTGTCTTGCTCAATCAAGAAATTCCTGAACATCAGATGGGCGGTTTGTATCGCAGCGCCGATTGCTTCGTATTGCCGACTCGTGGCGAAGGCTGGGGGATGCCAATCCTTGAAGCAATGGCATGTGGGTTGCCTGTGATTGCAACCGATTGGGGGGCGCAACGCGAGTTTTTCAACGAACAATTGGGTTTCCCGATCCGTGTGCGGAAGCTCGTGCCGGCTGTGGCGCGCTCGCCGTATTATGCTGGATCGCGCTGGGCCGAGGCTGATATTGACCACTTGCGTTATCTGATGCGCTATGTTTATGAACATCGCACTGAAGCGCAAGCAATAGGTATGCGCGCTGCGGCTGAAGTTCATCAGCGTTGGACGTGGGAGCGCGCAGTTGATCGTATGTGTGAACGGCTGAAAGAAATCATGTGCTGAGGAGAATTATGAGTATCTATTGGGTGCGGTTTCAAGGTGAAAGCGCGGCTGAAGTAATGAGTGCAGTTGCAACCGCGCTGCAACAAGATAATCACGGCGTCGCGCCAGAGCAAGCGGCGTTGCCTGCGCCGACCTCAACGAGCGAAGATGAGTATTTTCGGGAACAATTGACCATCATGCATACGCAGTGGTCAATTGATCCTTTGCGTCCTGACTTGCCAGCCGATCAACGCTTGGTTACTCGCGCGAAAGTCCATCTCCAACATTTTATTCGCCGTGTAACCCGCTGGTATGTGATGAACCCGTGGTTACAAACGAATGAATTTCATGCGGCTATCGTTCGTATTATCGACGCCATCCTTGATCGCCACCACATGCTGCGACGAGAACTAAACGATGTACAATATCGCTTGCAAACGACAGAACAACAAGTGCATCTATTGCGGAATGAGTTGGCTATCACTCGCCAACACTTGCTCGAGATGCGGCAGCGGTTGTATCGATCTGAATTAGAGTAAGGTATGAGTGCTCATTCCAATCTGCAAGTGATTTGGCAATCGCGTTGGGGTGTGCCGATTGGCTATTCGATCAGCTCGGAAGAAATTGCTCTACAACTAGATCAGCTTGGGGTGGAACTCTACCATCGGCCAACACCATGGCATATGCCGGCGAATCTTACTCATCCTCGCTTGCGCGAGATCGCCGCTCGCGCATTGCCGGCTGGAGTGCCCCAAATTAGTTATGATCAGGCCGATCTCTTTTACACCGATCATCAAGGGTACCGGATTGGCTATACAATGCTTGAAGTTGATGGCTTGCCGGCCGATTGGGTGGCGGCGTGCAACCAGATGGATGAAGTGTGGACGCCGAGTCGCTGGGGGGTTGCGACCTTTGCCGCCGCAGGAGTCAGACGTCCCTTGTATGCAGTGCCGCTCGGATATGACCCCAAGTATTTCCATACCCAACTTCCATCACATCGGCTGGACGATAGATTTACCTTCCTCTCGGTCTTCGAGTGGGGCGAGCGGAAAGCGCCTGAGATCCTGTTGCGGGCTTATTGCAGTGCATTTACCAAAAAAGATGATGTTGTGCTGATTGTCCGTACTGATAATCACGATCGTGCAGTTAATGTTGCGCAGCAGGTGGCAAGCCTCTCGCTTCCTTCTGAAGGGCCGCCGATTGTGTTTCTGTACAATCAGCATATTTCACATACATGGCTCGGTACATTGTATCGGAGCGTTGATTGTTTTGTGCTGCCCACGCGGGGGGAGGGTTGGGGGCTGCCGATTCTGGAAGCAATGGCTTGTGGCTTGCCGGTGATTGCTACCAACTGGAGTGCGCAGACAGAGTTTCTGCATCAAGGCGTCGGGTTTCCAATTCGGGTGCGTTCATTGATTCCTGCCCAAGCTAAATGCCCGTATTATACCGGGTGGTCATGGGCTGATCCCGATATTGATCACCTTATCTATCTCATGCGCTACGTGTACGAGCATCGCGCTGAGGCGCAAGCAATTGGCGCAGCCGCAGCCGCAGAAGTGGCTCAACGCTGGACGTGGCGTCACGTGGCTGAGCGTATTGTGCAGCGCTTACAGGCTATCGGCGCTTGATCTTGTAGTTTTGGCTGGCACATCGCCGGCCTAGCCCACTACCATATAGACAGGACAGAAGGCATGGTGACACGGTGTGACCCTGCCTATTGCGATACAGTACTGAAGCACTGTAGACGTGTCTTCAGGAATATGATTTCATGGAAAGTGAGGTAATTATGTAGTAGTGTAGTGTTAGTAGGACTTCAATACTATGTTCCGCCTACGTCTCATTCTTATACTGGTTTTGGTCGGTCTGGTTTTCCCCGCAGTGGCATTGGCGTTTTATCGCAATCCCGTCAATTCGCAACCCGGTTTTACTCGTACCCCTTTTCCAAACTCAGATGATACCGGCGCTGGAAAAATGCTTGATGGCGCGCGGATCATTCGCGGATCGCCGGTTGTGGGTGATCTTGATGGCAATCCTAGCAATGGCCTAGAGATCGTAATCGGCGATCGCAATGGCAAGTTGTTTGCCCTGCGCAACAACGGTCAGGTGATGTGGACTGCGCAGGTGGTATCATGCAGTTTGCGTAATGCCGAAGATAGCCTGCTCAATGGTGTGCCAGCCCTGTTCGACATTGATCCATCACGTCCGGGGTTGGAAGTAATCGTTGGATATGGGAAAGTGCATCAGGATAGTGCCTGTCCCGGTGGCGTTAGCGCATATTCGGCGACCGGCCAACAATTATGGAATTATCAGATTCCAATTAGCCAGATCAATGGAATGTCAGGCGTCATCAATACGCCTTCAGTGGCTGACGTTGATGGCAACGGCGACATCATCATTGTTGCCGGCTCGACGGATCTCTATCTGCACGTTCTAAATAAAGACGGCTCGTTGCGGTGGAAGTATTTTGCGATGGATACGATCTGGTCATCGCCGGCCTTGGCCGATGTTAATGGCGATGGCCGCAAAGATATCATCGTCGGCACTGATTTTACGCCGGGGATGGTTTGCAATCCAGATCGTATCACTCCTTTCCCAGAAACCAACTCGTACTATGAAGATGCCAAAGGCTTCCTTTACGCCTTTCCTGCCGACCCGACCTTTGTTGCCGATCCGCTCTATTGCGCGCGCGATGGCGGCAAGGTGATAGGGTTTGGCAAAGGGTTCCTGTGGCGAGTAGAATTCGACCAGAGCATCTATTCCTCGCCGGCTGTGTACGATCTCGATAATGACGGCCATCTCGAAGTGATTGTTGGCAGTGGGTGTTTCTACGGTGGCGATCCGAAGCCGGGCAAGTGGGTGAAGATTTTTAATGCCGCCAATGGTTCATTAAGGATGACCCTCAACGCGCCAGAGTGCGTTGCTTCGTCGCCGGCGATAGGTGATATTACCGGCGATGGCCGGCCAGACATCGTGGCAGCGGTTGCATCTGGCGGTTCAGTCAATCCGCCGGTTGCCACTCCCTCGACCGGTGGTCGGCTGGTTGCGTGGCACTACGATAACCCCGACCCGATTTGGAGTGTTGTGGTGCGCGGCGCAACTCAAGAGCAGGCCGATATGTCGGAACCGTTTAACAACCCGCTGATTGCCGATGTTGATGGCAATGGTTCGCACGAAGTGATCGTCGTGGTGCAGAACACGGTCATGCTCTACAATGGCGCCGGCCAAGAGTTGACGCCGAGCTGCCCAACGAGCGGCCCTGAAGCGCAAGCGTGTTGGTTTAGCGGCAAGCAGTCGATGTTTATGTGGTATCCGATCCGCAATACGCCGGCAATTGCCGATATTGATAATGACGGCAAGCTGGAGATTGTGGTTGGCGGATCGCATTCTCGCGCGCCTGACAAGGCCTTCGTCTACGTCTGGCGTGATCTAGATCAAGCCATCCCAGCTATCGCCAGAACCCCCGGCCCGTATCCGCCTTACAGCGCGCCGTGGCCTCAGTTCCAGCGCGATCCGGCCCATAGCGGCGCGTTCATCCGGCCCGGTATTCGGTTGAACGCGAGTGAGCTGCGCACATTCGCAGATCCGACACGGCCACGATCATCCACTGTTCTCTTGCGCTCGAATGATGGCACTCCGATCACGGTGACAGTGGAGCTTGATGATCCGCACAATATGTTGAGTGCGAGCTTGTCTGCTGTATCGACAAGCAGTGTCGCTAGCCTGACTTCCTCTCTTGCAGCCACTGGGCGTAACATCAGCGCCACTATTACTGTAGACGCATCGAATAAATCTGTCGGGACATACACAGCAAGGGTTATCTTCCGCCCAACTAATTCATCGCCAGTAGAATTACCGGTTACGGTGACGGTAGTAGAACAAGTCTACGACACCTATATTCCGATAACTGTTCGTTGAGAATACGCTACACGGGTAAGGTGACACCGGCCGTCTCCTTTGGGAGTGACCGGTGTCAATGTGTTATAATGGCAGAGAGTAGCTGTACTATCATTATCATTATGTCAGAATATGCCATCATCTGCTCATCTTATCACTGGCGGCGCGGGGTTTATCGGTTGCAATCTGGCTGATTACCTGCTCCGCAATGGCGAATATGTCACTATTGTTGATAACCTGAGCCGGCCGCGCACGCCGCTCAATCTGGCGTGGCTGCAAGAGCGTTATGGCGATCGGCTGCGCTTTGTGCAGGCCGATATTCGTGATGCCGTCACGATGCAGGCGGTGATCCCCGGTCACCGGATTGTCTATCACCTTGCCGGCCAAGTGGCGGTGACGACGTCAGTGCAGGATCCACGCAGCGATTTTGAGATTAATGCCCTTGGTACGCTCAATATCCTCGAAGCGGCCCGGCTCGCTCCTGAGCCGCCGATTGTCTTCTTCGCGTCAACTAATAAGGTCTACGGCGGGATGGAGACGGTTGCGGTGGTGGAAGAGGCGACGCGCTATCGTTACCGCGATTTGCCGAATGGTGTGCCAGAGCATCAGTTGCTCGACTTCCACTCACCTTATGGGTGCAGCAAAGGCGCTGCCGACCAGTATGTGCGCGATTATGCCCGTATCTACGGCCTCAAGACGGTCGTTTTCCGCCAGTCGTGCATCTATGGCCCGCGCCAGTTTGGGGTCGAGGATCAGGGTTGGGCAGCTCACTTTGCGATTGCCGCTCTGCTCAATCGCCCGATCACCATCTATGGCGATGGCAAGCAGGTGCGCGATATGCTTTACGTGGATGACTTGATCGCAGCCTACATGGCGGCGCTGGAGCGGATCGATCAAGTGAGCGGCCATATCTACAATATCGGCGGCGGCCCGCACAATGCCTTGTCGATTTGGGCAGAGTTTGGCCCGGTGCTCAGCCGGTTGGTTGGCCGCGAGATTACGGTGCGCTACGGCGATTGGCGGCCCGGCGATCAGCCCGTCTACATTAGCGATATTGCGCTGGCTAAGCAGGAATTGGGCTGGGAGCCGCAGGTCTCGGTCTACGAGGGCATTGAGCGGATGGTTAATTGGATCCGCGATAACTTGCATCTGTTCCGCTAGAGGTGGGCTGCGGCAGCATAGCTGCCGCATGGGGCATTGATGTGGCGCCATCTGTTTCGCCGAGGCCAGTTCGGCTGTTGCATGCTATAGCGTGTTAGGAGATGGGGCACAGGTACAGGCGCAGATGGATTGCCGCCCTCCCCACGTATCATCGGTTGACTGCGCAGGGCGTTGAGGGCGCGGAGGTTGATGCAAAGCGGAGCGGCCTGCGTTGATGTGGAGTGCGGCAGTCACGCTGCCGCACTCCATGGTGTGTGAGTAAGGGCTGCCGCGCTATGTTAGGAATCACCGACCACCCCGCAGCTTGGTTGCCGCACTTCATAAGAACGGATTACTATGACTGCTCATGGCCCGATCATCGTACATCCACGTGACGATGAGCCGCTTGCGGCAGCGATTGCGCGCGCGCTGAGCAGCCCGGCGGTGGATCATAGCCAATTCGCTGCGCTCAGCGAGTTGCTAGCCCGCGACACCTATTTGGCCGAGCAAGTCAATGCCTTGCGCGCAGGGTGGGCCATTACGCCGCCGCCGGCAACGACCCCGCTGGCCCGCTTGCGCCGCTGGTTGGCGTGGTGGTTGTGCGGGCCGGAATTGGCCCAAATTAACGCAACCCATGCCACGCTGACCCGGCTGGTTGAGAGTTTGATAGCCCATCTCGATGCCGAACGCGCGGCCCGGCAGGCATTGGCCGAGCGATTGGCGGCGCTGGAGAAGTGATGTGCGTGCAGGACGAGCACAGCAACGCTGTGCCCGTCCTGTGTTTTTGTTTAGATGTCGATCCTATGATCCCTCGCCTCGTTTGGCATTCAACTTTCGCCTCGCCGACCGGATATAGCAGCTCGTCGCAGGCGATTGTGGCAGCGCTGGCAGATGCCGGTCTACCGGTGCGCCCGCTCTACCTGTTCGATGCTGATGCCGCCGAGCAGGTGTACGGCGCAATCCCGCCGCTGATTCGCTCGCTGCAACAGTTGCCGATCCGGCTCGATGTGCCGCAAGTGGTCTACGGGCGCGGTGAACTATTTTGCAAAAACAGCGGCGCGTACCGGATCGGCTTTACCATGCTTGAAACCGACCGCCTGCCGGCTCATTGGGTCGAGCAAGCTAATCTGATGGATGAGGTCTGGACGCCGACTGCTTGGGGGCGCGAGGTGTTTGTTGCCAGCGGGGTGACGAAGCCGGTTTATGTTGTGCCGTTGGGGGTTGATCTGGCGATCTTTGCCCCCGGCCCGCCGCGCTGCGATCTCGCCGATCGCACCGTCTTTCTTTCGGTCTTCGAGTGGAGCAAGCGCAAAGGGTGGGATGCGCTGCTGGCAGCTTATCGGGCAGCGTTTCAGCCGCATGATCCGGTGGTATTGGTGTTGAAGATCGACCACCGCGCTGCCGGCAATCCATTGCGCGAATTGGCGGCGGCTCTCGGCGAGCAGGCTCCACCAGTGGCAGTGCTGTACAACCAGACCTTCAGCCCGGCGCGCATGGCCGAACTCTACCGTAGTGCCGATTGTTTTGTCTTGCCCAGCCGTGGCGAGGGCTGGGGCATGCCGGCGCTCGAGGCAATGGCCTGCGGGGTGCCGGTAATCGCTACCGCGTGGAGCGGTCCAACCGCGTTTCTCGATGAAACGTGTGGCTACCCCCTGCCGATCCGAGGTCTCGTGCCGACCGGCGCGGCGAGCGGCCCCTATGCCGGCGCGCAGTGGGCTGAGCCAGACGTTGATGCGCTGGTGGAATTGTTGCGGCGGGTGCATCGCCAGCGCGACGAGGCGCGCGCGCGGGGCGAGCGGGCAGCGGCGCGCGCGCGTGAGTGGCCATGGGCGCGCGCCGCGCAGACCATCCTTGACCGGTTACAGGTGATTAAGGGCGGGTAGCGGCATCAAGCGCTTCACCAACCCGCAACACCTCATCGAGGGTGTTGTAAAAGTGGGGCGCAATGCGCACGCCAGCGCCGCGTGGCGTCACCACAATCCCGGCCTCGTTGAGGCGATGAGCAACAGCGTTGGGGTTATCAACCAGCGCCACCACAATCCCACTTCGGTGTTCAGGGGCGGTATCGGCGGCCAGTTGGTAGCCGCGCTCGCGTAGATCGTCGATCAGCGCCGCGACCAACGTATTGATTTGGCGCTCGATCTGCTCAATTCCCACCTCTTGCAACATCTTCACCGCCGCAAGGAGCGCTAGATTGTTGGCCACATTCGGCGTGCCCAGCGTAAACCGCTCGGCGGTTTCGGGCAGGGTCAGATTGTAATCAAGGTAATTCTGCCCGCTGACACTGCTGGCCGCGCCGACATAAGCCCCCGGCACGAGATCGCGGATCAGATCGCGCCGCACATAAAGAAAGCCGCTGCCCGGTGTTGACAGCAGCCACTTTTGCGAACCGCAAGCCAGCATATCGATATGCCACGCCTGCACATCGAGCGGAAACGCGCCGAGGGTCTGGATCGCATCCACCACGAAATAGATTCCGCGCTCGTGGCAAAGCTGGCCAACAGCGGCCAGATCATTGCGAAACCCGGTTGCAAACATCGCCGAGCTGAGGGCAATCACGCGGGTGCGATGGTCAATCCGGCGCACTAGCACGTCGATATCAAGGCCGCCCTTGTGTTGGGGCACCACCTTCACTAGCACACCGCGGTAGGCCAACTGCTGCCACGGATAGATATTAGCCGGATAGTCGCCATCGAGGACCAGCACATTATCGCCGGGACGCAGCGGCAAACTGACAGCGGCGGTATTGATGCCGGCGGCAGTGTTAGGCATGAAGACAATCTCGTCGGGCGACGCAGCATTAATCAGGCGGGCTAGCCGCTGCTTCAGCTCGGCGAATTGGGCTAACACGTGCGGAAAGACAGCGAGAAACGGCTCGCGAGCGGCGTGATCGAGATAGGTTTGCACGGCAGCCTGCACCCGGCGGCTGAGCGGCGAGACGGCAGCGTGGCTCAGGAAGGCGTAGCGTTCGGTGATTGGAAATTCGGCGCGGTAGGCGGCAAGATCGATCGTCATGCGGGTGATTCCTCAAGAAATTCGGTCAAAACAGCATGATATTCGCGTGGACGTTCGAGCATCGGCAGATGGCCGCATTGCTCGATCCAGACCAGCCGGCAGCGCGGGATGCGCGCCGCAGCAACCGGCGCGCCCGGCGGCGGCATAATTTGGTCGTGACGGCAGGCGATGACTAAGCTAGGCGCGCGCACCGCAGCCATTGCGGCGGTAATGGTGGGGCTGCCGGCTCCGCGCGCTGTCTCCAGCGCAGTGCGTTGCTCCATCGCTAAAAAATCGGCAAAGGTCTCGCGCAGGATGCCGTGATCGGCGGGCAGCCGGTAGAAGAAGCGATTGCCGACCAGCCGCATTATCGGTTGCACGTCGAGCATCCATGGGCGGCGCAGCGCCAACCAGAGTGCCATCAGATGGTGGATCGAGGCAACCACTCGCCGTTCGCGTTCGTCGCGGAAGGTGCTGAAGCTAGTGAGGACAAGGCGCGTCACCCGGTCGGGGTAACGGGCAGCGACATGCACAGCGACGGCAGCGCAAAGTGAGTGGCCATTGATGGCGAACCGTTCGATGCCGAGCGCGTCGGCAAAGGCGATCACCCAATCGGCCAGCCGCTCGAGCGAAAGCCTCCCGCTCAGCGGTGGCGATGAGCCAAAACCGGGCAGATCAGGCGCGATCAGTGTGTAGCGATCGGCCAGATCGCGCAGGGTGTAATGCCACAGTCGCGACGAACCGCCCCAGCCGTGCAGCAACAGCAGTGGCGCGCCCTGCCCGGCGCGGCGAAAACTGGTGCGCAGTCCGGCAACGGCGGTTTCGGCGGCAGATGTAGCCAGTTTTGCCATAGGCATACCCTGCAAAAAGAGACTCCTACCGATATGATACCAGATTCGCTGGTGGGTGGTGTCATTAGTGCTAAGGGCGCGATTCCCTCTATCTCCTGCTCTGGCGACACGCATTCCGAGCAGGGTAGCGGATTGCTTGGCCCCGCTGCGCGGGGCGCGCGACCCAGTGGTTTGTCGCTACAGAAATCGTCTATTATCGTCAACTTGTAAATGATTTTGTAACCTTTTTCCCGCTTGACGCAACGCCAATCGCTGTGCTACACTAGCGGCGCGTGTGAGAACACCAAGATATGTACCCTATCACTCATCATACACACTAGATGTAGTATCTGCTTCTAGTGCTGGCCTCCCGCGCTGTGATTGAGGTCAAAAATAATTTTTTACACTCTTGGGTGTGCTATCCCGGTTTCTCCGCATGTCGATGGCTTGTCAAGCAGAGGAGCATCCTACCAATGATTAAACGAGAGCTTGCCCCCGCCAATCTGACCGATATTGCCCGCACGGTGTTGAAGAAGCGCTATCTGCTCAAGAACGAGCACGGCGATGTGATCGAGACCCCAGAAACGATGTTTTGGCGGGTGGCCGAGACGATTGCTGCTGTTGATGCGCGTTATGGCGCTTCTGCCGAGCAGGTCGAAGAGCGGGCTGAGCGATTCTACCACTTGATGACACAGGGCTATTTCGAGCCAAATAGCCCAACGTTGATGAACGCTGGGCGACCGCTTGGCCAGTTGAGCGCCTGTTTTGTGCTGCCGATCGAGGATAATCTCACCAGCATCTACGAAACGCTGAAGCATCAGGCCCTCATCCATCAGAGCGGTGGCGGCACCGGCTTTAGCTTCTCGCGCCTGCGCCCGCGCAATGATGTGGTGCGCAGCACCATGGGGGTGGCGAGTGGCCCGGTGAGCTTTATGGATGTCTATAACCATTCGACCGAGGCGATTAAGCAGGGTGGCACCCGCCGCGGCGCGAATATGGGCATTTTGCGCTGTGATCACCCTGATATTCTGGAGTTTATTACCTGTAAGCTCGATACGACAAAGATCACGAACTTTAATATCTCAGTCGCGATTACCGATGCCTTCATGCGCGCTGTCGATCGTGACGAGGAATATGATCTGATTAATCCTCGCACCGGT
>JANWYE010000159.1 GCA_025057175.1 Chloroflexus sp. | reverse complement strand
AGCGGCGCCACGCCAAACCGGGCCGCAAGACGAGCGGGTGAATCGGCTAGGGTATAACGGCCACACATAGCATTGAATCGCCCACATTAGAACTACCCCCTTCTCCGGCGCACGAGAGAAGGGGCAAGGCACGAGGTGGCAGGACATGGAGAAAAGCCCCTCGCATCCCAAATATGCCACCCTTGCGAGAACCGCTCCAGCTAGAGGAAAGAACTCTATATCCTCTCTTTGATGGAAAAGGATTGAACGGAGAGGAACGGTTTAGAAGTCATCCTTGTTTTGATCGAGGCGGGTCGTCTCACCGGTCGCCGGTTCACCGCCGGCAGGCGATTGCATCCGTTTGATAAACTCAGCCAATTGCGCGTTGAGTTGGGCGATCCCCTGAGCTAAGGTCTGTTGCAGATCATGCGCGGCTTGCGACTGCTGGAGCTGATGCAAGGTCTGCTGGCCGCGTTCGGCAAGCTCTTGCACGCGGGGATTTTCAGCGATCACCTTCACTGCCGACTGCACCTGCTCGCCGACGGTGCGGAGGCCATTGAGTAGTTCCTGCTGCAACTGGCGAGCGCGTTCACTTTCGAGTGCAGTGCGTAGCGCAGCCTCAATTTGCTGGCCCAATTCACGCAACTCTGCCCCCAAATCAGGCGTCTGATCGGGCTTCTGGTCAGGCTGGCTCATCGTCTCCCTCCTTAACATATCGATCACTGACCACTATCAGTGATATGACGAGGGCGCGCGCAAAAACGTTGCACTATACCCTACCGGCGTTTAACGTCGCCGGCGCAGCAACAACCACAGACTGGCCGCCACTACGAGCGCGCCAAGGGCAGGCCGGGCGCCACGGGCTGGGCCTTGGGCCACCAGCGTCGCAACATCAGCCAAACTAGACGGCATCGCCGGTACACCCTGCGCGGGCAGCGCGATCTGGCCGGTCACATAGTTACGGCGACGCGCCACGGCATAGAGATGGGCAAGTGGCGGCGCTGGCTCGCCATCAGCGGGCAGCAGATCGACCAACTCGGCGCGGAAAAGCGCAATCGGCAAGAGTGGATCGACTTGATCGCTAGCTAACACCCGGCGTAGCAGCGCCGTATGCGCGTGATGCAATGGATGCGCCGGCGCTGGCGTGCGCATGCCAACCAACACATCCTGCCCATTGTACGCAGCCAGCAATCGCTCGATTGCCAAAGCCGGCGGGGCTGCTGCGGCATCGAGCGCCAAAACCAAATCGGCGCTGATGAGCGCAGCTGCATCACGCAACAAATACGATGGGCGGCGTGGTTGGGAATGGTAGGTAGCATGCACGAGCGGTCGCGTCGCCGCAACCCGCGCGGCAGCCGCGGCTGCCGCCGGGCCGGCAGCGACAATAATCTCGTAGCTGGCGCAGTAGCGCGCCGCAGCCGCCGTGACCGCAGAGACCGCCTGCTCAAGCCGGGCGCCATCGTCCGCGTACATCACAACCGACAAAGTATTGATCACAGACACCGGGAACCTCCCCAACGAAATCGTGCTGATAGAAGTATAGCACAAAGCGTGTACCATCACCGGATGGTTAGCTGCTGCCGGAAGCAAAAACTTGACAATAACAAGACGATCGGAGGCATATCTGATGAATAACATGTCATCTGAATCATCAAAAGATGAATGATTTGTAAATGAATCAATCGGCTATTTCGCTTGACAGATACGTTTATTAGATTTAATCTTTTTGTGCTAATTACCCGACAAACCTCAGCCCATCAAGCCAGCGTCGTTGCTGCTGAGTTCGGTAGAGCGCAATGTGCGCTCTTGCTGGTTGGTGTGCGCCATTCCTACCTCAACTCTGCCCGCGCATCATCTTTGAACTAGAACCCGTTCTGAATACATCCTGTACGGTTAGGGCAAGGTAAGTACTATGGGCATTCACGCACGTAGTGACCTGCTACTGATCTCCAACCAGCAGGGTCGCACCAGTATGCTCGTTGTTGCCATGCCGTGCGACTGGCCCAATCGTGTGTTGCGACTGTGAAGCAGTAAAGAAAGGAGGGATGCGTTTGTCGGATTTCAATGACGAAATGGCCGCACAAACTCCTTTTCGGTCATGAAGTTGTTCTGCTTGTAAGCTGAGGAGTGTATGAGATCGATCACGAAACGCCACTTCTTTGCGATCGCCATCAGTGTAGCATTGACGATTGCGCTCGTTGCCCCATCGGCGGCGCAACCGCCTCGCCCGATCCCCAATCTTGACGCACTTCGCCTCGAAGAGCCGGTAACAATCGATCGCGCGCCAACCGTCCTCTCACCCAACCTGATCGGTGCCACTGGTCGCCAAGAGGTGGTCATTCGCCTGAGCGAAAATCCAACTGCGCGCGTACCGCAGGGCGAGGCGCAGGCGGCCCAACTCAACCGGATCAATCAGCAGCACGAGCGAGTGCTGGCCCGCTTGCGAGCGATTGACCCAACCCTGACCGAACTGGCCCGGCTGCGCGTGGCGCTCAATGCCGTTATCGTCGAAGTCGATAGCGCGGCCCTGCCGGCTATGGCGCGCGATGTGGAAGTCGTGCGGATCAATCCGGTTGTCAATTATGAACTTGACACCCAGCCGGCGAAAGAGACGGTGCCGTACATTGGCGCCACGCCTGCGGTTCAGGCAGCCGGTTACCGTGGCAAAGATGTCCGAGTGGCGGTGCTCGATAGCGGCATTGATTATACCCATGCTGCCTTCGGCGGCCCCGGCACATTGGCAGCGTATCAGGCTGCGTATGGCACTAGCCCGGCTGATCCACGCAACAAGACGCTTGACGGTCTCTTCCCAACCGATCGGGTCAAGGGTGGCTACGATTTTGTCGGTGAAGTATGGCCAAACGGCCCGCTTGCCCCTGATCCTGATCCAATCGACTGTGGTGTCAGCGGCCTGAGCAGTGGCACCTGCGCCGGCGGTCACGGCACCAGTGTGGCCGACATCATCGGCGGCGTGCAAGGTGTTGCGCCAGAGGTCGATCTATTCGCGGTCAAGGTCTGCTCGGCAGTCTCGTCATCGTGCAGTGGCGTTGCCATTCTGCAAGGCCTCGACTGGGTGGCCGACCCCAACGGCGATGGCATTACCGATGATCGCATGCATATCGTGAATATGTCGCTGGGTGCGTCGTATGGTCAAAACTACGACGACGACGCAGCGATTGCAACCGACAACTTGCAGCCGCTGGGTATTCTGGTCGTAGCTTCAGCCGGCAACAGCGCCGACCGGCCCTACATCACCGGCACTCCTGCCGGCGCGCGCACTGCCCTTTCAGTAGCGCAGACGGCTGTGCCTAGCGATGCAGCCTATCCGATCACGGTATTCGCGGCTTCGAGTGTCACCATTTACGGCATCGCCCAACCGTGGGCGCCAATTCCCACTACTCCTATCAGTGGTACGCTGGTCTACTTCCCAGCGCCGGGCAATAATCTGGGTTGTACCTCATACCCGCCCGGTTCATTAACCGGACGTATTCTGCTGGTTGATCGCGGCGTCTGCGCAGTGAGCATCAAAGGTTCAAACGGCGCAGCCGCCGGCGCTGTTGCAGTGATTGTCGCTAACAACGTGGCCGGCGCAGTGCCGCCTGTCTTCGGCTTCGGCGGTGGCAGCCCAACCGTGCCGGTGTTGTCGATTACGCAAACTGCCGGCAATGCACTGAAGGCCCGCATTAATAATCCGGCTACGGTTGATTTCGCTAGCCCGGCGAGCAATGCCGGCAGCGTGGTGGGCACCTCGTCGCGCGGGCCAACCGCTGGTCAGCAGATGACCTACGGCAACCAGATCATGTACGCCCAGATCATCAAGCCGGAGATCGGTGCTCCCGGCGCGTCGCTTGCGGCTGTGGCCGGCAGCGGCACCAATGTGGCGCCGTTCGGCGGCACTTCGGGCGCGGCCCCGATGGTCTCTGGCGCAGCAGCGCTGCTCTACAACGCCGCTGACTGGAGCCTCTCGCCGTGGGAGTTGAAGGCGCGCCTGATCAACACTGCCGAGACTAATATCTTCAATGGTCCGCCGGTCTTCCTTGGCCCGGCCCTCGCGCCGATCACCCGCATTGGCGGTGGCGAGGTGCGCGTCAACCGCGCGATTGCCGCCCAAGCTAGCGCATGGGAACTGAGTAACGGCACGGCCACCATCTCGTTCGGTTTGGTTGAAGCCACTCGCAACCCGACGACACTCCGCCGCACAATCGTGGTGCGTAACTACGGCAATACGCCGCTGACCTACACCATCACGCCAACCTTCCGCTTCGCCAACGATGCAGCCAGCGGCGCAGTCACCCCCAGCACCTCGGTGAGCACTATCACTGTGCCGCCACGAAGCCGGCGCACATTTACCCTCAGCCTAAGCATTGATCCAACCAAACTGCCGGCGTGGGTGTTGAATTCGGGCGCCAATGGCGGCAATGGTGCGGCATTGACGGCAGTGGAGTACGATGGCTATCTTGTGCTCGACGCCCCCGGCACAACCAATGACCTGACCATGCCATGGCAGGTGCTGCCACGCGCTTCGGGCAACGTCAGCGCTCCAGCTACAGTACGCGCCACCACCAGCAGTCCAGCCACTGCCCGACTAACCAACACCGGCGCCAATCCAGTGTCGGTCGATCCGTTCACGCTGATCGGCAGCAATGACACCGTTACTGCCTCGCCGGGCGCCGGCGTGCAGATGCCGCCAATGGATCTGCGCTACGTTGGCGTGCGCGCCTTCAATATTCCCGGCTTCTGTCCGGGGAACAGCCCAGTGATCCAGTTTGCGGTCACGACCCACCAGACCATCACCCATTCCAATTATCCGGTGGAGATCGACCTGCTATTCGATACCAACCGCGATGGCACGCCAGACTATGTCGGCTATACGGCGGAAGTGGGCACCTTCGCCAGCGACGGACGCAATGCCTTCTTCGTTGGCCCGCTGAGCGGCCCGTACAGTGCTTTCTTCTTCACCAGCCACGCTACCAATAGCACAAACACCGTGCTAACGCTGTGCGGCAGCCAAATTGGCGTCACTGCGCTTGGCCAGCAGATCAATGTCGCCGCTTACACCTACGACAACTACTTCACCGGCTTGGAGCTGAGCAAGATCGAGGGCATGAGCACAGTGCTCGGCGCGCCGCGCTTTGACATTGACGTAGGCAGTGGGGTGGTGCCGGCCAACGGCACGCTCAACACTACTGTCTACCGCTTCAGCGCACCGGCTGACGTGACCGACTCTGGCATTCTGCTGCAATACTCCTTCGCGCCGGGTGGTCGCGAAGCCAGCGCGATTATTGTTCGCTAGCCGGTAACGGCACGAGGGAACAACCACGGCAGGCACGATAGCCTGCCGTGGTTGGTTGTTTGCAACGAGGGGCAACGAATACACGAATAGTTGACTTGCGCCCAGCGCCGCGCTACCGCTCTCGCCGGGGATGGCTTCGCCGCCTACGGCAGTGCGCAATGACGTAAACCCGCACATGCGCCGTTACGCAGGATACCATCGCAACGGCTAAGCCGTTCCTAAGCGCCCCCCTGTCATTGCGAGCCGCGCCATAGGGCAGCGCAACCCGCTGCCCGGCGCGGCGAAGCAATCCCCTCCATCAGCGCCTGCGCCCCTAGCCGGGAAGCAACCCGCTAGCCCTTGCACGCCAGTGCCTGTCCTGACCGGCAACGGCTGCGAACAAGCTGGGAAGGGTGATGAACCCGCTACGCACGCCACAATCCTAAGCGCCCCCTGTCATTGCGAGCCGCGCCATAGGGCAGCGCAACCCGCTGCCCGGCGCGGCGAAGCCATCCCCTCCATCAGCGCCTGTGCCCCTAGCCGGGGAGCAACCCGCTAGCCCTTGCGCGCCAGCGCCTGCCCTGACCGGAAAGGCCGCGAACAAGCTGGGAAGGGAATGAACCCGCTACGCACGCCACAATGCCAAGCGCGGGCATGACGTTCGCACCGATGAAAACCTCGCGCCGTTATGGTCTAACGGCGCTGCCCTACCTATATCTGAATATCTGAACAGACACAATCTTATCCCATGGAATAAAATCGACGCTCCTTGAGCCAGCATGCACAATGCCGCAGGCGCTAGGATGAGAAATTATGTAATCACATACCCATACATACATCTTCCTGCCTTCTTCTTCATCCAGCAAAAGTTTGATTGCAATCCGCTTAGGCAATTCTTTGCTGGTGCCTGCTGTGTCACTGCTGGCATCTCTTGGCTTGGCTTTAGAACTGTAAACCTTAGTATCTTCCGGTATCTCACCAACAAGTTCTGCCACTATTGCCGGTGATATCTCCGTGAACAAGCTTTGGAATAGTGCGCTCCACCGCTCATAGCTTTCAAGGCTCACTGCCAACACCCCTTTCTCGCCTTCACCAACCGGATAATGCAACTATATACGACATTTTTTTCGTGTCAAGACCGATCGGAAATAGCGCGCGTCGATCAGCTTACCGGCTCATTGAATGGCACACACGTCAAGATATACTTTTGTATTTCGATTGTGAATGCAAAGATGTTGAACGAGTAATTGTCTAGCCTCAGAACACACAGCATCGTCGCGAATGACCGAACGCCTCGCGACGATGCTCCGCCGCACACCGAACCAAGCGCGAGTGTGGTTCATTTTTGCGCGTTATAACGACGCCACAGCCCGCCGGTAATGCGCGGACAAGGGTCGTCTATCCTCCCCCCTCCCTATCACCCGGCCAGCGGTAGCGCACCCCCGGCGGCAAGCGCAGCGTCTCGTCACCTAGCCGGCCAAGGCCGGTGGTTGTTCCATCGGCGCTGCGTTCAAGCCGGGCATACTCCGTCCATTGCGTGATCCAGCCGTTGCGCTGCGCTTCGCCACTGAGGGGCTGGCCGAGGCTGGCCAGCCACGCTTCCGGCACGGTATAGCCAGAGCAGAGGCGATCAGCCGGTGCGCCATCGCTGCACTGCGCGCTGCGAACCGTTTCGGCGAGGTAGAGTTCTCTGCCCAGCGGGCGCATCTGGATGGCACTGCCACGCGCTTCGAGACAGATCCGCTCGAAGCATTGCAGCCATCCCCACTCAAACGGCACTGCCGGCGTGAGGGGCCAGCCGGCCCGTTCAACCGCCCCAAGCTCGGCCCATGCCCGCATGAAGGGTGCCGGCACGAAGTAGCCGGTTTCGGCAAAGAAGTTGCCGCCTTGCGCTTCGACGGTCAGGGTAGCGACCGGTTGCGGCGCGATCAGGTCGCGCCCAGCCTGATCGCGCAGCCCCACCGCCAGTTGATAATCACCGGGCAGCAGTTCGAGCGGCAACGCGATCGGCTGCATATGCTCGACCGGAGCGGTTGCTGGCCAGCGCGTTGGCGGCAGCGCGCCATATAGCAAGGGCAGTTCGCTCTGCGCGGCAGTGCGGTTGCCGGCAAAGAGTACGCGCACCACGACTGTCAAATCCTCTGTTGGTTGTGGATCGATCCGCTGCCAGACGAGGTTCAGAACGATGAGATCGCCCGGCTCGTGGGCTGCGCCGAGCGGCGGCGCGATGCGCACGCCGGCTAGTTGCACGCCGCCGGCCGCCACCGGTTGGGCTGGTCGCTGCGCCGGCCCGCTGGCAACAGGCCGGTAACGGTCGATCACGCCCAGCGAACCATCTTGGGCGTAGCGGTGGCGAATAATCGCGATCATCTCCGGCGTCAGCCAGTTGCCGAGGTAGTCGAGCAAGATCAGTGGCAGCTCACCGTTGGCCAGCTCGCGCAAGATCGCGGTCTGATCAGCCAGCCCCTGATCGAGCAACTGGCGAAACTCAAATACCGGAATACGGGCCGTAACGCCTGCGCCACTGGCCAAACCGGGCAAGTCGGTAAAGATGACTGCGCCAGCAGCGCGGGCTTCGGCGGCTAGTGCGGCATCGGCGCGGGCCAACGCCGCCAACACCGCAGCTTCGCGTTGGGCATCGGCCCACAATCCGTATTGGCCAATCGCCACCCGCGGCGGGCTGGGTTCGATGAGGCCGGCTGGACGCAGCCGGTTGGCATCCCACAGCGGCGGATAGTAGAGCAAGCCCGCGATCAGCAACAGGCTCAGCGCGGCAACTACTGCTTTGCCATAACGGTGCTGCTGCGCCATCCCTATCAGCGCCGTCCAGCCCATCCCGGTGAGCCAGATCAAGCCGGCGTACCACTCGAAAAAGTAGTTGGCGTACGCGCCGACCTTGCCCACGCCGATTGCGCCCAGCGTGCCGGCCAGTAGGTAGGCGAGCGCCGGCACAAGTGCCGCCCGTTGCCCGGCGCGCCAAACGGCTGCCACGCCGATCAGCGCCGCGATCAGCAGCGGCCAGCGCAAGGTCAATTGTTGCCGCCAGAACTCAGCCGCTAACGCCAATTCCCAGCGGTTGGCATTGGCCGCCACCACGTGCAGTAACAACCAACCCTGCGTCGCCCACGACAACACTCCCACCACACCGCCGCCGGCCAGCGCAGCCGTAGCGAGGAAGGCCAGCAAAGCGTGGCGGGCATGGGATATTGGGTGGGAACGGAGACGGATCCATCCGGCGAGCAGGGTCGCACCGGCGGCCAGCGGCCCGGCGATCAGCGACGGCTTGGTCAAGAGACAGCCAACCGCCAACAAACCGGCCAGCGCGCCGCGCCAAATCGGCGGTAGCCGCTCGTTGCCGGCCACCCATACCGCCCACAAACCTAGCGCTACCCCGACTAGATCAACCCGCATCAGCGGCATCCACTCGCGCACCACCGGAATAGCCACCCAGAGCAGCGCCAACCACATCCCGCGCCGCCCAATCAGCACCGCCAGCGCCGCCATGGTGGCCAATGCGCCAACCAGCGCCACTAGCCTCCCGGCCAACAGCGGCGCGCCGGTCAGCCCCGCCATCCCGGCGCTGAGCAGCAAG
>JANWYE010000158.1 GCA_025057175.1 Chloroflexus sp. | reverse complement strand
CGCTGTCCGGTTCCTCAGCAAGCCCGCCCGGACGAATGAACGCAGCTTCGTGGCGTCCGCACAGGTTTAATAAGATCGAACGGATGTTTGTTGCCAGCCGGCTGAGCTGGGAAGCGTCGCTTAGCCCCAACGCTGTGGCCAAAGCAGCCAAGGTATTGACGTGCGATGCAGCGCGTTCAAGCTCGGCTAAGATAGATCGAATGGCTTGTGCCCGCAGCGGAGGCGTCACTTCGGCCAACGTCTCAATCGCTATGCTCAGCGCCAGCGTATGCGCAACACTGCAATAGGGGCAGATCTGCGCTGAGGCGCGCGCAGCGCTCTCAATGCCGCCTTGCGTAAGCCGGCGGGCATACGCGCCATCGCCAATCATCGGCCGGTATTCGACATCGGTAATATACTCGCCCTGTATCGTGAGCGTGACCTGCTCGTTATGCCACGCGCTTGCAACCGGGTGGAGTGTCAGTTGGTACTTCAATTTGTCTCTCCTCCCTACCGCGGCGCATTATACCACGCTCAATCCTACCAGTGCAGCTAAGTGGCTCCACCTCCTATCCACCCGCCGATCCACCTGTGGGCGGTAGGGTAGCACGATTGATTATGGTACGGTATGGATGCGCCGAGCTGACCTCCGGCGCCCTGTTCAACACCTGAAGCCGGTCAGCACTGGCTGATGTTCAGGTGTTTTTTGGCGTCTACAAGCAGGGAGAGGTTGCGATGTTGTTCTGTCTCGATCACGCGCATCGCTCGCCAGCAGTTGATGCGGAAATGACATATAAAGACAAGGGTACACATCCTGTGGAATATCGTTTAACTGTTGCCAACCAAACGTTGCACATTGTCTTCGATGGCGCTCAGCGCTGGAGTGGCCATGTCTTGCGCCCGTCCGATGGGCTAGAGGCGTCGTTTAGCAGCCGCAAGTGTCTAGAGCATGTGATCGAAGGGTTGCTTGGCCGGCGACTCTGGCCGCAGTATCGCCAACAAGTATTGTCGCTGCTTGACCAGTTTCAGGTATAGATCCTCAACGATGTCGTTATCATTGCAGTAGAGCCGGCCGATCAGGCCGGCTCTATTCGTCGCCAAGCCGGATGCGTGGGTCGAGCAGCGCGTACATGAGATCGGCAAGGAGATTGGCGACGGCAAAGATGACTACGGTGATCAGCGCAATTGCCTGTAGCAAGATGAGATCGCGCCGATCAATCGCGAAGGTCAGTAGGCGCCCGATCCCCGGATAGTTGTAGACGTTTTCGACCACGATTAACCCACTGATCAGCCAACCAAGGCTAATCGCGATCACCGTAATCGTAGGCAATAGCGCATTGCGCAAGACGTGCCGGCGGAGAATGGTCAGCGGCGTTAGCCCCTTAAGCATTGCCGTGCGCACATATTCTTGGCTTAATTCATTGATGACGCCGGTGCGTGTGAGGCGCGCGATGTAGGCGAGCAACACGAGTGTGGCGGTGATGGCCGGTAATGCCAACTGAGGCGCGATCTCGCCGAGGGTGGCGTCGGGCCGGATGGAGGAGTTGGCCGGTAACCAGCGGAGCCGAAAGGCAAAGAGATCAATCAAAAGTAAGCCGGTCACAAATTCGGGCAGGCCGGTCACCGAGAGGAGGCTGACGTTGATCAAGGCATCATCGGGTTTGCCGGCGCGCCAGCCTGCCCATACGCCAAGGCCGATGCCGAGCGGCAAGGCGAGTAATAGTGTGGCTCCGGCTAGCAGCAGCGAGTTCCCCAGCCGTTCGAGGACGAGTGGACGGATGGGTTGGCGCGTGCTGTACGCGATGCCCCAGTCGCCGAGCACAAATCCGCGCAGCCAGTCGAGGTATTGCACGAGCAGTGGTCGATCGAGACCTAGTTCGGCGCGTAAAGCCGCTAGCGCCGCTTCACCGGCTTCGCGGCCAAGCAACACTCGCGCGACATCGCCGGGTAACAGCCGGCAGATGAGAAAGATGATCAGCGAGCTAACCAGCACGGTTGCGCCGAGTAGAAGTATGCGGCGGAAGAGGTAGCGCAGTATCATAGTGGTTGGCGGTATGTATAGGCTGTGCTTGATATGTTCATGTGTGCATAAGCGGGACGCTATCATCTCCTCGCGCCAGTGATTTGCTCCCGCAACCATCTCCTCCGGCGCGTGTGCTGTACCTTCGGGCGGAGATTGACCGATTGCTTCACATATCCATAGAACATCATCGCTTGCTCACTTGCTCGCCTGCAAGCCAGTGTCCCGCGCGTCCAATATCCTATCCCACGCCGCATGATGCCGGCGCTGTCAATGTTCTGATGAGATCGGTTCATTATGCGTCTGCGCCACCTGTAGATCTGCCAGCGGGATATGGCAACGAATGCGGTGGCCAACGCCGGCTTCACGCCACGGTGGTGGTGTCGCGCGGCAAATCTCGCCAATAGCGCGCGGGCAGCGGGGCTGGAAGGGACATCCTTGGGCCGGTGCGGTTCCCGTAGCATCGGCTTCGCGCAGGCGCACCCCACGCGGGTTGGTTGCCGCTAGCAGCGCTTCAGTATAGGGATGCAGCGGTGGTCGCAGTACTGCCGCCACTGGCCCTTGCTCGACGATCTGACCACGGTACATCACCACGACATCGTCGGCTAGGTAGCTCACTACGGCTAAATCGTGGGTAATGAACAAATAGGCGATGCCGGTGCGCTCCTTAATATCGGCCAGCACATTCAACACTGCTGCCTGCACCGAGACATCAAGCGCCGAGACCGCTTCGTCAAGCACGAGCAGATCAGGGGTGGCCGCGAGCGCGCGCGCGATCGCTACCCGTTGTTTCTCGCCGCCGCTGAGCTGGTTTGGCCGGCGGTGGGCGTATTCGGGTGGCAACTTCACTAAGCGTAAGAGGTCGGGGACGCGATTGGCTGCCGTTTTGCTGTCGAGGCCGCCTAGCCGGATGAGTGGCCGGCGGAGCGCCTCGCCAATGGTCAGCGCCGGGTTGAGTGCTTCTTGCGGGTTTTGTAAAACCATCTGCAAGCGGCGCACATGCTCGCGCGGTCGCTGGTGGATGAGCGGCGCTAGCGGTATGTCGAGCAGCTCGATCGCGCCACCTGACGGCGGGGTCAAACCGATGATGCAGCGGGCTAGCGTGGTCTTGCCACTGCCGCTTTCGCCGACGATCCCCAGTATGCGGTTGCGGTGGATGGTGAGATTGACTTCAGATAACGCCTGCACTGCCGGCGCCGGCTTGCCGCGCGCTATATCGGTGAGCGACTGGCGCTGGGCGATGGTTTTGCTCAGGCGATGGGTGGTAAGCAACGGCGCGTCTGATGGCACGGTGGTTGGCACGACGAACGCTGGTAGTGCGCCGTCCAGCATGACCCGGTGCCAGTAGTGGCACCGAGTCGCGTGATGAGGCGCGATGGCCAGCAGCGGTGGCCGTTCGCGCCGGCAACGGTCATCAGCGAGTGGGCAACGGGGGGCAAAGACGCACCCTGCCGGCAATGTGCCGGGTGCAGGGATGGCGCCCTCGATTGGCTGCAATGGATGGTGGTCGTACCGCAGACCGGGATGGGGCAGGCTGCGCAACAATCCTTGGGTATAGGGGTGCCGTGGCTGCTGGAAGAGGGTTGTGGTAGGCGCAATTTCGACCACTTCGCCGGCATAGAGCACGGCAGTGCGGGTAGCGATGCGCGCCACGAGGCCAAGATTATGCGAAATGAAGAGCGACGCCGGCTGTCGTTCGGCAATCAGATCGGCCAAGAGATCGATCACCGCAGCCTCGGTTGTCACGTCGAGGCTGGTTGTTGGTTCATCGAGCACGAGCAGGCGCGGCGCGCCGTGCAACGCCATCGCAATCAGCACGCGCTGTTGCATCCCGCCGCTGAGTTCATGGGGGTAGCTGCGCATCACTCGCTCTGGATCGGCGATCTGCACTCGCGCCAGCAAAGCAGCGGCTTGCGCTTCGGCAGCGTCACGCCTGCCGCCGATTGCTTCGACTAGTTGCGCGCCAATCTTCAGCGTCGGATTCAGGGCCGCGAGCGGGTTTTGCGGTATCAACCGCAACGAGCGTGACCACAGCCTGCGGAGCGTTGCGCCTTGCGTTTGGGCCAGATCAACGCCATCAAGCAGCACGCGCCCGGCGCTGATGCGACCATTGGCTGGCAAGGCGCGCAAGACGGCCAGCCCTAGTGTGCTCTTGCCGCTGCCGCTCTCGCCAACGATGCCTAACGTTTCGCCAGCAGCCACGCTGAGGCAAATCTCGCGCAAGACTGGCAGCTTGCGCCGGCCAGCGTGATATTCAACCGAAAGGTTTTCTATTTCAAGAATAGCAGTTGCCATCAGCGTACCAGAAGGTATCAGCAGCTTAGATGCTGCGCGTCATGACTCACCGATCGCCCGGCGCACTCCTTCGGCCATCAGGTTAACTCCTATCACCAGCAGCGCAATGGCCGCTGCCGGCACATAGAGTGACCATGGCGCTAGCGCAAACTCATTGCGCGCTTCGAGCACCATAAGGCCCCAGTCGGGGTTGGGTGGCTGCACGCCAACACCGAGAAAACCGAGCGAGGCGACCAGAAAGATTGCATACGAGAAGCGCAGCGCCGCCTCGACGGCTAGCGTTGGCGCTACAAGTGGCAGCAATTCGCGCCAAAGGACGTAGCTTAGCCGTTCATCACGCATGCGCGCCGCCTCGATAAAGCCGCGCGGTTTGAGCGTTAAGACGACACTGCGCGCGACGCGAGCCACGATTGGGGTGTAGACCACCACAATCACCAGCAGTACGCTGACGCGAGATGGCCCCACTGCGCCAAGTAGGAGCAGCGCCAGCAACAGTGCCGGCATGGCAAGCAGGCCGTCGAAGAGACGAAAGACCAGTTCTTCGAGCCAACCACCAAGATAAGCGACACTCACCCCGATCAGTGTGCCGAAGATAACGGCTAGCGCAGTGCCGCCGCCGGCTAGCGCCAACATATCGCGCGCGCCATAAACGATCCGGCTGAACAGATCACGTCCAAGCCGATCAGTGCCGAAGAGATGGCTCGGCGATGGCGGCTGGCGGATCAGGTCAACGTTCTGCGCAGTCGGGCTGTAGGGCGCAACCAACGGCCCAAACAGGGCGAGGGTCAGAAATCCGGCAACAATAATCGTGCCAGCCGCGGTTGCCGGATCGGCGAAAAACGCGCGGCCTAACCGCTGCACATTCATAGTTCTGGCAATATCGTAAACGCCAAACGGTGTTCGCTCGCTACCATCTCACACTGCAATCACGGCCAGATCGGTGCGGCCCGGAAACGCCTTTGCCACGTAGCCGCGCAACCCTTCGCGGTGGGCGCTGAGCTGGGCAAAGAAGTAGGGAATGATGATCGGGCCACGCTCGATCAAAATCCGCTGAATCTCGCGGTAAGCGCGCACGCGCTCGGCTTCGTCAAGCGTCGTGCGGGCCGTGGCGGCCAGCGCGTCAAATTCGGCATCGCTAAAATGACTCTCGTTCCAGACTGCGCCGCTGACCAGCATCACATCGAGGTAAAATTGCGGCACCGGGCGCGATCCCCAGCCGGTAATGCCCAGATCGACCTCTAGCCAGCCATTGTCGCCGTAATAGACGCTCTCTGGCTCAACGATCACATTGATGTCGATCCCGGCTTCTGCCCACTGTTCCTTCAACACCACGGCCAAATCGGGGCGGTCGCCCGAATCGGGCACGTGTAGATCGAGCTTCAGGCCATTGGGATACCCGGCAGCGGCCAGCAACGCGCGCGCTGCCGCCGGATCACGCGGCGGGATGGGCGTCTCTTCTGAGTAGTAGGCGCTAAACAGCGGCCCAATCGGGCTATCGCGCCCAACTGCGCCCAACCCGGCTTTCACCTGCCGGAAGATCGCTTGGCGGTCGGTGGCCAACTTCAGCGCACGGATGACATCGGGCTGATTGCCCGGTGTGCGATCGGCGCGCAGCCGCACGAGATCGAAGCCGTTTGTCGGCGTCTGCACGGTCACTATGCCCGCCGTCTGCTGCAAGGTCTGGAACAGCGGTGTCGGCATGCGCAGCACGAGATCGACCTGCCCGCCGCGCAACGCATCAACTGCCGCCGCCTGATCGGCAAAAAAGATAATCTCTAGGTTGGCGATCGCTGGCTTGCCGGCCTGAAAATAGGCCTGATGAGCCGCCAGATCGATCCGGTTTTCGGTGCGGTACTCAACTACCTTGAAGGGGCCAGTGCCGTTGAACGCCGTAGCCGGATTCGTTACGCCAGCGCGCAACACAAGCGCGTGATTATCAGAGAGATCGTAGAGGAAAAAGGGATTTGGCGTAGTAAGGGTGAAGACGACCGCGTTTTCGCCATCGGCGGTAATATCGGCAATATTGGCGTAGAGATCGGCGGTAGGCAATTGCAGCGACCGATCGCGCAAGCGGTTAAACGTCCACACCACATCGGCGGCGGTGAGCGGGCTGCCATCGTGGAAGTATACGCCGTCAGCCAGTGTGAGGCGATAGCGCAAGCCATCGTCGCTCATCGTCCATTCACGGGCCAAGCGGGGAATCACATTATTGCCGGCGTCAATATCAACCAAATAATCGTACACGTGGTTCAAAATGAGGATCTCGGCATCTGAGGAAGCGAAGGCCGGGTCGAGTTGCACCGGAATTTCGCTGGCCACGCGCAACCGTCCTGTCGGGCCGCTTTGAGTAGGCGCTGGCGCGGCAGTTGGCTCAGGCGACGGTGTGGCGCTGCCGCAGGCGACCAGCGCCGTCGCGCCGGCTGACAACCCTAGCGCCAAGCCAAGGCGCAAAAATGCGCGGCGGCTCATCCGCCCGGCTAAAACCTCAGATCGGGCCATCTGCAACACGTGCAGTCGCTCGTCTGATGGGTTCATTAGTTCATCCTTTCTCTGCAATCCGCGATCCCTGTGTGGCGCAACCTCCTCCGATAAGGTTTAGGATGCTGCGGTAGATATGCATGGTGTCTAAGGTAAGGCTACCGAACGAAGCAGTTCACGATATGCAGCATGCTGCACTCTTGCCGCAGATGTATTTGGACTACACGCGCAACCGTCGCAACCACCATCGCTCCTTAACCGCGCGGATTGCCAGTCTAATTCTTCCTTGGCAATCTGTTCAAGCGAGGCTGTCGCAATCGCCATCGCTCCCTAACCGCGCGAATTGCCAGTCTAATTCTTCCTTGGCAATCTATTCAAGCGAGGCTGTCGCAATCGCCATCGCTCCCTGCCCGCGTGGTGTGCGGCGAAGCAACTACCGCACTCCATGTCTAGTTCACTATCGTACAGCCGGTGCGAAGCACGCGATTCCATCTCCACTGGCCATCTGAGTGGGAGGGTGCCGCTCACCCCGGTGTCGTTGCGAGCTGCCATAGGCGGCGAAGCAATCTCCTGCGCAAGCGCCATCCGTGTGCATAATAGCGGCAAAGCATCATCCCGCCCGCGCAAGGGATGGCTGCGGGCGCGCTATGCCCTCACCATGAACTAAAGCGCATGGCCCGCACGCACAACCACCATCACTCCCTGCCCGCGTGGCGTGTGGCAGTTGCTCTGCCACACGCCATATCTGGATCGCTATCGCACAGTCGTGGACAGCACATGGGCTGAGTCGCGTGCGTACACCATGCCGGATGCTGACTTCTTGGCAGCCATCGCGTCACTACCACCCCCACGTGCCGGGGCCGCCCTTAAATGGCCCAACAATATCGCTGGTGATCCAGCCGCCGTAAAACCCCCCCGGTTGTGGCGTGACCCGTTCATCATCAATGTAGCAAGCATCCATTGGGCCGGCATAGAAGGCAAGGTAGCCGCGGATCGGCGCGAAGGCCGGCGCAGGCTCAAGGTACGACCAAGCCGCCTGCACGGCGCTTCGCTCGCCAACCACCACATCGTAATAGGAGGCGATACCCTTAAATTCGCAGAACGAGCGCGCCAAATTGGGGCGGAGGAATGCCATCTGCACATCGGCGGGCGGGACATAGTAGACCGGCGGATGGCTGGTTTCGAGCACCCGGATCGCGCGTTGGCTATCAACCAATGTGATCCCGGCAAAGACAACCCGAATCCGGCGTGTGGTCGGCTCCAGCCGTGGCGGGCGAGGATAATCCCAGACCGACTCTTGGCCGGGGCCGGGTGGAATGCGCTTGACCATCGCTTTTCCCTCGATGAGTAATGGATACGACTAACTGCACTATACCATGTTCTGGAGGCAAATTCACTGCAAAGAGATGTGTTTTGCCGCTGAACCTAGCGAAAGCGAGTTTAGTGGTGTGATATGCATGTCGAAAATACCGGCAACACAGCTCATAGTGTGCTATGTAAGCGCAAGGTGACGGATTGGTTGCTGCGCGCGATCCTTGCTGCTATCAGTTCGCTCGCAAGAGCGCAACGCCTGCGGATGAACGAAAAACATCGGCTCATATCTCCGCATCGTTTCGCCAATTGCAGCGGTATACTAATAGGGAGGCAAAAAATGTCATACCCCTCTTGCGAAAGTCGTACACTTGTGCTATTATAGCACATATGTACGGGGCAGGCAACGGCGTTGACAGCGCCCTCCCCATCGAGTAGAGTAGCAAGAGGAGCATACGAGTGAGCACGAAAAATGGAGGAGCGCCCGCGATGGCAATCACCCCGGAGAAAGAAAAAGCGCTCGCGGCGGCAATGGCGCAAATCGATCGCAAGTTCGGCAAAGGTTCCATCATGAAGATGGGGGAGGTGGGCAACCGGCTCGCTATCGAAGCTATCCCCACTGGTTCGATTGCGCTCGACATTGCGCTAGGCATTGGCGGCGTGCCGCGTGGGCGCGTGATCGAGATTTTCGGCCCTGAGAGCAGTGGCAAGACGACTCTCGCCCAACACATCATTGCCGAAGCGCAGAAGATGGGTGGCGTCTGCGCGTTTATCGACGCCGAACATGCCTTTGATC
>JANWYE010000157.1 GCA_025057175.1 Chloroflexus sp. | reverse complement strand
AGCCGCGGCTTCACCAGCCGGCTCCTCGGCCACCGTTACTCGCCGCGTTCCATTACACATTGAGCATGTAATAGTTGTCTGCCCTTTACAGGCCGGACAATTGATCACCTGCTCAGAACCGGGCACAACTATGCGGATACCCGCTTGTGCTTGAAACTCTTTAGGCGCTGGCAACTCAATCTGCCAACGTTCAACTTCACGCTGCGGTGGCAGTTCCTTCTGTTGCGAATCAGGTTCTTCTTCTGTCCCAGCATCACGGCGTTGTTCGATCAACAGGTGTAAATGAAAAAAGAAGACATTGTAGTGCCGGATGTCGCGAAAGCGGGCCAACCGACCAAGCAGGGGCAAGCGAAATGGACGTTCTTGCGCCCACTGATCGAGCAACTGGCTTATTTGGTACGCATCTAGCGTCCGCGCCCGGTTTTGGGCGCGTTCGAGCGGTTCATGAAACAACGAACCACTCAATGCTCGTTCAACCTCGTTTGATTCAATAACCGCAATTGACTTCGCTGGACTTGCCGGCTGCGCTAAACTAGCCGGTTGGGCTGCAACCACCTGAGTTGCCATCACATGCCGGCCAAGCACCATTTCAAGTTCGGTTGCGGCAGCGCCAGCGCTCGCGTAGCGATGATGTGGTTCCCATGCCAGCAAGGTGCGAATAATCCGATCCACTTCTTCCGGCAACTTCTGCCCTACTTCAGCCAGAGTTCGCATCGGAGGCGGCCCGCGCAACCCATCACCCGGCTTGGGCGTCTCGTGCCATGGTTCCTCACCGGTAAGCATATAGAACAGCACGACCCCTAGACTAAAGATGTCAGACAGATGAGTGGCATTTTGGGCCGAGACCATGCACTCTGGAGCGATAAAGCCGGGCGTGCCCATGATCATGCCAGTCGAAGTCAACGACTGATCAGGATCGCGGGCGATGCCAAAATCGATCAAATACGCCTTTTCAGCATGGGGATCAATTAAAATATTGCCCGGCGCCAAATCGCGATGCACCAGATCGAGACTATGGGCATAATCAAGCGCGTCGGCTATCTGCCGGAAATAGCGTAACACCTTATCGGGGGGCAATGGCAGATAGGAACCTTCGGGCAGGGCATTGCCTTTGGTTGTCGCACGCAGGCGAGGAAGATCACGCAATGAGCTGCCGGGGATGTACTCAAACACCGCGTAGTGAAACGGATTTTGCACGCCGTAATCGATCAAGCGCGAAATATGGGGATGGCGGAGGCGAGCAGCAATGCTCGCCTCTTGCGCAAAGCGTTTAATCCGCGCTGCATCTTGATTTAAGAGCACCTTCAGCGCAACTTTATGTTCGCGGATCTGGCGGTGATGAGCGCGAAAGACGCGGCTTGATTCGCCGCGCCCTATCGGCTGTTCAATCTCATATTGGCCAAAGATGCGAGGCAAGCTCGGCAACGAAGAAGTGCTAGTCGTCATAGCCATTTGGATGCGTACGGTGCCATTCCCATGCTGACGCAATGATCGACTCGAGATCAGGGTAACGCGGCTGCCACCCCAACTCGGCGCGGATCGTCTCAGAGGAAGCAACCAATACGGCGGGATCACCGGGCCGGCGCGGCCCGACTACTGCCGGAATCGGGTGGCCGGTTACCTTGCGCGCCGTCTCGATCACTTCGCGCACGGTAAAGCCTTGGCCGTTACCGAGATTATAACGGCGCTCGCCTAACCGGTCGAGCGCCTCCATGGCTAAAATGTGGGCACTGGCTAAATCCAGCACATGGATGTAGTCGCGCACACAGGTGCCATCGCGCGTCGGATAATCATCGCCAAAAATAGTCACGTGCGGGCGTTGGCCCAATGCCACTTGCAACACGATTGGGATCAGATGCGTCTCTGGGTCATGATCCTCACCGCGGTCAGGCGTATCGCCACAGGCGTTAAAGTAGCGCAGACAAGCGTAGCGCATACCGTAGATACGCGCCATCCAGTGCAACATCCGCTCGATAATAAATTTCGACTCGCCGTAAGGCGAACCGGGCACAATCCGTTCATGCTCATCAATAGGGATCCGTTCTGGCTGATCGAACAGATTCGCGGTTGACGAGAGGATAAACCGGCGCACACCGGCAGCGATAGCAGCTTCGAGCAGATTTGCCGCGTTAGCCACATTGTCGCGCAGGTAAAGAAACGGCTTTTCCATGCTCTCGCCAACTAGCGTGTACGACGCAAAGTGCATAATTCCATCAATGCCGGGGTAAGCGGCAAAGATCTCACGCAGGGCGTTACGGTCGGTCAAATCGGCCTCGACAAACGCAGCCTCTGGCGGCACGGCAGCGCGGTGCCCCTGATAGAGGTTATCAACCACGATCACCTCGTGCCCGGCCCGAATCAACTCAGCGCTGGTAATGCTACCGATATAGCCAGCACCGCCGGTAACCAATATTTTCATAACGATAAACTCCTTAGCCTACGCCGATCCGGTTGCATCACTGTCTGAAGTGGTATTCGGCGCAACCGTCGCCTCGGATGCCAGTTCAGAGTGAGCCGTCTGGCGGACGGTGTAAAGTGCCTGAATAGCGCGTTGCGCCAAACACACAAACGAGCGATGCAGCGGTGCGCCGCCATTGATCGGAAAAATGGTCACATTGCGCAGGGGAATGAAATCATCAGCCAATTCCGCCAGCATCTCTTCCAACTCAACATCTGGGCGGCGATACATTTCAGCCCGCACCGCGAATTCACTGGTAAAAAACATCACCGGCTGGGTAGCGCGCGGCGGCGCCGGCACGTGATAATTCGGCGGCGGCGCCGGCTCGGCCAACACGGCTACGAGCAACGCATCACCCCATGCTACCAAAGCCTGCTCCACCCGTTGCGCTTGCTGTGGACGCCAAAGGGGGGCGATACTGACATCATGCAGGTTCACGAAGCGACTCATCCGGTTGTTGAGAGCATCGCTCACCCTTCGGTACAACGGTAGAGTATAGCTACCGGTGCAGAGCAACGTTGGCGTGAAGATTTCAACCGTAAAGGTGAACCTATCGCTCATGCCTCCTCCTGCACTGCCGCGAGCGTCTGCCAGAAGCCGGGATAGCTCACTGCAGCGGCTGCCGGTTCCAAGATGGTGGTTTCGCCTCGCGCCACCAGCGCGGCAATTGCCCATGCCATTGCCAACCGGTGGTCGTGGTAGCTATCGAGAGTCGTGCCATGGAGTTGGCCGGGACGACCGGTTATCACCATACCATCGGCGGTTGGTTCAACTAACCCGCCCATCGCGCTCAAACCGGCCGCAACGGTCGCAATCCGATCAGTCTCTTTGGCGCGCAACTCCTGCGCATCGCGGATCACCGTCTCGCCCTCAGCGCAAGCTGCGGCCACGGCCAAGATCGGAATTTCATCAATCAGGCGCGGAATCAGCTCACCGGCGATTGTAGCGCCGCGCAACGGAGACGAGCGCACCACAACGTCACCAACCGGTTCGCTACCTTCCAGCCGCTCATTCATAACCTCAATATCCGCCCCCATCGCGCGCAACACATCAAGCGCGCCGGTGCGCGTCGGATTGAGGCAAACGTTAGGAGTGACCAGTTCGGCATCAGGATGAATCGCCGCCGCTACCCACCAAAACGCGGCAGACGAAGGATCGCCGGGAACGCGCAACGAGAGGGCTGCCGGCGCGGTTGCCGCAGTGGGAGGACACAGTGTAATCCGTTCAGCAGTTACGGTGATATCAAGCCCCATCGCCGCGAGCATTCGCTCGGTATGATCGCGCGAATCGATCCGGCCGGTGAGGATCAGCGGGCTATCGGCGTTGAGCGCTGCCAACAAGAGGGCCGATTTAACCTGAGCTGACGCAATTGGCAACTCGTACTGGCCACCGCGCAACGCGCCGCCACGGATCGCCAATGGCGCCCGATCGCCCTCAGCGCGGCCATCAATCTGCGCTCCCATTGCCCGCAGCGGCACAACAATCCGACGCTGGGGGCGCGAACGCAGCGAAGCGTCGCCGGTTAGCACACTAAAAAACGGCTGCCCGGCCAGCAGACCGGCCAGCAGGCGGAGCGTCGTGCCGGAATTGCCGCAATCAAGCACATCAACCGGCTCGCGGAAGCCACCTAGACCGGCGCCATGCACCACGACCTCGCGCTCGCCGAGCTGTTCAACCACCACCCCTAGCCCACGCACGCAAGCCACTGTCGAAAGACAATCAGCACCGGGCAAAAAGTTGGTCACGCGCGCGCTACCGGTTGCAATAGCATTGAACAACACTGCCCGATGCGAAATCGATTTATCGCCCGGCACATTGATCACACCCCGCAACCGGCGCGGTGCGGTTAGCGTTATTCCTGTCATCGCTACATCATCCACTCTAGCCCGCCGGCTCAGCGTCGGGCGCCACAATCAGCTTGTACCCAAACCCACGCTGCGTCACTAGATACCGCGGCCGCGACGGATCCGGCTCAATCCGTTGGCGTAACCGATAGACGAGCGCATCGATCGCGTTGTAGTCAAAGATCGCGTAATCCCACACCTGATTGGCAATCTCTTCTTTGCTGACCACTTGACCCTGCCGCCGGTAGAGCAACGCCAGCAATTGAAACTCTTTTACCGTCAACGGTGGGGTCAGTAATTCACCACGAATGTACACCGACTTGGTTGGCTCATCTACCCGAATCTCAGCCCGCACGGCCCGCAGGAGCGACGGATCGAGCGTTCCTTTCATTGTCGCTGCCGGATCGTTGAAAATAATAACGGTATCGGCAATCAAGATTTGATCAGAATGGTGCAAACTGCGTACGCCAATCAAGCGCTCTTGATTAAGAAACGTGCCGTTGGTGCTCTCAAGATCGCGAATAAAAAACCCTTCTTCCGTTTGTTCAAAGCGAGCATGGCGTCGGGAAGCAAGCGGATGATCGATAATGATGTCGTTTGCGCCATCACGTCCAACGGTGATAACCGGCCGATCCCACACGATTTCCCGATAGTCGCCATTACTGCGCTTGACAATCAATTGCGGGGCGGGAGCGGATTGCATCGTTCACCAGCCTCCAGCTACAATGTTTTTGAATGCGTAGATACGATATGGTACAATCGCAGTGACCTTGCTGATTATACCATGGCATATTCGCCTGTGGCAGGCATTGTGCCCACATCATAGCGCTAAAATAGGCGATTGGAGAAACGGGTGAGCAGCGTAAGCGGACGGCGAATCGGTCGTTACGAGCTGATCGAAGAGCTTGGCCGCGGTGGCATGGCACGCGTGTATCGCGCGCGCGATACCCAATTGCAGCGTACCGTTGCGCTGAAGGTGCTGGCCGCGCAACTGAGCATGGACGCAGAGTTCATTAAGCGGTTTGAGCGCGAAGCCCGTACTGCCGCCAACCTGCGCCATCCTAACATTGTGACGGTATACGATATTGGCGAGGACCAAGGACTACATTACATCGCCATGGAGTACATCGATGGCCTACCCCTACACACAATCCTTGAACGGCATGGTGTGCTTGGGCTAGGCTACGCGATCGCGCTGCTCGAACCGATTGCCGCGGCGCTTGATTACGCCCATCAGGCCGGCGCTGTTCATCGCGATGTGAAGCCGCACAATATCATGGTGGACCGCAATGGCCGCGTAGTGCTGACCGATTTCGGCATTGCCCAAACACCCGAAGCCGATGACCAACGGCTCACGCGGACTGGCGTCTTTATGGGGACGCCAGAGTACATCTCTCCCGAACAGGCTGAGGCGCGCCGAGTTGATGGTCGCAGTGATCTCTATTCGCTAGCCGTTGTTGCATACGAGATTATTGCCGGGCGCGTCCCGTTTAGTGGCGCGACTCCTCAGTTGATTGTCGCCCATGCCCAATTGCCGCCGCCGCCAATCTCGTCGATTGCGCCCGGATTGCCAACCGAGCTTGATCTCGTGCTGACACGGGCGCTGGCTAAACGCCCAGAACGCCGTTTCCAAACTGGCGCAGCGTTTATCGCTGCATTACGCGACATCGCCAACCGGCACGGGATTCTTCCTGCGACTACGGCTGACCTTGCAGCGCTCGTGGCGCCACCTACTTTCAAGTACAATGAGCCAACGATGCCAGCATTGGCCGGCCAACAAGTGGCTCGCAATGAGCCACCCGCACCACAGCCGGCGCCTAGACCTAACGCCGAGCTAAGCTCCAACCGTCCGGCCACACTGCCTGCTAACGTCGCTGCGAGCCGGCCAGTTGCGCCATCAACGTATTCAGCGCCTAACTCACCGTCAATGGCAGCGCCGCCAGCGCCACCTTCACAACCACCCACGCCGCCGCGCCGGAATACGCCAGCCCACGCTCACGGCCAAAGTAGCACTGCCTCGACTGGCGACCGTGCTGAACAGTTGCCGTTTTTCATCATCGGTGGCATTTTGTTGGTGGTTGTCGTTGCGCTGATCGTATTAGTTGCGCGCAGTTTTGACGGCAACGCTACCCCAACACCAGCGCCGACCATTCCTAGCGCACCCTCGCCAACTTTGGCTGTGCCGTTGCCTACCGAGACGGCAACGTTCACTGCTGTGCCCACAGCGACTGCAACCGAAACACCGCTTCCAACCGATACTCCATCGCCGGCGCCGCCAACCCCAACCACGCCACCGCCACCGCCGCGGCCAACGGCGACACCTACTTCAACGCCATCACCAACGGCAACGACGACACCAACCCTATCGCCAACTCCGACGGAGACGCCATCGCCTACGGCAACGGCAACGCCGACCCTGTCGCCAACTCCGACAGAGACGCCATCACCAACGGCAACGGCAACGCCGACCCTGTCGCCAACCATAGAGGGAACGCCAGCTACGACCAGCACTCCTACGCTAGGGGTAACGCCAGAGCCAACCATCTCGCCAACTCCGACTGAAACCGTCACGCCATTTCCTACCATCACCCAAGTAACACCGGTCAATCCGTAAACACATGCCCTATAATGATCTAGCAATTAGAGATGGGCAAGAACCAGCGAGAGTGCAATGCCGGTTGCATTTGTCATTGAAGTGCATATTCCTTATGTGCGCCATCCCGGACGGCATCCCAGCGGCGAAGAGCCGCTGCATACCCTCACTGCGCAGGTGCTCATTCCCCTCATTGACTTGCTTTGCGAGTTGCAGCGACACCGTTTACCGGTCACGATCACCTTAGCCTGTTCACCAATCGCGCTAGAACAATGGCGCGACCCAGTGGTCAATAAGCATTTTGCGCAGTGGTTGGAAGACAGAATTACTCACCATCAAGCCGAATTAGCTCGATTTGAAGCCGAAGGCAATCGGCACGGCGCGTACTTGGCTCGGTTTTATCTCGATTGGGATCGCCAGACTCTCCGCGCGTTTTCCACTCGCTATCAGCGCAATCTGGCTGGCCGGTTACAAGAATTGGTGATCGCTGAGGTGATCACACCACTCTGTTTGCCCGCTAGCCACGCCATCTTGCCGCTGCTTGGCCGCGAGAGTGTAGTGCGGGCGCAACTTGAACACGGTTTGTTGTATATTTCGCGCTACCTCAGACGGCCAGAAGGTCTCTGGTTGCCCGGTGGCGCATGGCGCCCGGAGATCGAGCAGATAGCCCTCGAATTAGATCTGCACTATGTGATCGTGGATCGCGCCTACGTTCGTAGTGGCCAATTGCCCGGTTGGCTCATCCCTCGCCGCCTTGCTGCTATCGGGATGGAACATGATTTAGCTCGCCACATTGACTCAACCGAACTGGGGTATCCGGGTGATCCGCTTTACCGCAATGCCGCCGATCCAACCGGCTATACTGCTAACGGTATTGATGAGCCACAGCCATACGATCCGTATGACGCACTGCGGCGAGCGCAAGAACACGCTAACCATTTCGTTGAGCAATTGCTCTACCGGCTAAGCCAATTGCCGGCTGAGAGCACAATCGTTGTGCCAATCAACGCTCGCCTATGGGGGAGTTACTGGTTTGAAGGGCCAACATGGTTGCAAGCGGTACTGACTCGCTGCGCTACCGACGCTCGGCTCCGCTTGACGCATCCGGGAACGATCTTGACCAATCTGCGCGCCAGCGAGATGGTCATGCTGCACACCGATTCGCAGCCAACTAGCAGCAACTTAGCGCGTTGGCAACCGCCCGCTGCTCAGCGTTACTGGCAAGCGTTACACGATGCCGAGCAGCGCTTTGCTGATCTGGTTATGCATTGTTCGGTAGTCGAAGGGCTGCGCGAGCGCGTGCTGGCGCAAGCGGCCCGCGAACTATTGCTGGCTGAGCAGAGTGACTGGGCCGAAGATCCACAGGAATTAGGCTGGCAACGGCACCTCGACCGCTTTGAACAGCTATTTGTGCTTGCCCGCCAAGAGTCGTTGAGCGCAACTGACCTTTTTACCCTTGAGCAGATCGAAACCCAAGATGCAATCTTTCCGGTGTTGAATTACCGGCTGTTTGGGAAGTCTTGATCAGCACCCCACCCCGGCGGTATGGTGTACGTTTCGCGCCGCCAACGCCAACCCGGTTCCAAAATTTCGCCCGGCTCGGCGAAATAGAGGCTGTGCAGCGCGGCGTGCAATACGGTCAGTTGCTGTGCCCGGTTTCCCGGCTCGCCCAACGGATGGCCAAACGGCCACGCTAGATGTATGGTGCGCGGCGGGCGCACCTGTTCGGCAATCGGCTTAAGGCTGACAATACAGATCGTACTGATGCCAGCGTCTTCGATAATGCGCGCGATCAGTCCCACGGACTGATTACACAGACCTCAGGCTGGCGTCAATAAGACGGCATCAACTTGCTCTTGCTTAAGGAAGGTTGCGACTTCGGGCGCAGTCTGCCGCAGCAGGGTTTCGAGATGGGGCGGCTCGATATGGCCCATGAAGCTGTAGCAATCGGCCAAACTGCCAATGATTCCACGTTGGGCCAACGAGC
>JANWYE010000156.1:8476-8885 GCA_025057175.1 Chloroflexus sp. | reverse complement strand
AACGCAATTGCACGGTCTTCATCTGCGTGCCAGAGATAGTTCCTAACGGGGCAACGCTGCGCCTGTGCGGGCCGGGCATTGCCAGTGAAACGACGGTTGGGCTGGGTGGGGTAGCGCCAACCGAATTGGCGGCAATTGCGGCCCGACCGAGCCAATTTCCGCTCGGCATTGACATCTTTTTGATCGATCAGCAAGGGCGGTGTGTGGGCCTGCCGCGCACAACCCAGATCACGTAGAGGCCTATTGGGTTGCCTCTATGATATGAACTACAGCGGGCACGGCTGCCCCCCATTAGGGGGAGGAGCGACACCACCCTCCCCCGGAGGGGGAGGGCCGGGGGGTGGGGCACAGCTCCCAGCGTAAGAGCGATTAGGTCTTGCAGGCGAAGCTCTAGCCCAAACTCCCCCTT
>JANWYE010000156.1:0-8466 GCA_025057175.1 Chloroflexus sp. | reverse complement strand
CCCCCGGCCCCGGCCCGCCCCCCCCGCCCCGGTCCCCGCGTTAGCCTGCACCGCCGTTTCCGGCGTTTCTCCCCCCCCCCCCCCCCTTCTCCCCCTGTGGGAGAAGGGGGGCAGGGGGGATGAGGGGAGCAAAAGATACACCTCAAAAGCTGACACTAGGGAAGGGCCGGGGTAAGGGCCAATCCCCCCTCCCCCGGAGGGGGAGGGCCGGGGTGGGGGCACAGCTCCCAGCGGGAGAGCGAGCAGGTCTTACAGGCGTAGCTCTAGCCCAAACTCCCCCTTCTCCCCCTGTGGGAGAAGGGGGCTGGGGGGATGAGGGGATCAAAAGATACACCTCAAAAGCTGACACTGGGGAAGAGCCGGGGTGGAGGCACAAAAGGAGTTGCTATGGGATACGTTGCTGTGCGTGGCGGTAGCGAGGCGGTCGCTCGCGCCGAAGAGCTGGTTGAGTGCCTGCGTTTGCTCGGTGGCAGTACGCCGCTGCAATTGCCCCAGATCCGCGACCAACTGCGCCACGCCGTCAGCCGAGCTATGCACGAGGGCGCGCTCTATGCACCATTGCTGGCTGCGCTAGCGGTGAAGCAGGCCGAAGGCGACAGTATCGAAGCGGCGTTTCTGCTGCGCGCTTATCGCACGACGTTGCCGCGCGTCATGGCCTCGTTGCCGGTATCAGGACGTGAGATGTTCTGTCTGCGCCGGATTTCGGCTTCGTTCAAAGATATTCCCGGCGGCCAGATTTTAGGGCCGGCCACCGACTATCTGATCCGGCTGTTGCAGCCGGCGCTGGCCCACGAAGATGTGCGGGCGGTGATCGCCGCTGCCGAACGCTACGCGGCATTGGTTGAGACCGGCGGTCCGCGCTCTGGCGTGTGGGGCCGCTTCCCCAAAGTCACCGAGTATATGCGGCGCGAGCGGATGATTGTTGATGTGCCCGCCGAACCGGCCCGCGCCGAACCGTTCGACATTACCCGCGAGCCGCTCACCTTCCCTTGCCCGCGCAGCGCCCGCCTGCAAGCGATGGCCCAAGCTGATACCGGCAGCCTGATGAGTCTGGCCTACAGCAGCACGCGCGGCTACGGTGATGCCCACCCAACGCTGGTTGAGTTGCGTTATGGCTATCTGCCGGTGCAAGTCACCCACCCTCTCACCGGCGAGCCAGTCACTATCGGCGAAATTGAGGCCACCGAGGCCGAAATCGCCTCGAAAGCGCATAGCGTCACCAACAGCGCCGAGCCGCCGCGCTTCAACGTTGGCTATGGCTTTGCCTTCGGCCAGAGCGAGCTGAAGGTGATGAGTATGGCGATCCTCGATAGCGTATTGACCCAAGCTCGCGCCGGCAGCCTCGCCGGCGAGTCGGGGCCGGCGGCGAATGAAGAGTTTGTGTTGCTGCACACCGACGGCATCGAGGCTAGCGGCTTTGTGGCCCATTACAAACTGCCGCATTACGTCACCTTCGCCGCCGACCTCAGCGTGTTGGATCGAGCGCGTGAACATCATGCTCAGCGCCAGAACCGCCTTGGTCAGTTGGTCGATCAGGCGCTGGCGAGTGATTTGAACTAGGACGCAAATGTTTACAGTTGGCCTGATCTATGGGTATTCCGATCGCAACCGAAAACCGAGCACAGTATGAGCGAGACACCCGATCAGTTGTACAATTTTGCCCTACTCGACGAGGATGCCAAACGCGAGATCCGGCGCGCGCTGTTGAAGGCGGTTGCCATTCCCGGCCATCTGGTGCCGTTTGCCAGCCGCGATTTGCCGATTGCTCGCGGCTGGGGTACCGGCGGCTTGCAGATCACGCTGTCGATCATCACCCCAGACGACACCCTCAAGGTGATTGATCAAGGCGACGACGAGAGCGTGAATGCGGTCAATTTGCGCCGGCTGATCACTCGTACTACCGGTGTTGCCACCACGACAGACACGACCGAGGCGACGATCATCCAAACCCGTCACCGCATTCCCGAAGAGCCGCTGCGGGCCGATCAGATCCTTGTTTTGCAAGTGCCGATGGCCGATCCGCTGCGTTGGGTGGAGCCTAACCTCGAACGGGCCACCACGATGCATAGTGAAGCCGACTACGGCAAGATGTGGGTCTATATGTACGAGAGTGTGGTGCGGGCTGGTGATTTGCGCATCGCCAGCCAGTATCCGGTCATGGTTAACCGGCGCTATCTGATGGATACAACACCGATCCCGCGTTGGGATGTACCCAAGCTGCACATGGCTGAAACACTCTACCTGTTTGGAGCCGGGCGCGAGAAGCGGATCTACGCGGTGCCGCCCTACACCGTGGTCGAGCCGCTCCAGTTCGAGGATTACCCTTTCCGCACCGAGTACCGCCCCGGCCAACGGTGCGCCCGCTGTGGGGCAGAACATACCTTCCTCACCTCGCATTTTGTGAGCGACGATCAGGGCGGGCGCTGGGAAACGACCTGTTCGGATGCGGCCTATTGCGCGAAGCGCGTGGCGCAGATGGAGGCAACGGAATGATCGGCGACGATTGGATTCTCCGCGTCGAACAGCTCTCGAAGCACTTTGGGCCAACTTGCCCCGACTGTCACCGGCTGACTGGCCCAGATGCCGGTCGCTCGCGTTGCCCGCGTTGCGGGACGGTGTGGGCATGTGTTGAGGCGAACCTGCAATTAAGCGCGGGTGAAGTGTTGGGCATCGTCGGCGAGAGCGGCAGCGGCAAGAGCACGCTGTTGCAGATGATCTATTTGGCGTTGCCGCCCGATAGCGGCCATATCTGGTACCGTGACAACGGCGGGCCGCCGCGCGACCTTACGACCCTCGACCGCTACGAAGCGCGGCTCTTCCGCAACACCCAGCTCGGCATCGTCTACCAGCGTCCCGAACTCGGCTTGAACATGCGCTTTTCGGTTGGCGGCAACGTGGCCGAAAAGTTGCTGCTAGCCGAATGGCGTCACTTTGGCCGCATCCGCGCCCGCACTGCCGAGTTGATGATCAAGACGGAGCTGCCGCCGGAACGGATCGACGACGAGCCACCGACCTTCAGTGGCGGCATGTTGCAGCGGGTGCAGATCGCCAAGGCGCTGGCCAGCCGTCCGGCGCTGCTGCTGCTCGACGAAATCACCAGCGGGTTAGATGTCTCGGTGCAAGCGCGCGTGCTCGACCTGCTGCGCCGCATCCAGTGGGAAGACCGGATCACAATGCTGCTGGTGTCGCACGACCTCGGCGTGGTGCGTCAACTGGCCCGCCGCACCATTGTGATGAAGAACGGCCATATTGTGGAAGCAGGGCTGACCGATCAGATACTGGAAGACCCGCAGCACCCGTATACGCAACTGTTGGTCTCATCGGCATTATGACCAGAGACCTGTAACAACGTTCACCGGCAAGACGATATGACACACCACCTGCTCGAAGTCTGCAACCTACACAAATCCTTCACCTTGCACCTGATCGACGGGCGCGTAATTACGCCGGTGCGCGACGTGAGTTTGAGCGTTGCTGCTGGCGAACACCTGCTGATCTACGGGCGCAGCGGCATGGGCAAGACCAGCATCCTCAAATGCATCTACCGCACCTATTTGCCCACTGCCGGCCACATCTGGTTTGACTCGCAACAATTTGGCCGCATTGATCTCAGCCGCGCTGCCGAGAGCGTCATCCTCAGCCTGCGCGAACGCGAGATCGGCTTCTGTTCGCAATTCTTGCGCGTCTTGCCGCGGGTCTCGGCGCTCGACACCCTCTGCGAGCCGCTCTACCGGCAAGGGATGGATCGGGCAGCGGCGCAGGCGATTGGCCGGGAATGGCTGCAACGGCTTGGCATCTCGCCGGCATTATGGCAAGCCAGCCCATTGACCTTCAGCGGCGGCGAACAACAGCGGATCAATCTAGGACGGGCCTTCATTGCCCGCCCGCGCCTGCTGCTGCTCGACGAACCAACCGCCAGCCTCGATGAAGCGACCAAACAGGTAGTGATTGAAATGATCCGGGCAGCGCAAGCCGAAGGCACCGCGATCATCAGCGTCTCGCACGATTTAGCCGGGCTAGGAGCGCATGCCAACCGGCAATGGACGTTCCAGTAAGGGCATTGGCTCAACTGTGAGTAAGGTGTACGAATATTGCCCACAGCACACTCGCGGATGCCCAAACTCGCCGTTTTCCCGCATGGGTGGAAAAGGATGCATACGGGCAACGAAATCATGAACCTGCCTGTCAACCCTCGTCAACTTAGATAACTACGAGGCACACCATGCAATTTCTCTTAACCAACGCCACTGTTGTCTTGCCCGACCGCGTCGTCGAAGACGGTTGGGTCGTGATTGACCGGAGCCGGATCGGGGCGATTGGCCGCGGCGCATATCCATCAGCGCCCACAATGCCGCACTTCGATTTAGATGGCGCATATCTGCTGCCCGGCCTGATCGACCTCCACTGTGACGCGATCGAAAAACTGGTGCAACCGCGCCCCGGTGTCGAGATTGAAGCCGGGATTGCACTGCACGCCGCCGACCGGCTCTTGCTGGGGTGTGGCGTCACCTGCCAGTTTCATGCTCTATCGCTCGACGATGCCGAGTTCGGCGTGCGCAGCGATCGCTTCGTCAGCGATTTCCTCCACCGTCTTGCCACCGAACGCCACTGCGGCGCGCGCCATCTCGTGCATGCTCGCGTCGAAGTCAGCAGCGAACGCGGGCTAGAGGCGCTCAAGACTATGCTTGGCCACCCGCTGTTACGGCTGGTTTCGATCATGGATCATAGTCCGGGACAAGGGCAATACACCACCGAAGCCGCCTTTCGCGCTTACGTCGCGAAAACCACCGGGCGCAGCGACGCCGAGATTGATGAACTGCTAGCTCGCAAACGAGCGGCGCAAAGTGACGTGCCCAACCGGATTAAGCAGGTCATTGCGTGGGCTACCCGTTATGGCCTGCCGGTGGCCAGCCACGATGACGACACTCCTGAACGGGTCGCGCAATGGGTGGAGCTAGGGGTGAAGATTGCCGAATTTCCGACCACTTTAGCGGCGGCGCAAGCCGCGCATGCTGCCGGAATGGCGGTTGGCATGGGAGCGCCGAACGTCCTACGTGGCAAATCGAGCGGCGGCAACCTCAGCGCCCTAACCGCGATAGAAGCCGGCGTGGTTGACTGGCTCTGCGCCGATTACTACCCAGCCTCGCTCTTACCGGTCATCTTCCGCCTCGCCGACCGCGGCACCCTCAGCCTGCCCGCCGCCGTGGCGCTAGTCAGCCACAATCCAGCCCGCGCCGCCGGCCTCGCTCACCTGATCGGCAGCATCCAGCCGGGACTCATCGCTGACCTGATTGTGGTGCGCCGCATGCCCGATCCGGTAGTGCAGCAAGTCTTCGTGGGTGGGCGAGCGGTTTACACATTGCAGGAGCAGAATGAGCCGCTACCCCTCCCTGACCGTCACCGGACGGATGAACACTTGCCGTCCCCACGCAACCACCGTTAGCAATGACCAGCGGATCAGCCCTTCGGGGCCGATGGCAAAGAGCAGGGCCAGTGGGATGCCGCTCAGCCAGCGGCCCCATTCCGGCGGTGGCTGGCCATCAACTGCAAACATACCAAAGTAACGCACACTATAGCCGTTAAAAATCCCGATGGCCTCAAGGCCAACCACCGCTAACCAGAAGATCAGCGCCGAACTGCCCACTCGCCGCGCGAGCTGACCGGTTGGCCATAACAGCAGCTCGATCACGCTAGCCAGCACATAAAGCGCACCCAGCACAAGAATCGTCACGTAGCCGCTGCTCTGCAAGGTCGCAATCATCCAGATCACAAACCGTTGGAAACCTTCACTATGGCCAAGCAGCCATTCCGTAATAAAGACATTGCTCTCGAACCACCACCAACCGGCGATAGGGATCAGCCCAAGGGCGAAGAGAAATCGCAGATGTCGCATATCGTAAAATAAAGTTCCAGCGGATGTCTCAGATCAGTTCTCATAACGGCAAACCAGCTACACGCCGGTGCGGCAGTTTAGCTGCATGCCTCACTGGCAAATGAAGCGACTATTGTATTTATGGTATCACGACTCTACGCCTTCCCTCATACATGAATCGCGACAAGATGCTGGTATAATAAGTGAAGACGTTGCATTGCAACGTCTTTACCGTTTTGTCTATATGAGGTGAGTGCCGCCTATGTCTGCTATCACCGACACGCTTGACCGCGTATTTGACCGGTTGCTCTTCCTGCCGCCCCAACCAACGATACCGGCCCAGTTCGAAGACATACCTGATGAAGTAGAGGTGGACGACGCGCCACCGGCGACACCGGGTGAACGCGCCTTCAGTTGGTCACTCTTCATATCGGCCACCCGTTGCACCCTACAATACGTGCTCTTGCCAATCGTTTTGCCGGTCATTGGCCTGACCACCGACATCTCACTACCGCTTGTCATTCTGCTCGATCTGGTAGCCATCACCATGCTCGTGCGCAGCTTGCGCTACTTCTGGCAAACCCGCCATCCACGCCGGTTTGATATGCTGCCACTCTCGCTGGTCATCCTCTTTATTGTCTTCTTTTCACTAGGATTTGATATTTGGCAACTCATCTCGTAACTACCGCATCTGACTGCACTGCTGCCTGCCGGTAGCCTGTTTCCGCAACGGAAGTCCGGCAGGCATTTATTTCTTGGCTGCAACGCGATGTAGTAGATACTGTATACTAGCAACAGCGAAGCAAGTGATACCATCCGGGCCTGCCACGTTTATGGATGATACCGCAGCCACACCCGCCCCTCAGATTAATGACGACGTTGCAGCAGCGACTCTTGCGACTGTCTTAGAATGCATTGCCGAGATTGTGATTATCGTCACGCCAGAGCATATCATCCGCTTTGTTAGCCCAACCTTCACCAGACAGCTTGCTCACCCACCGGCTTTGGTGATCAAGCACTCCCTCTATGAATTTGTCCATCCCGACGATTGCCAACTGTTGCGACACCATCTCGATCAACTAGCTCAATGCCAACCGCAGCCAATGCGAGTGCGTTTACAACACGCCGAGGGAGGCTGGCGGATCTTTGAATTGCGCTGCTGCAATCGCCAACACCAAACCGAGGTAGGCGGCATTATCCTTAGCGGGTACGATGTTACGGCCCTGTTAGCCGCCGATTATGCGCTGCGCGCCGGTGAATTGCGTTACCGCCAGTTGCTTGATTTAGCCCCGTTGCTGATTATGATCAGCAGCTTTCCCGAAGGGATCATCCGCTACTGCAACCCAGCCGGCGCCCGGATCTTCGGCGTCGCCGATCCGGAAGAACTGATCAACCAACCAATTACTGAGTTTATCGCTGCTGAAGAACACGCCCTCATGCGCGAACGCCGCCAAGCACTCCGCAATGGTCAGGCGCTCAAGCCGGCCCGTTACCACATCTACGCGCGCGATCAGGTCGTGCGCGTGGTGGAGGTGCGAGGAACATTGCTCGAAGGTTCCGGCGAAGTGCAGGTGTTGACTATTGGGTATGACGTGACCGATCGAATAGAAGCTGAACGGCAACTCAACCTGCGGGCGCGGGTGTTGTCGCAGATTAATGAGGCAGTGATTGTGACCGATCGGGGTGGCGCGATTGTTTATCTCAACGAAATGGCAGCCCACCTCTATGGCGTGCAGGCAGAAATGGTGATTGGCCAACCCCTAAGCTGCCTCTTCACTGCCGAACCGCTGCCATATCAATTGGCCCAACCCTCAGAGCCACGCCTCGGCACTGGCTGGCGCGGTGAATTGATCCATCGTTTGCCTGACGGGCGTGGGCTTGTGGTTGATGTCAGTGTTGATCCTCTCTACCACGACGAGTTGGCCCACGGTGGCACGCTGATTGTCGCGCGCGATGTCACTGCTCGCAAGCAAGCTGAAGAACGCCTGCGCCTACTTGAGTCAGTGGTGGTGCATACCAATGACGCGGTGATCATCCTCGACGCCGCGCCGATCCAAACGCCGGGTCCGTTCATTCGCTATGCCAACGCTGCGTGCAGCCGGCTCACGGGCTATGCCACCAACGAGTTGATCGGGCGTAGCCTACGAATCTTGCACGGCCCGGCAACCGATCCGGTGGCGCTCAATAATTTGTGGCAAGCGATGGAACGGCAACAGCCAACACGGCTGGAATTGCTCTACTACACCCGCGCCGGCGAACCGATTTGGGTTGATCTCAGCCTGTCTCCGGTTCACGATGAGCGCGGGTGCGCAACCCACTTTATTGCTCTGCACCGCGACATCAGCGCGCAAAAGTTGGCCGCGTTCCTCGATCATGACCGTTCCGAGATCTTGGCGTTGTTGTTGCAACACGCGCCGGTGACAACCGTGCTCAACCGGCTAGTCACACTAATCGAACGCCAGCGCCCCCATTGGCTTGTGTGGGCCGAACTCGATGGCCATGCCGCTGCCGCTAGCAAACCCTTGGCAAGTGAAGCAACTCAGATTGGGCCGCTCTTGCGCCAAATGATTGCTCGTCACCACCAAAAAACACCG
>JANWYE010000155.1 GCA_025057175.1 Chloroflexus sp. | reverse complement strand
ATGACCTGCTCGGCGGTGCGTGATAAGTCCGGCAAGATTACATTTCTGGTGCGCTTCATCGAAGATATTTCCGCCCAACGTGCCGCTGAAGCCGCAGTCGAAACCAGTCGCCGCCTGTTGCAAGACATTATCAATCAGATTCCAGCATTGATCTTTGTCAAAGATGCCGAAGGGCGTTACCTAATGGTCAACGAACGGCTGGCTGCATTCTCCGGTTATGAGCCGCAGGCCATGATCGGCAAGCGCGACGACGAGTTATTTGCCCCGGCACTGGCCGATTACTATCGGTCATTTGATCGCGAGGTGATTCGCAATCGCCGCCCCATTCAGCGCGATGACGACCGTTGGACGGCTGACGGGCTAACGGCGTTTACGACGATCAAATTTCCACTCTTCGATCACGAGGGCAAGATCTACGGCATCGCCGGCATTGCAATCGATGTGACTGAACGACGGCGCATGGAAAGGGAACGCGAGCGCATCGAGCAGCAATTGCGCGAGACCCAACGCCTCGAAAGTTTGGGCGTGATGGCTGGCGGCATTGCCCACGACTTCAATAACTTGCTCGTGGGCGTATTGGGCAATGTGTCCCTTGCCCTCAATGAATTGCCGGAGGATCATCCGGCTCATCCGCTCCTCGCGCAGGTTGAGCAAGCGGCGCTCCGCGCTACCGAGCTGACGAACCAATTGCTTACCTATACCGGACGCCATCAACTCGATATGCAGCGGCTCGATTTGAACCGGGTTGTCGTAGAGATGCAAACTCTGCTGCGCAGCATTTTACCGCGCCGAGTGGAGTTAATTATCGAACCGTCATCGTCACCATTGCCGATCGAAGGCAATATCGCCCAAATCCGGCAGGTGTTGATGAATCTGGCTATCAACGGCGCTGAAGCCATTACCGGCACAGGGACGGTAACGATTACCACCGCAGCTCGTGAGCTAAGCGCCAACGAGATGGCCCAGATGCAGATCGGCGCCGATCAACCACCCGGACGCTACGCGGCGCTGATTGTGAAAGATACCGGCCATGGCATGGATGAGGTCACTAAAGCTCGCATTTTCGATCCCTTTTTCAGCACGAAGTTTACCGGTCGCGGCCTTGGCTTAGCCGCGGTGAATGGCATCGTGCGCGCGCATCACGGCGCTGTCCAAATTGAAACTGCACTGGATCAAGGCACCACTTTTACCGTCTTTTGGCCAATGATCACGCTTTCCGCGGATCTACCTGAGATACCACCTGAATCGCCAACAACTAAGGCGGTTGAACCATCTACGACAGGGATGGAACGCATAGCTTTGGTCGTTGATGATGAACCCGATGTTCGCACGGTCACGCAACGGATGTTGCGCCGGATGGGCTTTGTCGTCTATGAAGCAAGCAATAGTGACGAAACACAGCAGTTGCTTAAGCAATACGGCCATCAGATGACGTTGGCGCTGATCGATTTAACCATGCCGGGCAAAACCGGTGACGAATTAGCCACTGAGATACTTAACTCCTATCCATCTTTACGGATTATTTTAATGAGTGGCTTCTCACAACAAGAATTACCAGCCCATTTGCGAGCGAGCGGGATGGTCTCTTTTTTGGCTAAACCATTTACGTTAGCAAGCCTCACTTCGGCAGTAACAGCAGCGCTATCATCGCATGCGTTATAATAGCCGCGTACTACGCACACTTCAAAGGTGCTGGCACCTGTCGATCAGCGATGAAGGAGGTCTCATGGCTTCGGTGGCCGTGCCCGAAACCGATACCCGCCGCGCGATCATGACCGTTTTGTTCGTTGGAGTCTTTATGTCGGCGCTCGATTCGGCTATCATTGGCCCTATCGTGCCGGCCTTGCGAGCTGCATTTGCGATTGACAATACGCAGGTGGTGCTGGTTTCGATTATCTTCACCCTCTGTTCGCTGAGCAGCACAACATTGATGGCGAGTCTCAGCGATCGTTACGGGCGCCGAAATGTCTATCTGCTCAATGTGTTTGGCTTTGCCATTGGCTCGCTGATGATCGCGCTGGCGTCTGATCTGACCATGGTGTTGATCGGGCGGGCTGTGCAAGGTATCTGCGCCGGTGGCATTACCCCGACCGCGAGCGCCGTGATCGGCGACGTGCTGCCTTCAGCCGAACGGGCGAAGGCGCTGGGCTTAATTGGCGCTACTTCAGGCATGGCTTTTCTGGTGGGGCCGGTCATGGCTTCTCTCATATTGGCCGTGGCCGATTGGCATTGGATTTTCTTGCTCAACTTGCCGGTCGCTGCGGTAGTGATTTTTCTTGGTTGGCGTGCCTTGCCGCGCTCGGCAGCTCATCACAGAGAGGTACACGGCGCTTTTGATTGGCAAGGGCTGATACTGCTCGTGCTGATCTTGGTCAGTACCACCCTCGGCATTAACCAGTTGCTTGACCGTTTGTTGGGCATCACTATCTGGCCGTGGCTCTTTTTGTTGGTGGCCGTGCTGACGCCATTGCTCGCGTGGCGCGAAGTGTACGCGCCGGAACCTTTGTTGCCGCCGCGTCTTTTCACCAACCGCCAATTGCAAGTCGTTTACCTGCTTGCCGTCGGTTCCGGCATTTCAATGGGCAGCATTATCTTTATCACCTCAGTAGCGGTGAACTTTGGCGTGCCAATTAGCCAAGCCGGCTTCTTCTTGCTACCGCTGGTCTTCCTCGCTTCAGTCACGTCAGTGATCGCTGGCCGGCTGCTGCCGCGCATTGGCGGACGGATGACGATGGTGGCTGGTTATAGCCAGCTCACGGTTGGCACCGCTTTGCTGGGGCTGCCGGCAGCGCCATTTTGGCTGTTTATCGTCGCAACGCTGATTATGGGCAGCGGCTTAGGTATTGTGGTCGGCGGCGCTTTGCGCGCGTTGGTGCTCGAAGAGGTGGCTGCCAGCGACCGAGGCGTGGCCCAGAGCGTCATTAACATCACGATTAGCATCGGCACGCTGATCGCAGTGGCGTTGATGGCCAGCATCGCCGATAGTTTTGATTTCGCTACGGCCTATCTGGTTTGTGCCGGCGCTATGGCACTAATGACGGCAATCAGTCTTGCCCTCCGCCGACAATATACTAAGTAAACGCAATGGCGCGAATGTGCTATCCTATCCGGCAATGGCAACCAGCCGGATAGGATAGGTATAGCTATGCGGGTCGCTCTGGTACACGACTACCTCAATCAATACGGCGGCGCTGAGCGCGTCCTCGAAGCGTTGCACGAACTCTTCCCGGCAGCGCCGGTCTATACATCAATCTTTGATCCGGCTACGATGCCGGTCACCTACCAACAATGGGATATTCGCACCTCGTTTATGCAACGCTTGCCAGCGTGGCGCACCCAGTTTCGCCGCTATGTAGCGCTCTATCCCACCGCATTTGAGCGATTTGATCTGAGCAACTATGATTTAATCATTAGTAGCTCTAGCGCCTTTGCCAAAGGTGTCATTCCGCGTCCGGGTGCGTTGCACATTTGCTATTGCCATACCCCCATGCGCTTTGCATGGCGCACTGGCGATTATGTGGCCCGCGAACAAATTAACGGCTTTCAAGCGAAGCTCTTACCATTTCTGCTCAATTATTTGCGCATATGGGATACAGTCAGCGCCAATCGGGTTGACCTCTTTGTGGCCAACTCGCACGAAGTGGCCGGACGCATTGCGCGCTATTACCGCCGTCCGGCGATCGTTATCCCGCCACCGGTTGATTTGCCGCCTTACGAACCACGTCCACCTGCCGAGTTTTATCTCGCCGGCGGACGGTTGATCCCGTACAAGCGCTTGGAGTTGGTCATCGAGGCATTTAACCGGCTGCGTTTGCCGCTCAAGATCTTTGGCGATGGCCGCGATCGCTCGCGACTCGAACGCATGGCCGGGCCAAACATCGAATTTCTCGGCTGGGTCGATGAAGCAACCCGGCTCGATCTCTTTGCCCGCTGCCGCGCCTTTATCTTTCCCGGCGAAGAGGATTTCGGCATTACCCCGCTGGAAGTGCTGGCAGTTGGCCGGCCCGTGATCGCCTATGCGGCTGGCGGCGCGCTTGAAACGCTGATCGAAGGCGTAACCGGACGTTTCTTCTACCAGCCTACTGCCGCTGCCTTAGCCGCCGCTGTCGCTCTCTCGCGCACCGATCCGGTCGACTCGCTTGCCCTCCGCCGCCATGCCGAACGGTTCAGCCGTGAACGTTTTCTGGCTGCGATGCGCGCGTTTATTGACGAGGCGCTCGCGGCGCAGCGCGCAGGCCAACTTGCCACGTTTGAACAGAGTCTGCTTGGGCAAGGTACGGTGAAGGTGTGATCGGCAACGCATGGGCGCAAAGTGTAGTAAGATGTGCAGAGACCGGAGCGACGCTGCGCTGCAACGCCGCTCCGTTCCTTGCAAGCTATGGTCAAATCACAAATATATATACTATGGAATGGATTACCCTCATTCGGATTGCTCGCCGTTTCTGGCTCCTCATCCTGCTACCGGCACTCATCGCCGGTGGGTTGAGCCTTTGGTTCGATCTCCAACAACCGCCCCAGTACACAACAACTGCGCGGCTGCTCATCACTTATCCGGTCATCGGCGCCGAAGATACGATCGAAAACTGGCAAATGACCGAGTTTTTGATCGATGACCTCCCCCAAGTGTTGAGCAGCGCCACCTTTGCGGCCAAAGTGCAGCCGTTGTTAGCTGCCCGCAACGTGACCCTGTCGCTCCCTGAGATTCAGCAGGGTCTGCGGATGACGCCTCTCCATCGCGCCGTCGATCTACACGGCACTGCATCTTCGCCATCCGCCGCGCGGGCGCTTGTCGAAGCGGCCATTGTCGTATTGCAGACCGACGGTCTTGCGTTTTGGGGCCGTACCGATGCGCAATTGAACGTTACCGTACTTGATAGCGCTGGCGAACCACAACCGGTCATGTCGCGGCGCGCGATCTTGTTCGATGCCGCTATCCGCGCCGCGTTGGGCTTCGTTGCCGGATTTGCGCTGGCGGTCGCTGCCGCTCTGCTGCTTCCCGGCCAAAAGGAACGCTTATGGAAATCCGTGACTACGTGAATGTGCTGATCAAGCGCTGGTGGGTGATTGCGCTCACCGCGCTTGCGGCAGTGGCAGGCGCTTACGCCATTAGCAAGCTGCTACCGCAAACCTTCCGCTCGCAGGCGGTCTATCTGGCATTGGCCAATCAAGCTGATAATGGCCTCAACATTGTGCTGCGCAATTCCATGAACAGCTACCGCGAGCTGGTCATGCAACCGAGCGTGCTCGACCAGATCAGCCAACAAATTGGCCTCGACATCAGCGGCGAACGCCTGATGCGCGATGTCAACATCCAGCCTCGCCCCGACGAGCAGAAGATCGTGATCGAGGTCGATTTGCCCCGTCTCGATCAATCGCAGGCGTTGGCCGATGCCGTCGGCGAGCGCATTGTCGCCGAGGTTAATCGCATCAACGCCACCCTCGAAGGCACGGCCCGCATCAACGTTACCCGCATCCAGCCCGCTCGGCTGGTTGAAATCCGGCCTAACACTCGCATCAATATGCTGGCCGGCGCGATTCTTGGGTTGGTGGTAGGGGTGGTATTGGCATTCGTGCTCGAATACCTCGACGATACGCTGAAAACGCCAGAAGATGTCGAACGCTTTGTCGGGCTGCCAACCCTCGGCGCGATTCCGCTGGCCGAGAAGTAGGTTGGTGTAGACCAATTCTTAATGCCCATCACGAGTAAGAGCGGCCATATCACCCAAGACCTTCCCCTGTAGGGAAAGCGGGGCCAAGCGTGAGGGCTTTGTACCAACAGGCAGGAGTGATGCTCGTGACATCGTCGCCCGAGCAGGTGCTGATCACGCTGCGCGAACCGGCTTCCGCCGCCGCCGAAGCGTACCGCACACTGCGCACCAATATTCTCTTTTCCAGTCTTGATAAGCCGATCCATACCCTATTGCTGACCGCTGCCGAGCCAACGCCAGAAAAGAGCCTGACCGCCGCCAATCTGGCAGTGACAATGGCTCAAGCCGAACAGCGCGTGTTGCTGGTCGATTGTGATCTACGCCAGCCGGCGCTCCACACTATCTTTGGCATCTCAAACGAGCAGGGCCTCACCAGCTCGATCCTCGATCAAGACGCGCCGCTCGCGATCCAACCAACCGAAGTGCCGGGGTTAAGCCTCCTGCCGAGCGGGCCGTTGCCTCCCCGTCCCGCCGACCTCCTCGGCTCGCGCCGGATGGAGGGCCTACTGGCCCGGTTGAAACAGGCGGCTGACATTGTCATCTTCGACACACCGCCAGTGCAAAACTTCACCGACGCGCTCGTGCTCGCAACCCGAGTCGATGGCGTCTTGCTCGTGGTGCAGGCCAACCGCTCACGCCGTGACCGGGTGCGCGAAGCGCGCCAGAAGCTGGAAAAGGTCAAAGCCAACCTGCTCGGTGTCGTGCTCAGCGGCGCGCGAACGTGAACGCAACGGCGCGCAGTCACCATCTGTATGGCTGTGCTGAGTAATCAACAACAAGTGTCTGGGGATGAGGGCCACATCAGCGCCCATTGCCAAAACCGTCGCCACGCGCTAGCATGCTGCTAGCTAGCCTGTGAACAAGATGGCCGATCCCTCAAACGCAGCCTCGCCGGAGGGCAGGCAATATCACCCCCTTCCAAGGGAGGAGAGAGCCAGTTCTGGCCCATTGCAGACAGGATCGGCAAAAGACACAGAACTCTTGCTTTGCAGACGGCCAATCGCTCAATCAACTCAGGCACCTCAGCGCCAATCGGTGAGGACACTATGCAACCGACCATCCTCGTCGTTGATGACGAAGCCAGCATTCGCAACGTCGCCAAAGCCTACCTCGAACACGCCGGCTACCGCGTCTTATGCGCCACCACCGGCCCCGAAGGCTTGCAAATGGCGCTAGACGAAGAGCCTGATCTAATCATTCTCGACTTAATGCTACCCGGAATGGACGGGATGGAGATTACGGCCCGCCTGCGCGAACGCTCCGACGTCTTCATTCTGATGCTTACCGCCCGCAGCGACGAAATGGATCGCGTCGCCGGCTTGCGCGTCGGCGCCGACGACTACCTCACCAAACCGTTCAGCCCACGCGAACTAGTAGCGCGCGTCGAAGCCATCTTACGCCGGCGGCGCGACAAACCGGCCAAAAGTTCAATCATGCGCTTCACCCACGTCGAAATCGACCCCGACGCCCGCGAAGCCCGCGCCGCCGGCCAACTGCTCGAACTAACCCCCACCGAATTCGACCTCCTCCTCGCGCTCGCCCGCCACCACAACCGCGTCCTCAGCCGCGAAGACCTGATCGAGAAGGTATGGGGCGCCGACTTCTACGGCACCGACCGCGTCGTTGATGTCTACGTCAGCCAAGTGCGGCGCAAAATCGAAGCCCTCACCGGCGAAAACCTCATCCGCACCGCTCGCGGCGTCGGATACCGATTCGTAGACACACCAACATCATGACCAACCAATAAACGCCATTCGTTATTCGTTCATTCGTTCCACCATTCGTTATTCGTTCATTCGTTTCACCATTCGTTGACATTCGTTCATTCGTTTCACCATTCGTTCATTCGTTGACCCGTTTCATTCGTTTCATCATTCGTTCATTCGTTGACCCGTTTCATTCGTTGACTATGTTCCACTTTTGGCGACAACTCCGCTGGCAGATCATCGGCGCCCAGATGCTGGTCGTCGTCGTTGGCGTCGTGACCTTAAGCCTCACCGCCAACGCCCTGCTCGAACAGGCCGTCCCGCCCGATCAAGTTGCAACTGTGCGCACAGCCGTCATACAGGCGCTCACCATCGCCGCCTTAGCCGCCACTATCGCCGGCCTCACCACCAGCATCTTGCTGGTGCAGGTCATCCTACGCTCGCTGCGCAGCATTGCCCGCAGCAGCCAGCGCATCGCTGCCGGCCGCTACGACGAGCGCGTCATCGTCCCGGCCAGCGACGAACTACGCGCCGTCGCCGAGAGCTTCAACCAAATGGCCGAAGCCCTCGAGCAGATCGAACAGCGCCGCGTAGCCATGATCGGCAACGTCGCCCACGAACTGCGCACCCCGCTAGCCGGCATCGAAGGCTACCTCGAAGGCTTGATTGACGGCGTGCTGCCGGCAGAAGCCGATACCTTCCTCGACATGAAACAAGAAGTGCGCCGGCTGCGCCGGCTAGTCGATGACCTACAAACCCTCTCGCGGGTCGAAGCCGGCCAAATCTCACTAAACTTCACCACCTTCGACATCAACGAGGTCATCCGGCGCGTGGTCAGTCAACTGCAACCCCAAGTGCTCGACGGCTGCCTGCAAGTAATCTGCGAACGCACCGACCAACCGCTGCTCACCCGCGCCGACCCCGACCGGGTAGCGCAGATTCTGCTCAACCTGCTCGGCAACGCGGTGCGTTATACCCCTGAAGGCGGCTGCATTACCGTTCGCTCGGCGCTCGTTGGCGAACAAGTGCGGGTGACAGTCGAAGACACCGGCATCGGCATTGCCCCCGAACACCTACCCTACATCTTCGAGCGCTTCTACCGCGCCGACCCCTCGCGCTCGCGGGCCAGCGGCGGCAGCGGCATCGGCCTTACCATCGCCCGCCATCTCGCATGGGCCATGGGTGGCGACATCAGCGCCGCCAGTGCTGGCCTCGGCAAAGGCAGCACGTTCACCTTGACCTTGCCCCGCGGCACGACCTAAAAGGGGCAAGGCGCTGCCTTGCCCCTGCGTAAGGGCGATGCAGTGCGTCGCCCTATGTACGATGCTTTGAAGTAGGATAGGCAAATACCCCGCTAGAGAGCCAAACGACCACACCAAGGGGCTGCCCCGACATGCGGCTTGATACACCAATTCCCGGATCCGTGCGGTCACATCCTAGCGCGCACAGCCACGCTGCCCTACCAGCAATGATCCATTCGCCTATTCGTTGCTCTCTCCCGGCAGCACGGGGCAGATTGACGGCCGGTTTGCCGGCGGTGTGACG
>JANWYE010000154.1 GCA_025057175.1 Chloroflexus sp. | reverse complement strand
CTCGGCAATCCGCCGTGGGAGCGGATCAAGCTGCAAGAGCAGGAACACTTCGCCGACGTTCCCGCGATTGCGCGCGCCGCCAACAAAGCCGAACGCGAGCGGTTGATCCGGGCGTGGCGCAACGGCGACGCCTGGCAGCGCGCGCGCATCGCCGCGTATGACGCCGCCAAGTATCGCGCCGACGCCGAGAGCCGCTTCGTGCGCGCATCAGGGCGCTTCCCGCTCACTGCCGTGGGGGATGTCAACACCTACGCCCTCTTCGCCGAACACGCCCGCAGTCTGCTCGCGCCCGCCGGGCGGGCCGGGATCATCGTGCCGACCGGGATTGCGACCGACGACAGCACCAAAGCCTTCTTCGGCGATCTCAACGAACGGCGCCAGTTGATCAGCCTGTACGACTTCGAGAACCGCGAAGCAATTTTCCCTGGTGTCCACCGCAGTTACAAGTTCAGCCTGCTGACCATCGGCAGCACGGATCAGCCAGCGCGCTTCGTCTTCTTCGCCACCGATGTCAGCCACCTCACCGACCCGCAGCGTGTGTTCACCCTCACTCCCGCTGATCTTGCACTGATCAACCCCAACACCCAGACTGCGCCAGTCTTCCGCACTTGCGCCGACGCCGAGCTGACCACCGCCATCTACCGCCGCGTGCCGGTGCTCGTCAATGAGCGTACCGGCGAGAACCCATGGGGGGTGTCATTCCGGCAGGGGTTGTTTAATATGACCAGCGACAGCCACCTCTTCCACCCCGCGCCGGGGGCGGGGCTGCTGCCGCTCTACGAAGCCAAGCTGCTCCACCAATTCACCCATCGCTGGGCCACCTACGCCGCGCCGGCGGGCCGGCGGGGCGAACCGCAGAGCCGCGAATTGACCGCCGCTGAGCTGGCCGATCCGGCCGTCACCGTCACCCCGCGCTATTGGGTGCCGGCCGCCGAGGTCGAGAAGCGGCTGGCCGGACGCTGGGAGCGGCAGTGGTTGTTGGGGTGGCGGGATATTACCAATGCCACCAACGAACGCACCGCGATTTTCAGCCTGCTGCCACGGGTAGGAGTGGGAGGGACTGCGTACCTCATGCTGTTTACCGGCGATGTTCCTGTAACGCGGGTAGCCTGCTTGATGGCAGTCGTCAACAGTCTGGTCTTCGACTACGTGACACGCCAGAAAATTGGTGGCACGCATCTGAACATCATGTATCTCACGCAACTCCCCGTCCTCCCGCCCAGCGCCTTCAGTGCGGACGACCTGCGCGTCATCGTGCCGCGAGTGGTCGAGCTGGTCTACACCGCGTGGGATATGCGCCCCTTCGCGGCAGACGTGTGGGCCGAGGCGGGGGATGACATCCGGCAGGCGATCTGGCAGCGTTGGCGCGCCTGCCACGGGGCTGTCGCCGGCGATGAGCAAACCGTGCCACCCCCCTTCCGCTGGGACGACGAGCGGCGGGCGCAAATCCGCGCCGAACTCGATGCCCGCATCGCCCGCCGCTACGGCCTCAGCCGCGACGAACTGCGCTACATCCTCGACCCGGCGGATGTCTACGGCGACGGCTTCCCCGGCGAAACCTTCCGCGTCCTCAAAGCCAACGAACTGCGCCAGTACGGCGAGTACCGCACCCGCCGGCTGGTGCTGGCGGCGTGGGATGGAGACGAGGCGTGAGGGAGGCGCAGAGACGCTCAACGCAGAGGCGCGGAGACCGCAAAGGACGCTAAGGAATCTGATGGTGGGGCTACCAACATGCATATACCCAACCACAACAACCCCTCCGCGCCCTCTGCGCTCCTTGCGCCTTTGCGTTTACCCCCTCCGCGTCTCTGCCCCCTCCGCGTCCTTGTCATTGCCTCTGACCCTAATAAACTCCGAGAGCGCGTGGGAGTCGAACCCACCGGCGCAGTTCGTCACTCCGCCCAACGGTTTTGAAGACCGCGGCAGCCACCGGGCCACATGCGCTCTCGCGACTGATTGTAGTGGGTCGATCAGCGCCTGTCAATCGCGGCAGAGGCGCAGAGACGCAGAGACGCTCAACGCAGAGACGCAGAGACGCTCAACGCAGAGGCGCAGAGACCGCAAAGGACGCGGAGGTATATGAACGTGGGGCGCTTAGCGCGCTTATGCCCAACCATACAAACTCTTCGCGCCCTCTGCGCTCCTTGCGCCTTTGCGTTTAACCCCTCCGCGTCTCTGCGCTCCTTGCGCCTTTGCGTTTAACCCCTCCGCGTCTCTGCCCCCTCCCCGCCTTTCACACCACCAACTGCACTGCCCGCGGCAGCACTTCGACCTCGACCCGCTGCGCGGCGGTTGCGATCACCTCGCCGTCCGTCGCCACCGGGATCGGCGTCGGACAGGTGACTTCGATCCGGCGGGCGCGGGCCATGGTCACTTCAGGTTCGTTGGTATGGGTACCGCGCATCAGCAGTGGAATCTTGCGCAACGCGCGCGGGATCGGCATCGTGTCCACAATGCACAGATCGAGCAGGCCATCGTCGAGCTTAGCGTCCGGTGTCATCCAGAAACCGCCGCCTTGGCAGCGCCCGTTGCCAACGCTGGCAAAAAAGAGCTGGCGGCTGACCCGTTGTCCATCGAAGCGCACCGTCATCGGGCCGGGCCGGTAGGTGGCCAGCGCCTTGAAGACCGAAATCAGGTAGACGGCAAAGCCGCGCAGCCGCTTGATCTTCAGGCTCTCGACCGCCACCGCCGCGTCAAGGCCCATGCCTAGCCCATTAATGAAACAGCGATTCAACCTCAACCGTCCGGCCTCCACCCTAATCCGGCCCACATCGATGGCCTGCAGCCGGTTGTTGGCCAGCCGTTGCACCGCGCCGGCAATATCGCCGGGGCGCACGCCGGGCAACGACTTCACAAAATCGCTGCCGGTGCCAAGCGGGATGATGCCAAACGCCACCTGCCCGCCGCGGCGGCTGTCAATAATCCCATTGACTACCTCGTTGATTGTGCCGTCGCCACCCACGGCCACAATCCGGCTGACGCCGCGATTCATCGCCTGTATCGCCAGCTCGGTTGCGCCGCCGCGGGCATGGGTGGTGACAAGCTCGTATTCGATCGCGTGCTTGCGCAATTCGGCTTCGATTGCGCCCCGCCGCCGGCCCGCCAAGCCACGCCCCGCCGCCGGATTCAAAATAACTGTCGTTGCCATACGTGAACCTATTAGCCGCAGAGGAGGCAAAGGCGCTCAGAGCATTAACGCAAAGGCGCTAAGAGCGCGAAGGACGCGAAGGTGATGATAAGGGTTGCTGGCAGTGCGCTTCTACCCAACCATCAAAACCCCTCTGCGCCCCTCCGGCCTCCGCGCCTCCGTTATCCCTCCGCGCCTTCAGATCGCTACGCCCAATAGCTCGGCCACGGTGAAGATGTCTTTATCGCCACGCCCCGACAAATTAACCAAAATGATCTGGTCGGGCCGCATCGTAGGCGCGAGCTTAACCGCTTCTGCCACGGCGTGCGCGCTCTCTAGCGCCGGGATAATCCCTTCCAGCTTGGCCAGCAACTGAAACGCGGCTAGCGCCTCGTCATCGCTGGCGGCAGTGTAAGTCGCCCGCCCGCTATCGTGCAGCCATGCATGCTCAGGGCCAATGCTCGCGTAATCCAGCCCGGCGCTCACCGAATGGGTCAGCGCAATCTGACCGGCTTCATCTTGCAAGACATAAGAATAGGTGCCCTGCAACACGCCGGGAGTGGCGGCGCGGAAGCGGGCCGCATGTTCACCCAGCCGCTCACCTCTGCCGCCGGCCTCCACGCCACGCAGTTCGACCTCTTGATCGTCAAGGAAGGGGTGAAAGATGCCAATCGCGTTTGACCCACCGCCAACGCAAGCCACGACCACGTCGGGCAACCGGCCAGCAGCAGCGAGGATCTGCTCGCGGGCCTCAACCCCGATCACGCGCTGAAAGTCGCGCACCATTGTTGGGTAGGGGTGCGGCCCCAACGCCGAGCCAAGCAGATAGTAGCTATCGGGGTTCGTCACCCAGTCGCGCATCGCTTCGTTGATCGCGTCTTTCAGCGTGCGCGAGCCGCTGCTCACGCCGCGCACCTCAGCCCCCAACAAGCGCATGCGGAAGACGTTGGGCCGCTGGCGGGCCATGTCGTCAACCCCCATATAGACCACGCATTCGAGGCCGAGCAACGCGCAGACCGTCGCCGTCGCCACGCCATGCTGGCCGGCCCCGGTCTCGGCAATCACCCGCCGTTTGCCCATCCGTTTGGCCAGCAACCCTTGCCCGAGCGCGTTGTTGATCTTATGCGCGCCGGTGTGGGCCAAATCTTCACGCTTGAGGTAGATGCGCGCGCCGCCGCAGTGGGCCGTCAATCGCGCCGCAAACGTCAGCGGCGTTGGCCGTCCGGTGTAGGTGCGGTGCAGCTCACGCAGCTCCTCCCAAAAGCTCGGATCGGCTTTTGCCGCCTCGTAAGCCTCTTCCAACGCGCTGACTGCCGGCATCAACGTTTCTGGCACATACCTGCCACCGTAAGGGCCAAACCGCCCCGGCCGCGAAACAACATCCTGCATAGTCACACTTTCTAGTCGAAGCAAAGGCGCAAAGGGTATTAACGCAAAGGCGCTCAGAGCGCGAAGGACGCGGAGGGGTTAAACGCAAAGGCGCTCAGAGCGCGAAGGACGCGAAGTTTTTAATAAGGGTTGCCTAAAGCGCGCTTATCGCCAACCATCAAAACCCCTTTGCGCCCTCCGCGTTCTCCGCGCCTCTGCGTTTACAGCCTCTGCGCCTCTGCCCTCTCCGCGCCTCTGCCCTCTCCGCGCCGCTACTTCTGGATCAGACTCTCGTCTTTGTTCTTCTCACCCTCTTCGAGCAGCATAATCGGGATGCCGTCCTCGATTGGGTAGCGATAGCCGTTGCGCCGGTTGACCAGCCACTCCTTGCCGTTGGCATCAACCATCAGCTCAACCGGCCCCTTATCGCCGGGGTCGGCTAGCATGCTGAGCAGTTCGGGGCTAATGCTGCTGCGCTGCCCGCTACCGCTGCCGGTGTTGTTGTTCGCCGCCGGGGTCAGATCAAACACGCTATCCTCCTGATACTGGCGCACGGCGCGGAAGATGGCAATCGCCAGCCCGATCACCGCCGCAATGCCCAGAATGCGCAACACGTTTTTCATCGCGTCCTCCTCATCTCACGGTGTATGAATATGCGCCTCTATTGCCTAGCTCAATCGCTTGCGAGCACACATCCATCGCTCTCGCAGCTCTATTCCTTCTTCCCCCATTGTACACGACTTTGGCGGCGTTGCCGCGACCATTCCTCTTCGTGCCATGGCTGAGGCGGCTGGTTAGATCCATTCCAGACCAAGAGCCGGCCCTGCGGCATCCCATCTGCGCCGTTGGTAATCTCAAGAAACGGGTAACGCTGGCTCGGCCGGCGCATTGTCTCCACATCAAACACCACATCCGTCCATGTGCCAACATTAATATAGCGACGGCCATCGCCGAGATCAATCACCCGCGCGACGTGGGTATGCCCGCACACAAACAGCCGGTCATTGCGATAAGCCGGCTGGCGGGCAAGCAAGGCGACATCGCGCGCAATCTCGTCGTTGAAGGCGGCTACTTCTCGGCTCGCCTGCCGGCGCGCTTCGTCGCGAACCTGATCAACCACCTCTGGCAGCTCGCCGACTGCCTCGGCTGCCGCCCCAAACTGGCGCGCGATTGCCTGATGGCGCGCGACCCGTCGCCGGCGGAAGTTGGCAATCGGCTGCCACAAGACAATCAGCGGCGAACGCAGCAACCATTCGTCCGGCTCGCTCGACAGATGGTGCGGCGGCGCCCACGCCGTCACCTGCAAAAAACCGACCACGCCGCGGGTGACAAACCGCCGCGCCGCCGGGTCGCGCAGCCGTTGCAGGCTCATCAGGTACCAGAGAAAGGCCGATGACGGCTTGATGTTATCTACTAGCGGCGCCAGCGGGAAGGGGTCGTCTTCCAGTTCGTTGATCACCTCTTTAACCAACTGGGTGCCGCGCACGACTTCAAACGGTTCGCTGATGCTGGCAAAGTTGACAAACCGGTTCCACGGGTCAAACTGGTTGCCATGCACGATGTATACCCCGCCGCCGTGATAGCTGATGCCAAAGCGCAGCCGCGGGTCAGCGGGCGCTAACCCTAGCGCCTGCCGCAACACCTCTTTCGCCGCCGGGTAGTGCAGTTCAAAGTCATGGTTGCCGATCAAGATGGTGAGTTGGTTGCCGGCTTGTTGCGCAAACCGGCGCAGCGCGTCAATGACGCCGGCATGGGCCGCTATGATCGCTTGCAACCGGCGCGCGGCGGCCCGTTGCGACCACTCATCATCAGCTACGTCGGGCAAACTGATCTGCAAAAACTCGAACGTGTCACCGGCAAGGATGAGTTCGGTCGGTTCATGCCCAACATAGTGATCGAGAAAAGCGATCAGCGCCTCATCATCGCAAAAATCATCCCGCCGGTCGCCGCCGCCGAGGTGCAAATCGCTGATCACGATCCGGCGGCGCTGGGTGTCAATCTCCTCTGGCCCAATTGGCGGTGTTGCGTAGGGCGTGGGCCGGATGCGCACCCGTCGGAAGCGCAGCACGATCCAGCGCAAGGCGAGGAGCAGCGCAGCGGCGATGGCCAGCCTGAGCAGCCGGCGAAGCAACCAGAGCGCTAGCGCAGTGATCGGCCGCGCGAGTTGGCGGGGTGGTTTGTGCGGTCGGGTTTGCATGCTCTATCCTCTGCCGTCGCTGCGCGCCGGTTGCCGCGAAGATTACCACAATTCCGGTTTGTGCAGCGCATCGGCGCACCTGAGGACGCCGCTCGCCGCAGTGAGCGCAGCCGGTCGCAGCGCCAGCGCCATCCATGCGTCGGGGTGAGCTAATTGGTAAGGGGCGCTAACGGCGTGCTGCGCGCGAAACCCATACCGGCCATAGTAACGGGGATTACCCAACACAAACACCAGATCGACCCCGGCTTCGCGTAGCCGGCTGATCCCGTGTTCGATCAGCGTTCGCCCCACTCCTCGGCGCTGATAAGCCGGCGCGACGGCGAGCGGCGAGAGGATGGCGGCGGCTAGGCGCTCAGCGCCATTGATGCGGGCCGCGCTAAAGATGGCGCTCCCGATGATCCCAGCACTGGTTTCGGCTACCAATGCCACTAGCGGTTGCGCCGAAGGATCGTCCAATAGGGTCAAAGCTAATTCAGCAACGATAGCGCCCTCTGCGCCAAATGCTGCTTGGTGCAACGCCGCCAGCGCCGCCCGATCAGCTTCGCTCGCCTCGCGAATCTGCATGCTATTCCCCAATCCCTACACTCGCCGCTCGCGCTGCGCGAATAAAGTCTGCCATCAACCCCGCATCCTTTTGCCCGTCCCGCTCCACCCCGCTACTGACATCAACCCCCAGCGGATCGACTATCGCGATCGCCTGCGCCACATTAGCCGGCGTCAATCCGCCGGCCAGCAGCGTCGGCACTTGCCGGGCAAGCTGAGCGGCTTTTGCCCAGTCAGCCACCATGCCGGTGCCGCCAAACGCGCCGGCCACGTGCGCATCAACCAATGCGCTCAGCGCCGGCAAGCGCGGCTTGGCCAAAGGCCCCGCCGCCGCGATCCGCGCCAGCCATGCCTGTTCGCTGGCGTTGCCGGTCATACGGATGGCCTTGATCAACGGCAGCCCATGGGGGATGGGAAAATCCGGCGGCTCATCGCCGCTCAACTGAATCGCTTCCAACCCCGTGGCGAGAGCGATCTGGGCGATCACATCAGCCGGTTCGTTCACGAACAATCCTACGATCACCGGCCGCGGCGGCGGCAAGGCCCGCACCGCCGCCGCAATTGCCTGCGCCTCCGCCATCGTCACTCGCCGGCGGCTCGGCGCAAAGACCAGCCCGATCAGATCGGCGCCGGCAGTGGCGGCTGCCAGCGCCAGATCAACCGTGCGCAAGCCACAGATTTTAATCAGCCTGCTCACTTGGCTTCAGGGTGTAATAGACGCGGCGGCTCCGAGTAGTGCGCTCAAGCATGCCGTGGTGGATCGCCTGCTTGAGCATTGTGCGGTTCTCTTCGGTCGTGCGCGGCATGCCATGTTGCTTGCGCGCCGCCTGCAACGCGTTTAGCAATTGCTGGAACGTAGCCGGCTTGCCGAGTTCCAGCACCGTGGCCCGGAAGAGTTCCCATTCTGCGGCGCTGAACTCAACTGTGAGGTCAACGTGGCCAGCGCTGCCATCGGTTGGCTGTGCCGATGCTGCAACCTCCGCTTCGACGGCCACCGGCTCAGCCGGCGGCTCGGCGGCGAGCGGCGCAACGACCGGCTCGGCGGCGAGCGGTGCAACCATCGGCTCGGCGGGTGACTCGGCGGCGAGCGGCGCAACGACCGGCTCGGCGAGTGACTCAACCGCCAGCGGCTCGGCAGCCACAGCCTCCTCAACCGGAGCTGCCTCAGCAGCTTTGCGCGACCGCCGGCGGCGGCTGCGGCTCGGTTTGGCCGGCGGCTCAACCGGGGCCGGCACCTCCTCAACTACCGGCGCCCCTTCGCTCACCGGCAGTTCCTCAATCACCGGCGGCTCAACCGGGGTTGGCAACTCCTCGATCGCCGGCAACTCAACCGCGCCGAACTCCTCGCTCATTGCTGCCGGTGGCTCATCAAGCTGCGGCGGGCTATATTCGAGAAGCTGCGGCGGGCTATATCGAGTTCCTCTTCAGTCCCTTCTTCAACTTCAGCCGCCTCAATCACGCCATTAGCAGCCAGCGCCTCATCGCGGTTGCGGTTACTGCGCCGCGACCGGCGACGGCGACGGCGGCTGCCGGTGGGTGCAGCCGCTGCTGGCGTTTCAACCACCGCAGCTTTCACCTCTTCGATCACCACCGGGCTAATTTCCGCAATCTGCACCCCGCCGTTGCTACCCACCGGCGGATCAAGCACCACCGGCTCTGGCGGCAACTCTTCAGTCAGCAGCGGCGCAAACCGCGACAGCTTGAGTGGATCTTCACCCGGCAAAAAGACCTCATTGACCGAGCCTTTGGTAAAGA
>JANWYE010000153.1 GCA_025057175.1 Chloroflexus sp. | reverse complement strand
ACTTCTTGCGACACCACCGGGCGAATCTTGATATGCCGCATCGGCAAGGTAACAATCCGTTCGGCCAGCGCGCGGTTAATCTCAGTGCCGGCTTCGGCGATCACCTCGTCGGTATCGGGATCGACGATATCCTCACGCAGAATCTGGCCACGCAGCAGACCGATTGTGATCTGGCGCGCAATCTGGTCATCAACCCGCGTGCCCTTGGCCGCAATCAACTCGCCGGTGCGCAGGTCGCGCACATCGCGCAACAGCACACCCTTCTCCTTCCACACCTGCGCGTTATCGACACTGTTATACACCTTGCGGTAGGGTGTCTCAAGAAAGCCCATCTCATTGACGCGGGCGAAGGTAGACATGGTGCCGATCAGACCGATGTTCGGGCCTTCTGGCGTCTCGACAGGACAGATGCGTCCGTAGTGCGAGTGGTGTACGTCGCGCACTTCAAAGCCAGCCCGATCGCGCGAAAGACCGCCGGGGCCGAGGGCCGACAGACGGCGCTTGTTGGTCAACTCGGCCAGCGGGTTGGTCTGATCCATAAACTGGCTCAACTGCGAACCGCCGAAGAACTCGCGCATCGCTGCCACCACTGGCCGGATGTTGATCAGGCCGTTGGGCGTCGCGCTAGCCGGCTCTTGCAGCGACATACGCTCTTTAACCACCCGCTCGAGGCGGAGCAAACCAACGCGGAACTGCTGCTGGATCAACTCGCCCACCGTACGCACGCGGCGATTGCCGAGATGGTCAATGTCATCGGGGCGACCATAGCCATTATTGAGCAGAATCATCTGCTCGACGATACGGAAAATATCGCGCGGCAGCAACACCCGCACGCTCAGGTCAGGCGCCTTGGCCCCATCGCGGCGGGCATCGCGTTCCCAAAGATTCTTGTTGAGCTTATAGCGACCCACCTTAGCCAGATCGTAGCGGCGCGGGCTAAACAGCAGTGACTCGATCAGCGAGCGCGCATTCTCAAGCGTCGGTGGATCGCCGGGGCGCAACCGCTTGTACAACTCAAGCAATGCCTCTTTGGCATTGCGCGACGGATCTTTATCGATCGTCGCCTGAATGTAAGGATGCTCGGCTACCGTATCAACGTGCCGGAACAGATCAATAATTTGGTCATTGTGACCATACTGATCCAACTCGTTATCAGGCGCCCAGCGCCCACTGCCATCCTCTTCGGCCAGCCATGCGCTGATCGCGCGCAACAGGATCGTGACCGGTATCTTGCGCTTGCGATCAACCTTGACACTGATCACATCGCGCTTATTGGTCTCGAACTCAAGCCACGCACCGCGGTTAGGGATCAGCTTTGCGGTATGCAGTGAACGCCCGCTCGTCGGATCCTTTTCATCTTTGAAATAGACGCCGGGTGAGCGAATCAACTGCGAGACCACCACCCGTTCGGCCCCGTTATACACGAACGTGCCGTTATCGGTCATGATCGGGAAATCACCGAGAAAGATCTCTGACTCCTTGATCTCGCCCGTGGTGAGAATGCGCAATTCGACCCGCACCCGCAACGGCGCAGCGTAGGTCAAATCGCGTTCGCGGCACTCGAACTCATCGTAACGCGGCTCGCCGAAGGTATAATCGCGAAAGTGGAGTTCCAGATTCTTGCCGGTAAAGTCGGTAATTGGTGAAATCTCATCAAAGAGTTCGCGCAGCCCCTCACGTTTAAACCATTCAAAACTCTTGAGTTGGGTTTCGATCAGCAATGGCAAATCGATCGCATCCTTAATTCGCGCGAAAGATCGGCGCTCGATCCGGCGCGACCGGCGACCATCGGCGCCCGGGTCGATCGGGGCGATCAGCGGCTGAAGGACCACGCTCTCAATCAACGGGGGCATACGCACCTCTCCTCTATTACTTACGGTTAGCTCACGACGCTGCGTGGCAGCCAGTTTCGTCAGAAAAAACAGAAACAGCCATCTTGCCGCTCTCCCTTCAGCGGGTTACCGGCAGACTGGCACACAATTCGTTCGCTGTCTAATATTCATCATGCCCCGCACGGGGACTTCCTGCCATCGTGCTACTCACGCTTGCTGCGCGCATCTTACAGATCGCGAAAGACAATGATACCACGCACTTGCGAAAAGATCAAGGAGGTTTTTGCGCAAATTTGAGAGCTGTTACAAGTAGTATACCATGATTATCGAGAGCATGACCGGCGCTGCGGGCCACAATTGCGCGCCCTGAACTTCGTAGGGGTAACGTGTTTCAGCCGCGAGGAGGCTTCCGCAGCCCACCCCCTTCTTCCGCGTGCCGAAGAAGGGAGTGGGGGTGACCAATCAGCATTACGCCCCTATGCGTCGCCATCGCTGGCGATGGACTGCGCGAGAAGCAAACGGGCAATGCCAAGTCAGAACACCGGTGCGCGGCGCATGAGCGTCGCCAATACGTGCCGCCAGTTTACGTATGTCGTGGCTAGCCCCCTGCCCAATCCGCCCCTCATCCCATCCAGCCCACACGTTCACTCCGTGCCAAGTGGGCCGGCCCAAACGCCATGACAATCGCCAGCGCGCCGAGGATTTGCACCATCGCCAGCGCTGTGATCGATATGCCCCCAATAACCACAACGGCAGTGTTGAACGCAACGTGAAACAGCGTCACTGGTAACAGACTGCCGGCAGTACTGTTGTAGAGCCACGTGTAGATCACTGCTCCGGCAATAGTGCCCACCAACCAAGGAAAAAAGGGGTAACTCGCCATTGGGTTGCCGATCCAAAAAAAGATCGGTAGATGCCATAGACTCCACAGAATGCCCACGATCAAAGTCGCCGCTAGCGCATGGCAGCGTTGCTGCCAATGGGGCAGGGCAAAGCCGCGCCAACCAACCTCTTCCCACGGGTTGGCTAGCAGCGAGCTGACTAGCGCCGTGATCGCCAGCGCGAATCGTCCGCCTTGCGGCACCGGCAGATCGTGCGGCAAGCGCAACCACGTAGTGACAACCGATGCAGTCAAGGCGATCACCACTGGCCCCCCAATCGCCACCAGATACCAGATTGGCGCCACGCGCCAACGCGCCAACGCCGCAAACAGGGCATTGGCTTGCGCCGAACCATACCTCACCCGCGCCACCACACCAGCAGCTGCCGCCGGCGCAACTGCTGGCAAGATGAGCAGCAGTTGCCATCCCGGCGCTGTAAAGGGAGCCACTCCGTGGGAACCGAGCGCCGCCGGGATCCATCCGAGCCACGCAAGGCCAAAGGCGAGCAGGTAAAAAGAGAGGAGGGTCAATCCTACACTTGCTGGTGAACGACATTCCATATTGTGACGCAAGGCCTAGGGCAGAGAACTAGACCAAACTCACTTATTCACTCTGATCCACGTTTTACCGGTCTCTGGATGCTTGAATGTCTCCCAGCCTGCCGGTCGCGACCCAAAGACGGCATCCATTGCTTTCGGTAACAGATAGTAAGCAAACTGGCGGCGATCTTCCAATACATCTGGCAATTGCTCGCTTAAAAATTGTTGCACTGAATACCACGGCACACCATTCGGCGATTCAAGTTTACGGCGTAGCTCAGTATCGTTCCGCAACGCCTCAATCGCCCGCTGCTCAAGCATAGCCATAGCATCAATCTTTTCCTCATCCGCAGGGGTGTCCATCGCCTCAGGGATCCGGATCTCCAATGCGCGCTGCTGTGCGGCAGCAAACAATGACCGCAGCGTTTGCGCGAAGGTATTGCCGGCTGCACGGTTATAATCGGGATCGCGCATCTGATAGAGCCGTTCAAACGACAATGCGCGGAAGCTAATTGGGTACGGCGTACTGCTTACCGAACTCCAAAACACACCCTGACCGGGGATGGGTTCATTGAGCAACGAACTTAACAGGTCCTCGCTAAAGTGGGCATTGGCGCGCTTGAGCGAAATGAGGTCGGTTTCGGAAATCAGATGGAAAATAAACCAGTTATCACCTTGGCTTAAGATCTCAACCGGAATACTGCCTGGCTGTTGGGTGATCAACAAAGCGCCCAAATCATATTTGCGCCCTTCCTTCACCCACTCGATATACGGCTCAGAAGCCGGCGCGCGTTCGTTCAGCACCGCTTGCGCCTCTTCGACAACTGCAATGGTGGGAACCGTTTTTGGTTCGGCTTCCGTAAATTGTTGCTGATTGCGATCAAAAATCCGGCGCACAATTAATCCAGAAAGAACGAGCGCTTGGCCGCCGCGCATTTGTGAGACGTCGATCACGCACAACTTGCCTTCCGCTATGGCGTGAATCAACATATCCATCAACTGGCTACTCTTATCGTGCAGCATCTTCACGATCGCCGTCATATTACTGCGCGCAGCCACCGCCTCCACTTCTTGTCGTTGCGGATCAAGGTCAAGCAAACGACAGATTTCTTCTAACGAAGCGGTATTGCCATTCGCATCTATCAGGTTTACCAACGCCTCCCATCGATCTTGCGGCAATCCGCGCAGCTTACGGACATTCTGCTGTTCTTGCCGCTCGTAGCCGAGCGCGATTGCAATCACATCAGCCGGACGTAAGCGGCGAAGATCGAGTTTGATTCCTCCGGCAACGAACGACTGGTAAAACGGGCTGGGATTCTGACGCTCGGTAAAGACCACCAACTTATCTTCCAACGCCGGCACATCACACAATCCCGGCCGGCCCTTATCATCGGGCCAGAAATACTCGCCATCGGGATCAAAAAGCACCGTGCCAACCGGCACACGTCTGCCGCCGCGCTTGACAACGGTCGGGGTCTCAGTATAGAGCATCGAGAAGAGCAATTTGTTCAGGTTTGATTTACCAAAACCGGCCCGCGCAAAGATAAAACTACGGCGTGACACAAGCGACTCGATCGGAAAACGCACCAAGATTTCAGGCCCAATCACTTGCATCCACTCTTGGGCCGCAAACATTTTGCTGCCAGCGGCGTAGACGTACTCGCCAAAGGCGAGATGACCAATCGGCGCGCCTCTGCCAGAGTGGCCGGCGATCGCGCGCAATACCTCATCGCTTGGGAAGGCAACTTTGCTGCCCACGTGGGGCAGCCGGCGATGCGAAGGGACGAACGTCACGCCATAGCCATTGCGCCGTAACACCCCCAGCACCCGAATATTTACTCGATACTTGAGATACTGCTCGCGCAATTCTTCTGGGATGGGCCGATCTTCCCGCACTGCGCGAATGTTGAATTCCTCCCCGGCGCCATACGACAGCTTGCCTTCCGACGAAAACGAGGTAATTCGCCCTAGTACCGCTTCGTCGGGTGTTTCTAGTTGCACCAGCAGAAATTGACCGTGCATTGGGATATTCTGCAAATCATTGCGATATGGCAACACGAGGTCAGCGTGGAACTCAAGCCCACCTTGTTGAAAACCGCGAAAAATGCCAACGACGCGATCTTTCGGAAAAAGTTGGATATCTACCATATAGTTACTCGTTCATTCGTAGCGTTGCCGCGACGGATCGACGTCTTGGAGCTGGAAGGCATCCAACAAGCCGGCTGCCCCACCGAGGCTGGCACGCACGCCATCGTAGATGAAATCTTGCAACACCGCGAAGTCGAAATCGATCAAGGCCGCATGCTCGTGCGCTTTCTGCAAACAGCGCGGGTAATAGGGCACCGGAAAGCCGTTGATAGCATCGGCAAGCAGAGAACCGAGAATCTCTTGGGCATGCTCACGCTGCGGTTCAAAGATATCGACCGGCCAAATCGGATCGTGGCGGAACGCGCCAAATTTGACGAGAAACATCTTACCACCAACGAACTTATTGATCTCACCATCATCCGTCACCCGATCATTCCCGCGCGCAAACTCCGACCAAACATACGCTTTTTCCTCTATCTCGCGCGGTACTTCTACATACGCCGGATAATCCGTTTGCAAGACGCCTTCGAGCGCCATTGCCAACCGGTAGCGCGACAATACTTTGCTGTGTTTAGCAATACCAACGAGGTAGATGCGCCGGCGATGCTGGCGCCATTGTTCGTCGATGCGTAGTTGCATCCCTTGCAACAGACGCTGAAACAGATCACGCGCAAATACCTTGCTTCGTAAGAGGCCATCGTAGACTATTAGGCTGTCAGTGCCAAAATCCTTCTTTAAGATGGCAAATAGAATAGCCCATTCTACCAATTCACGATACACTTCCACCCAACGCGGCGAGACGGGCTGGCCTGCTTGAATGGGCCGGATCATTGGTGAAAGGGCGGCCAAGCTGTGAACACCCAAAAAATGCATCATCTCGCCAAGGGCAGTTTGCGGCGTGCCATCAGCAGTAAATTGGCGTGCATTCAGCTTCTGAATAGGGGTAGTTGGCGAAACGACTTCGAGACAATACTCGTTATTGCTGCTATCAACAACCCGAATCAATTGAATGAGGAATGGATCGAACCGAAGTTGGTTGTTCCCACCATCAGTACCTACCAGTGAGATCGAGGTGGTAGCGCGCGGTTGAATACGGCGGGTGACATGCTTTAGTGGACGAATCTCTTGGCGTAGTTGGTCGAGGATAGTTTGATCGGTTTGGATACAATCAGCAATTGCTGCTTTGAGTTGCGCTTGGCTGGCTGGATCGATCATTGCTTTTGCCAGAATGTATGAAGCGTTTGTCAAGCACACACAATATTGTGGAAACTATTGGCAGGACTTAGTGTAGTACACGAGGCATAGTGTGTCAACCATAATAACGTCTACTATGGAGGAGACCGGTCTATTTTTGAGGTAGATTGAGGGGAAGAAAGCTGAGGAACGCTCTTATTTTTCACTACTCGTGGTTACGAGCTGGCCTAGCTTGGTCGCCAGCACGTCCAACCTCACCGGCAACCGGAAACTCACTGTCGTGCCGCGACCTAGTTCGCTTTCGGCCCAAATTTGGCCGCCGTGGGCTTCAACCAAGCGGCGAGCAATCGCCAGCCCTAGCCCGGCGCCGCCGCTGCTGCGCGTGCGCGCCCGATCGGCCCGGTAGAAGCGGTCAAAGATGTGTGGGAGGTCGGCAGGAGCAATGCCGGGGCCGGTATCGCTCACCCGAAAGATGACGCCATTCGGCTCAGCGGCCACTGTTACGCTTACTATGCCACCAGCGGGGGTATGGCGGAGCGCGTTGCTGATCAGGTTGCCCAATACCTGCGCGATTCGCTGAGGATCGACCTCAATGTCAGGCAGATCGTCCGCTGTGCTAGCCGTGAGCCGGATGTCGCGCTCGGCAGCGCTCTGGGCAAACGAACGCACTGCCTCATTCACTAGCATCACCGGGGCAACGATTTCGCGATAGAGCGGCAACTGGCCGGCATCGGCCAGCGCCAAGAGGTGAAGATCATTAATCAACCGTTCAAGCAGGGCAACTTCGGCTAGCAACGTCTCGATCTGCTCAGCGTCAGCTTCATACACTCCATCTTGAAGGCCCTCCAAACGGCCTTTGATGATTGAAAGGGGGGTACGCAGCTCATGGGCAATGTCGGCAGTGAGCTGGCGGCGCTGTTGATCGGCCTGTTGCAAGGCGGCAGCCATACGGTTAAAGCTCTCGGCCAGTTCGGCCAATTCACGCACGTTGGCCGGCTGCACGCGACTACTGTGGTCGCCGTCGGCAATTGCATGCGCAGCGGCGCTGATTTGGCGCAACGGCGCGCTGATCCGGCGCGAGAAGACGGCAGCCATGCCTAACAAAATCGCCATCAAGCCAGCTCCTGCGCCTAGCATACCCAACAATAGTGGGCGGCGGTTGAAACTGCCCACCGGAAAGGCTTCGTCGGTGTCAACCACCGAGATGACCAGCGTACCAACTTGCTGATCGCCAACCGTAATCGGAATGCGCCGCACCGCTTCATTGCCGCGCACCATAAATGGCCGGCGACGGCCAGCAACGACGCGACCATTGGCATCGAGCAGTGAGACTGTGCCTTCAATGTCACCGAACCCCTGTGGCAACGGACCCAATTGGCGTTCGACCCCGCGCCACGAACCGGTTTGTTGGTAATACGACGCCAGCCGCGCCGCCTGCTCCCGCGCTGCCATTTCGGCTTCCATCCAGCGGATCTGGGCCGGATCACTCCAGCGCGTCACCAGCCAGAACGAGATGACCATGCCGCTGATGCCGAGCACAATCACCAGCGCAAACGCGGTCAGCATTAAGTTGAAGATGCGGGGCGGGCGCATGCGAAACCTCACTGATGAACGCAGCGTGGCCGGCAAGCAGGCTTAACGTTCATCGTTCTCGGCGAACTTGTAGCCAACGCCGTACACGGTCAAGATCAGGCGTGGCGGGCCATTTGGGTCAGGCTCGATCTTGCGGCGCAAATTTTTAATATGAGCGTCGATAGTGCGATCAAAACCGGCGTAATCAGTATCGTAGACCCGATCGAGCAATTGGGCGCGGGTAAAGGGCCGGCCCGGCGCGCTAGCCAACACTGCTAACAGATCGAATTCGGTCGCGGTCAACTCGATTGGCTCACCGTTACGACGCACGGTGCGCCGCTCGAGGTCGATCACCAACCCGCCGCTTTGGATAACGTTAGCCGGCTGCAATGTGCCGTCACTCCGCCGCAATACGGCGCGCACGCGGGCGACCAGTTCACGCGGGCTGAAGGGTTTGGTGATGTAGTCGTCAGCGCCTAATTCTAGCCCGATCAGGCGGTCGGTCTCTTCGACGCGGGCAGTGAGCATGATGATCGGCAACCGGGCAGTGAGCGGGTCTTGTCGCAAAGCCCGCGTGACATCCAACCCATCCATGCCGGGTAACATCAGATCAAGCACCAGCAGCGCCGGGCGTTCTTGGCGGGCCAGCCGCAAGGCGGTTGGCCCGTCGCCAGCGCTGATCACCTGAAATCCGGCCCGTTCGAGGTAGTCGCGAGCAATCTTGACGATGCCGGGTTCGTCATCGACGACCAAGATAGTGCGTGCCATACGTTTATCCGTGTTGTGGTAGGGGCGTGCTGCCGTACGCCATGCCGGGGCGGACTGCCGTCACGCTGGGGCGTGGCTGGGGCGGACTGCCGTCACGCTGGGGCGGACTGCCGTCACGCTGGGGCGGACTGCCGTCCGCCCCTACGATGCCGG
>JANWYE010000152.1 GCA_025057175.1 Chloroflexus sp. | reverse complement strand
ATTGGCCGATAGCATTCGCACTGTCGCCGCTGGCGGCGCGCTAATCCATCCCCAGATTACCGCTCAACTCTTGCCGCGCCTTGGTCAATTGGCGGCGTCGCCTCCGCCTGTCGAGCCGCCCTCTTCCGAACCGGCTATTGCGTTAACCCCTCGCGAGCGCGAGATTCTGCTGCTGCTGGCGCAGGGTTGCACCAATCAAGAGATTAGCGATAAGCTTGCCCTCAGCATTGGCACGGTTAAAAATCACCTGAGTGTGATCTTCGCTAAGCTAGCCGTGCGTGACCGAACGCAGGCTGCATTGTGGGCGCGCGAGCATTTGCAGTAGAGTGTGCTCCCCTCCCCTCCAGCGTGAGTGGGCATCGTTCTTGCCGCGGTACCGGTGTGCCCCTCATCCCCCCGGCCCCCTGCTCCCACAGTGGTGACATGGTAATGGTGGTGTTTTTATTTACTCACAAAACGACTCCCCTCCCCCAGCGGGGGAGGGGGAGGGGTGGGGGCCGCTCTCCCCCAGCGGGGGAGGGGGAGGGGTGGGGGCACTCTACCTACCTAGCGATTACCGGCACTAGCACCTGATACGTTGGCGGCGCAAATGCTCCCTTCGCCGTATACATGGCCGTGTTGCCGGCAGCATCAATAGCTGTGATAATAATTCGTACATCAGGCCAGTTACGCGGCACGCTTGCCACCCATCGCCGCGGATTCTGCGGGTCTTGGGTAAAGGTCAGCGGTGTCCATGTGATGTTGTCGGCGGCAAGGTAGACGCCGCTCACAGTTACTTGCGGATTATCAAGGTTGTCAGGATCGCTTACAAGCACCTCAATCGGGGTTGAAACGCTCTGCAACCCAGCATCCTGCCCGGCGATGCGCACCCGTTCGATCACCGGTGGCGTTTCGTCAGCGAGCGCGGCGCTAGCGCCAGTCGCTGCCGGATCAGTGTAGATGACCTGATAGACAAGCTGCGTATAGGTGCGTAGGGTGCCGGTAACGCCATTGGTAGCGCGGAATTGGGCTGCCGTGCTGATCAAGGTGTCGCGTTGATTGTCACCGCTGCCGGTTGTGCTGTGGCCAAAGAAGCGATCGGGTACCCACACCCCAATTCCCGCACTGAAATCGGGTTCAACCGTCGTGGCGATCAATGGCTCAAAGGTTTCGGTCACAATCTGGGTGACGGTGGGGTTGAAGTTGTCAACCGTGTTGTACTGCCCGCCTAAGAAGATAACATCACGCACAACTAACGGTGAGCGATTACTGTCATCATCGCTGCCTGACAATGCCGTGATGTCGTAGGCAAAAGCAGGCACTCCCGGCATGCCGATCAAATTATTGTTAAAGACGGTAACGGTTGGGGTGACGTTAAAGGTACTCGCGAGCAAAAAGGTGTCAGTGATGGTGAAGTTACTGGCGCTAAGTTGCACTGCTTGCCCAGTGCGGGTTGGTAGGTAGTTGGGGGCATAGTTGATAGTAAACGTGATCGTGCGCGTCAATTGGCTGCCGGCGATTGGCGTTGGCGCGGTGCGATCGCCGGGTGGCAGTTCGGCATTGAGGTCTTCAACCGGCGCAGTCAGCGGATTATCGACGAAGATTCGCTTCCATGGCAGGCCGTAGAGGGTCGTGATTGCCAGCACCTTGTAGTCGTAGGCGTTCAGCCCGATCGAAGTCCGTAGATAGCGGAGTTTGGCATTAACCAGCGCCTCGCCGATACTACGCCCGACGTAGGTAACGCCATTTGTGGCAGGCGGATCGGGACGTGTCTCGTTCCGCATCAATTCTTGGGTCAATAGCGCCGCCAGCCGTTCGCTGTAATCTACCCCATCGAGAGTGCCATAACCGTAACCGGTATTCCCGATCCAGTTGCCGGCATGGCGGTTGATAGCTTGCGCAAAGTCGGCGGCATAGAAGCCGCTGGGAATGTCACGTGACTGAATAATGGCATTGGTTGGCACATTGTAGCCGCTATGACATCCCACCGAGTAGTAGATGGTGTTGTAGAAGAAACCGGGGCATAGCGTCGGAAAGATGGAGCACATCTCTGTTTCGGTTCCCTCATACTCCACTGCCAAAATCCGAGTAGCAGGGAAATTTGGTGTGCTCCCGCTCGCCACGGCCGGGATGAGCTGCCAGTGATCGAAGTGGGCGTTGAGTGAGCTGAGCAAGGTGTTCGTGCGCGAAAAGACGTTTAATGGCGAAGTGAAGAAGCCGGTGGCGTTCAGTGGTTGTTCAAGCCATGCGTTCTCGAAGGCGCTGCGATCCCACGTGTTGTTGATTAAGGTGCGCTTTGTGACACTGATCGAAGTGGCTTGGTTAAGAGTACGCGAAATGGCTTGCGCGCCGTCAATCAAAAAGTCGTAGCCGGTGAGAGAAAGACTGCGTGTATAGTAAGCATACGTAGTTAAGTTGATATTAGGCTCTACATACGACCATGGTCGATTACGCTGCAGAAAATCGGCAATCTCACCCGGACGTTCGACGATCCGGCCTACGGCTAGCTGCGGCACAAACAACGGGAAGCCGTAGAAACGGTAGGGTCGTCCAGCGCCATAGGGGTTGTCGCTCAACATCATGCGGTTGCGCAGCGCTGCGCCGAGCGGGTTATCGGGCGAGATGAGGCTAGCGCCATTGCTGTTTGGATCGATCGTCTTGAGGTAATCGAGATAATCCGCTTCATTGGCGATGGTCGTCAGATCAGGCAGCCGGAAGAAGGGAATGATCTCGTCGCTGCCGATCAAGACGATATGCCGCGCGTTGGGATAGGGTGTCACCTGATTGGTCTCATCGCCAAGGTTAGAGTTGGTGTTGGCGAAGAGGCGATACTTGATCCGCACCTCTCCCGAACGGCCATTGCCATCAGGATCAATGGCTGCCTCAATCACGTGATCAATGATGCTGGCGATGTAGTTGGCGTAGAGCGGATTGCGCTGGTTAGCGGGAACTGACCAATCGCTCAGCAGTTGAGCAAACGGAATTGCGCCGGTTCCTGAGATGACTTGTACATTGGCGAGATCGATCACTGCGCCTTTTTCTTGAATCAGCGCGTTCTCCGATACACCCAACACGAGCGTTTGGGTAAACGAGTACGACTGTTGCAGGGTGGTGGTAATTGCGTTGATACTGGTGAGATCACTGGGATACACCTCCTGCATCCGGGCTGAGTTGATGAGATAGAGCGTCGTGACGGCAGGATCGGGCTGGTCGGTCAAGAACTCTACATGCGGCGCCGGGCCGAGTGATTGGAGCGTGCTGCGCTGAAGGGTAATGACCAGCCGGTACGGGCGGGAACTGGTTTGACCGGCGTTTGATGCAGCTACAGCGACGAAGTATCGTCCCGGCTGCCAAACAATGGTCTCGATCCGTTCGTCGCGGTTCCCCCGATTGACACTGATCGAGGCAATTTGGCCGCCGATGGAGGCAATCTGGCCGCCGATGGAGGCAATCTGGCCGCCAATAGAGGCGATCTGGCCGCCAATAGAGGCAATCTGGCCGCCGATGGAGGCGATCTGACCGCCGATAGAGGCAATCTGGCCGCCAATCTGTGTCACTCCTTCCAAGCCCCGCGTGCCGGAGTCAAACTCGAAGGTCTCAGTAGCGCCGCCAGTGCCTGTGGCAGGATCAACGCCACCGCCAAAAACCAGATCGTAGTCAGCATCTAGATTGGTGAGGTCAATTGTGACCACCGAGCCGGGGGCGTCGATTGTGAACGCGAAGTAGTCAATATCGCTCGATGAAGAGATAACACCGCTAATTGGCTGCCGCCAGCTATCGGTGCGGTCAGTCGCGATAGATTGTGCATTTGCGCCGGGTTGCAGAATGCGATTGTTCGGTTCAATTTCGTTGATGGCAGGCAATTCGGTAATACTGGTCAAGTGGATCGGTTCAGCTTCAGCGGCAGTGGCCGGGGTAGGGTGTGGCGCCCATGCCATGGGTGTCAAGATCAGGCTCAGCAGCGCTAGCGTGACGAGGAGGCGGTGCATAATGATGCTCCTTCCAATGGCGTACCGTGGCTTCTATATAGGCAATGCAGTAGCAAGCGCCAGATCGCGCTGAGCATCGAGTTCACTAAAGATAGCAATCGCTTCGGCGCGAGCGGCTGCCGCTGCTGCATAGTCATGGCAGGCAAGAGCGAGCCGGGCTTGTTGATAGCGAACTTTTCCTAGCTCGTAGCGATTTTCTAATTGGGCCAAGGTAGCGCTACTGCGGGCAAACAGATCGGCAGCGGCGGCAAAGTCGCCAGCAGCCAAGGCAATCTCCCCTAAGACGCGGTTGGCGATGGCCGAGTCATCAGCTTGCCCTAATTCTTCAGCAATGGCGAGTGAGCGGTTGGCATCAGTGCGGGCACGTTCGAGATCGCCGAGCGCCAGCGCAGCTAGCGCAGCTAGTCGCAACACTTCCGGCAAAAAGCTGCGGGCATTAATTGCTTCCAGATCAGCAATGGCAGTGCGGAACAGCGCAAGAGCCTCGGCAGCTCGCCCTTGATTGAGTAATACTTCGCCGCGATTGTAACCGGTGACGGCAACGCCAAGGCGCGAACCAAGCCGGGCAAAGAGTTCGCTGGCCCGCTGGTACAACGCACCGGCCCGGTCGAGCTGGTTGCGTCCCACCAGTACCACTGCCAGATTGTTGGCAGTGCGGGCAGTGGCCAAGACATCGCCAATGCTTTCCGAAATAGCCATTGATTGTTCAAACACAGCGATTGTCTCGGCCCAACGTCCGGCTTGGGTATAGACCCGGCCAAGGTCGTTGAGCACATCGCACAAACCGGCCAGCAGATTGGCCTGTTCGTAGAGAGTGCGCGCCCGGTTGAGTGTCTCGATCGCTTGGGTTCGATCACCTTGATCACTAGCGATATTGCCAATAATCTTGAGCGCGCGGGCTTGATCGGTCGCGCTGCCGGTTTGCGCTGCCAGTTCGTAGCCGATCCGCGCCCATTCCATCGCGTGGGTATAGTCACCAGTGCGGTAAGCAATACCGGCGCCGAGAATGTAGCAGCGCGCAGTCTCGGCTTGTAGGCCGCGATGGGCGCGGGCCATCCCTGCGGTCAGCCGCTCAAAGGCAGCTTGATAGCGCGAGCGGCGCTCTTCGACGGTGGCCAGCAGGCGGTGCATCCGCAACCAACGCTCGCTGACCAATTCGTTTCCTGCTGGCAAACTGAGTTGCAGAGCTTCGTGAAAGTGATGTTCAGCGTTGTCGTACTCGCCTAACACCAGATGTAGTTCACCAATCGCTTCATGAATGCCGGCAACTTGATCGATCAACTGCGCCGGTGGCAAGATCGTCGTTAGGCGTGGCGCGATGTTGAGAGCGGTCGTGTAGAGTGCCAAGGCATCACGATTGGCAAAGCGCCGGCGGGCTTGTTCGGCTGCCTGCACGTGGTAATGGAATGCTGGTTGCCACTCTTCGGCTTGGAGAAAGTGCCACGCTAGCACGGCGTATTGCTCTTCGAGCTGATTGGCAGCAATCTCTTCGATCCGGCGGGCAACGCGAGCGTGCAGCATGCGGCGGCGGGCGTAGAGAATGCCTTCATAGGCGACATCTCGTAGCAGCGCGTGGCGGAAGACGTAGGCCAAAATCCGCTCTTGTTGGTCGGCTTGGATCAATTCGCTTTCGATTAAGCGCTGAATGCTTTCATCAAGCGCGGGTGGATTGGAATAGACCCCTTCTACCACCGGACGCGGGAAGCGTCGCCCAATAACTGAGGCGACTTGCACTAGCTCTTGGCGCGGCTCGTCGAGCCGGTCGAGGCGGGCAATCAGCAAACCTTCGATGCTGCGCGGCAGTTCGATCTTCTCAATCGGTTTGGTAAGCTGCCACGCGCCGCTCGTCTCGCTCCGTACCAGCAGGTGGTCACGCACCAGCGCCCGCACCAACTCTTCGATAAAGAAGGGGTTGCCTTGCGTTCGGTTGAGTAATGGCAAAATTTCACGCGGCGGCGGTCCGCCGAGCAGTGCCGCAAGCAATGCTTGGCTATCATCGGGCGACAACTCGCCAAGCTCGATCCGCACCGTGCCGGGCAGGCTTTCCCATGGCGCCGGTGATGCCATTTCGGGCCGGTAGGTCACAATCAGGGCTAGCGCGCGGCCCGACGCCGCCTTGCTGAGCCGTTCAAGCACTTCGAGCGAGGGTGAGTCGGCCCAGTGACAATCTTCCAGCACCAGCAACACCGGTTCGCGCCTTGTGGCAGCGATAAAGATGTCGGTAATGAGTTCTTGTAACCGGTCATGGCGTTGTTGCGGCGACAGGCCGGCTGTAAGCGGTGTATCAGCCAGCGGCAAGCCAAGCGCATCGGCCAGCAGCGGCGTAAAGCGGCTTGCTGCCGGCACGAACCGTTCGATGCGCGCCATAGTATCGGCGGCGAGTTGGGCTGGTGCGGCGCGCAGATCCAATCCTAGCGCATTTATTAGCGGTGTGCGAATGGCGGCGTAGGCGGTGCGCTGCTCGTAGCTCTGGCAATCGCCGAAGAGGATTGTAAACGATGGCACCTCTTCGCTGGCCGTATGATGCTCGGTCGAGGCAATGACCAACCGTTGGATCACTTCTTCAGCCAAGCGCGATTTGCCGGCCCCTGCTTCGCCAACCAGCGCAATGGTAGCGCCTTGCCCCTTCAACGCTGTGCGCGCGGTTGCCAGCACTTGCGCTAGCTCGGTATCGCGCCCGATCAATGGCGCGATCATCAGATGCTCTAATCTGTGGCGCGTGGCAACAGTGGCAACCTGTACCACCTTCGCCGGTGTTACCGCAGTGCTAAACCCTTTAAGATATAGCGGCGCGCCCGGTTCAAGTACAAACTGGCCTTCAACCGCAGTTTGAGTGCTTGGCGAGAGGTAAATCTCGTCATCTGGCGCGGCAGCCATCAAGCGTGCCGCTAGATTGACTGCCGGCCCCATCACGGTATATTCATAGCGAGTTGCTCCACCTACCCGCCCAGCAAAGACAGTTCCGGTGTTGATGCCAATTTTCTGGGCTAGCGGTGGCGCGTCCACGCCCAACAGCGTTGCAATTTCAGCGTTGGCTTCGCGTAATACTGCGCGCAACTCGAGCGCGCAGCGCACCGCTCGGATCGGATCATCTTCATGCGCCGTCGGCGCACCAAACAGCGCCATCAACTTGTCGCCGTGGGTGTACATATCAACTTTGTTGATGATGCCATCGTAGCGATGCACGACTGCCTGCGCGCGCCGGTAGTAGGCATTGAAAATGGTGGCGGCCAGCTCAGGTTCGGCAGTGAGCGCAGCGAGATGGCGCGAAAAATCGTGGACATTCGCAAAGAGCACTGTCACCGGGCGAAACTCACCCAGCTCGCCGGCGGCCGGATCGAGAAAGCGCCGGGGCAGGCGATGCACAAGGTATGGTTGCAATGCTGCCAATTGGCGGGCCAAGCGGTTGAGTGTCGCCAGATCATCTGGGCCATCAAGCGGTAGTGGCTGTGGCGGCACGAGCATAGCCGAGGCAAGCGCCAACTCAAACAGACGAAAGAAACCGTCACGGCGCGCTTCGAGCTGCGGCTGATCGAGCAAGTGTGCTGTTTGTTCAGTAATGACCACCTCCCCCGGCGCAGCAATCTCTTGCGCCAGCGCTACTCGGTTGACCTCCGGGCCGGTTACGACCAGTTCGATATGGCTCTGATCGCCAACCTCGGCGGCAAACACGCGCCCGGCATGCACCCCAACGCGCAGTCGCAAAGTAAAAGCGCCGGCGCGTGTCTCGAGATCGGCGAATTCGGCCATGCGCGCTTGCATCGCCAAGGCTGCGGCGCAGGCGGCAGTGGCATGTTGATCGCCGAGGGTTGCAGCATCGAAAAAAACAGTAAGCGCGTCGCCGCCAAATTTGAGCAGCGCGCCATTCCGTGCTTGCACCTCATGCAGCAGGACGGCAAACAACCGGTTGACGACTGCTGACACCTCTTCTGCACCTTGCCGGCCTAGCACCGACAACCGTTCAGAGAGCGCAGTGAAGCCAGACAGGTCGGCAAAGAGCAGCGAACCATCCCAGAAGGCGCCAGTGGTGCGGCCGGGTTGCGGATCGGCGAGTTGGCTCTGCACAATGCGAGCCGGAATGTACGCAGCATGGGCAGCAAGCTGAGCACGTAGCTTTCGTCCAAGGCGCACGCGTACGGGGGCTGGGAGATCACCGGTGGTCGTGAGTTCGGTGATCTGCTGATCGTCAAGATGAGCGATCAGATCATGCCATATTGTCAGCGAACCGGCCATGATTACTTCCATGTTCGATCTCGGCGATCATCGGTGAGAGGTTTGCATCTATATCTGTAAACGAGTCGTCGCCAGAGATTGTTTCGCAGTTACGCTCGCGGTGTGTTCGATATTTGCGATGGCCGTTGGCCTGATCATTCCGTGCTGCGCTCTCATTGTGCAGCTAAAGCGATAAAAAGAGAAGAGGGTAAACGGACTGAGTTAGATAAAAAATTTTTTAGTGACCTCTTGACAATATCTCGTTGGAGGTGTATACTCATCGCAATTGTTAAAAGTGTAATAATAACACTAATTTGGAGAACATCGACTATGGTCGCCCAGCTCTACGAAACGACCGGCGCACCCGCCGCCGATCTAATAGCCGAGATCAACGATTTGCGCCGCCAGCGCAATGCGATCATTCTGGCTCACAATTACGAATACGGTGAGATCCAAGAAATTGCCGACTATGTTGGCGACTCGCTTGGCATGGCGCAGGCGGCGGCGCGCACCGATGCCGAGGTGATCGTGGTCTGTGGCGTCTACTTCATGGCCGAAACGGCGGCCATCCTCAATCCGCAGCGCACCGTGTTGATCCCTGACGCCAACGCCGGTTGTTCGCTGGCTGATTCAATCACGGTCGAGCAGTTGCGGGCGTGGAAGGCGGCCAATCCCGGTGCGGTGGTCGTGAGCTATGTCAACACGAGCGCTGCCGTCAAGGCCGAGAGTGACTATTGCTGCACGTCGGGCAATGCCGAACGAGTGATCAACGCTATTCCCGCCGATAAGACCATTCTGTTCCTGCCCGATATGTTTCTCGGCAGCTATTTGCGCCAAAAGACTGGCCGCCCGCTCAAGATTTGGGCCGGCGAGTGCCACGTCCACGCTGCTATTCGCCCGGCAATGATCGAGCAAAAGCGGGCGGCAATG
>JANWYE010000151.1 GCA_025057175.1 Chloroflexus sp. | reverse complement strand
GGGAATAAAGATAACGTACAGCGCACGGTATTCGCTCAAGGCTCCTTGTGCGCGGCTACCACCTACGAAGTAGATGTTGGCATCGAGTAACACCGCGTCGGCGAAAACCTTGGCTTCCGCAGGTAGTGGCGTGCGGCTCCACGCATCAGCAGAAATGTCATAGGTAAGACCTTCGCGCCGTTCGCTATCAAACACGAGCAGCGTACTCGACAATCCTACTGCGGCGGGGCGCGCAATTGGTTGTGGCAGTGGCGCAATTGCAAGCCAACGCCGGGTAGGATCGCTACTTGGTTCGAGCCATGCGCTATCGCGCAGCGGGCCATTAATGCCTTCGCCACCAATAATGTAGAGACGACCGCCGGCAATTGCCACAGCGGCATTGCGGCGCGGTTGGGGCAATGGCGGCCCCGTCTCCCAACGATCAAGCAGCGGATCGTAGACGAAGACCTCATTTCTGATTGACGTGCCATCCCAACCGCCAATCAGATACAATTGCCCTTCCCACGCCGCCAGTGCGTAGCGGCTGCGCGGCGCTGGCAATGCGGCCCCACTGTACCAGCGTTGTTCGCGGGGATCGTAGATTTCGAGCCGGTCAATCACCGCGCCGGTTCGGTCTTCGCCACCGGGGACGAAGATCAAGCCACGCAGCGTCATGGCGCGGGCATGGCTGACAGCAGTGGGTTTGTCGGTTAAGGCCACCCAGCGGTCGGTTTCAGGATCGTAACGATCAACTGCTGCGCTTACTATGCCATCGCGCTGACCGCCAATGACATATAGCCGGCGTTCGAGGTCGTAGCCGGTGAGGGCGAAATCGTCACGCGGGTTGCTCAGCGGTTGGCGAGAGAACCAGCGTTGTTCAGGATTAATAAACGCCGAGACAGTTGGATTAACCGGCGGCGTTTGACTGATCGGGCGGGTATTGATAGCGAGAAATGCGATCAGAATCGCAATCAGGATGATAGCGCCAACCAGCCACGGGATTATACGGGTGATCGAAGAACGGGGGGCAGGTTCGGTTAGCGAAGGAGGTGAGGCCGGTGTAGCAACCTCTGGTAATGGTGCTGGCGAAATAGCTGGTCGTTCTACGGTCGGTTCGCCAACCGGCACAGGGGTGGGTTCTTGTTCTACCTCAGGCGCAGGCGGCGGTAGTTCGGACAGTGGTTCCGGCTCATCAATGCCTGTAAGTTTCGTTTCCCCCACTGTCACGATGCCGTTACGGATAGCATAGACAGTGGCCTCAGTGCGCGATTCGACCCCGATCTTGGCAAAAATATTACGCAGATGGACTTTGACCGTATTGACGCTAATGTTCAACGCGATTGCGATCTGCTGGTTGGTAGCGCCGGTTGCGACTAGGCGCAGGATTTCACGCTCGCGTTCGCTAATTGGGCTTTCGTTAGTCATAATGGCATAGGTGATAACTTTGCCGCTTTGCGTTGATCATAACACATGCATCAGCGCCCTTGTGTGGCTGAGCATAGATCAAAAGCCGGATAGCTCACCGGCAGTGTGGCCGTGGTGACGGCGTGCAAGCCCTCTCGTATAATAGACAATACCGCATCTTGCGTTGCAGACACGCCACTATGATTGTACGCCGGTTGCGCCTAACAATCTTGCTCTGCCTCATGCTGGCCTGCTCGCTAGTAATGCCGATTACGTCATTGCGCATCGCGACAGCGCAATCGCCGGTCATCCTTGAGCTGAGCACGCCTTTTGCTGGGCAGTATGTAGTGGGACAGTGGTTGCCGTTACGGGTGACACTACGCAATCAGGGGCCAGCCTCAGCGGTGGTGACAGTGACAGCGACGCCAGCGGATAATTTCACCAAGTATGCCCGGACGCTACGGTTGGCTGCCCAAACGCAACAATCGCTGTGGCTGTATGTTTTTCTCGGTCAGCCAACGCGCGCAGTGTTCGTCACGCTGGCCATCGATGGCATCGTTGTTGACCAGCAAGAGGTGTCACTGCTTCTGCGTCCGGCTGAACGCATGCGAGCAGCAATAGGTCTGTCGCCGGTAGGAGGCGATCTCTTCGCTGCCGGTCGTTTGCAAGTAGCCGATCTCCCCGACCATCCGCTCGGATTGAGCAATCTGAGCGTCTTAGCCATCTTTGAGCTGAATGAACCCTTATCGACAGCGCAGCGAACCGCACTTTTAGCGTGGGTCTACGGCGGTGGCCATTTGATCATAGGTGGTGGGCCAAGCGCCGTCGCGTTGCAAGCAGAGTTACCGGTGGCGTTGCAAGCGGCAGTGATCGCGGGAGCTGCGGTGATTGATCGCGCACCACTGGTAGATCGCAGTGGAGTCGCGTTGAGCAAGCCACTGCTTGGAGTGAAGCTGGCGCCGGTGGCCGGGGCGCAGAGCATTGGTAACGCCGAGGCGCCAGCGTGGATCGAATACCCATTTGGTCGCGGTCGAGTAACCCAATTTGCATTCGCGCCGGAAGCATTGGCCGATTGGGATGGACGTGAATCGTTCTGGACGGCGCTGGCCCAACCAGTCTTGCTTGTTTCGACGTCGGCTGGCGCCAGCGCGCAGATTGCGCCATGGCAGACTCAGGCCCTCACACCAGCGCTGCGACTGCTGCCGCAGATCGATATTCCCGCCTTTTCTCAGGGTCTGACATCGCTCACATGGTATGCGTTGGTTGTAGTGCTGGTGCTGGTTGGTGGGTTTTGGCGCTGGCGACGGGTTGTGCCGGTGAAAACGTTGGTGTTCGTGGCGCTGTTGAGCACAGGGGCTGGGTTGTGGTGGGCAAATGCCAATGCGGCGCCGGCCTACAGCGCTTTACGCATGACGCTCATTGAAGTGATCGATGAGGAGCGCGCGCAAGCGCAAACAGTGGCGGTGATGTTATCGGCAATGCCGCGCAGCGAGACAATGTCCTTTGCCTATCCGGTTATTCCGCGTCCATTAGCGGCCAATACCGGCGGCGGCGCGGTCAGTGACTCAAGCGGCAGCTTACCTCAATCAACTACCCAAGTTACCGTAGAATTGCAGCCTTGGGAAACGCAAAGATTGCTGGCAATAACACTTATACCGGCACCGGCAGTGCGAGCAACATTTGTGGTCGATCAAGGGCGCTTACGGGTAGATATGCAGAATGACAGCCCGTTCACTTTGCGCGATGTCTTTGTAGTATATGGCGACCAGTTGTTGTTCTTTGGCAACCTTCGCCCCGGCGCGCGTTCGGTAGCGCGCTGGCCGGTGCGGTTTGCGTCACCTGCTACCGATCTATCGCTTGGTCAGTTGGTAGTCAAGGATTTGCGTGACAATGGTTTGCTGCTCGGTCGCAATGCCGATCAGATCGCGCAAGTGCGGGCGACATTGATTGACGCAGCGGTAGCGGCGCTCCCTCAACGCTTTGATCCGGGACCGTTCATGCTGGCGTGGCTTGATCGTGATCCGGTCATGGCAGAACAGCTCACAACTGGTTATGGTGAGACCTTGTTGGTTGCGCGACCGCCTATTCGCGGGCAGGGGGAGCTGGCTCTACCGGTAGGATGGTTACGGCTCGATCCGGCTGAACTTGAGACGGGCCAATGCTTGAATGGGCAGGGCGTGCAACTAACCGGTGAGCTGGCTGAGCTTAGCCTACGCTTGCCGCCTGATTTGTCGTCATTGCGAGCCGAGACGATACAGGTGCGGCTGACTTCTTCTAGCGCAGTCGGCGATACGAATCTCTCCCTTCGAGCCTATAATTGGTCAACCGGCGTTTGGGATGCGATTACATTCAACACTCTCACCAATATTAGTATTCCGGCTGCAACGCCGTATCTCCGTTCTGGTGAGTTGCGGCTGCGGTTGAGCGGCGCGCTTGATCAACTTGGTTGTGTCATCGCGACTGGCGGTGTGCAAGGAGTGCTGCCATGAGAGGGGTATTGCGCGAAGAGTGGCAGTGGCTCATCCGTCGCCGTCGGATTGGCATACTCTTGGCCGGCACCGTGCTGGTCATGTTGCTCGTTGCGCAAGGCACCGGGCAAGTCGCCAGCGTAGCGAGTCTTGATTCGGCTCTGATTGCAAGCATACCGCTGTTGAATGCGCAAATTGGCCGGCTTTTCGCCACTAGTCTCTGTTTGGCATTGCAAGGATGGCTGATGCTTCTCGCGCCGTTGGTAGCGGTGAGCGTCGTTGCGCCGCAATCGGCAATATTGGATCCGGCGAGATTGATAGCTCGCTTGCTGGCGCTATGGGGGGTGATGCTCCTTGCGCTTGTGCTAACATTGCCCTTCTTCAGTCTGCTGCCGCTGTTTGGCAGCCTAAGCCTGCCTGAGGTCGGTTGGGCGTTTGCGGTGATCGTGGCGACAATGTTGCTGAGCGGGGCGTATAGCCTGTGTTGGACAACAGTGGTGCGCAATCCACCGGCGGCGCTATTCTTGTCGTACAGCGTGTTGCTAATCTGGCTGGTCGCCGTAGTGCTCATCGCTACCACGAATCCTACCCCTTCTGTACTGGCAGTGCTGGCGATTGCTTTCAACCCCTTCGCTGCCCTGCTCTCGCCGCTGGCGCCGGCCTTTCCGCCCGATGGGCCGATTGCCACCGATCTACAGAACTTGTTGCGGTTTACCCATGGCGCGATTGCGAAGGAAACACCATTATACCGGCTCTATGTGGCCGGCAGTGGTTTGCTGATACTGGCCTTCGTTGCGATAGCGAGTTTTGCGATGCGCCCACTGCCACGCCGCTGGCAGCGGTTTGATACATTGTTGCTCAGCGTCCTGCTCATCTATCTGGCGGGTCTGTTATTCTGGCGCGAATGGTGGAGCGCAGCATTGCCGTGATGCGATGCTGTTTTCACTGATCGGCGTTGGTGCGCGCTTGGCGCGCTACGGTAACGATTGCATCCAACGCTTGTCGAAGCTCGTCATCAACTGATTGTGGAGCAATATGATCGGCTAACAAGTGATAATTTGTTTTAGTCATTTCATTGGGCAGTTGGAGGCTTTGATAGAATGTGCGAAATAGTGGATCAAGAAATTCATCACTCGCCTTGATATCAGGCCCCCATGGCTCTTTTCCTAAGGTGCGCAGCGCGGTTTCAATGTTGGCGATGGCCTTTTCCATTGCCACGCGCCAGTTCGCGGCAAACAGCTCACCCTGTTGTTGGCGACCGCGCGCTTCGGCAAAGGCTAGCAGTGTGTCTGGTTGGCAGAGATAATTCTCGATCTCGCGGCGTCGCCACATCATCTGGCGCAGATTGGGATCGGCAGGCAATCCGCGCTCTAGGCGATCGAAGATGGCAATGCCGGCCAGATCGGGTTTGGCCTCGCGTAGCGCGTAGAAGTGTTCTTGCGCTTTGCGTGGTTGGTTGCCGACATAGTAAACAAAAGGGCGTTCTAAGTAGGGATAGGCAGGGTGATCTAGGCGCTGAGCGATCTTGCGCAAGATGGCTAGGTCGGTTGACCCTTCGAGATAAAGCACCCAGCCTACCTCTTCGGCAAGGTAATACTGTTCAAAGCCGATTTCACGCAGCGATTTGAGCAATTGATTGCCGCGGTCATTGAGGCGATGCGGTTTACCCACGAAAGCAATGACAATATCGCGCTCTGCCGCTTCATTGAGCAACACCTCAGAATGGCTAGCCGCAATCAACTGGCTATTGGTACGGGTTGCTTGTTCGGATAACACGTCATAAATCTGGCGCTGGCGCAGGATTTCGAGATGCGCGTCAGGCTCGTCCAACAGCAGCACTGCGCCGGGATGCACAGCCATATGCGCCAATAGTAACAGCGTCTGCTGTTCGCCACGCCCGCTCGAGGAGATGTCAAGGAGGGTGCCGGAGCGGGTGCGATAATCCATCGTGATTTCGCCGCGTTCGCTAATATATTGCGGACGATTGAGCCGCGAACCGAACAAGCGCGCAATAGTCTCGCTAATCTCTGCCCATTTCTGCTCGCCCTGATCGCTTTGCAACACTTGCCAGCATAAGTTGCGCAAGACCTCGGCGGTGCGCCCCTCGCCAAGCCGGACGCGAATAGAGCCGATTTCCAACCGATCTTCACGCGCAGCTAGCCCTGACATTGGCGGGAGGAAAGCAACTTGAAGGTCGCGCAAGTGAAGCGGTACCTCCTGCCGAACATTGTTTGGGCTAAGCGGGGGACGGCAATAGATCGACTCTTCGTTGCCGTAATCGAATTCAAGCCGGCACTCCCAAATGTGATCATTGAAGCCGGTCACACCGATTTCAATCCGCACATTGCGCGTTTGTTGCTTGCCATCAATGCGACCCGCTTCACGCACGCGCAGATCGCGCCACAGCAGATTGGCTGCCGGCACGGGAATTGCAATCAGGTCACGCCGGTTAATGGTGACGCCGGCCCGCTCGCGGGGAGTTGCGCCGCTGCCGCGTTTTTCTAGCCAGCGCTTGACGCCGATGTCCCAGAGCGCAATTGCCTGTAATGCCGATGTCTTGCCCGAATTGTTAGGGCCGATCAGGACAACTCGTTCACCAAGGTCGATTTCAACCTCGGTAAATAGTTTAAAGTTCTTGAGTGTCAATTTTGTCAACATCTTTTGTTACGTTTGATCTAGGCGCATCGGGGGTTAATTGCTTTAGACGCAGGCAAGGTTTGGGTTTCTGATCATCATTTTCGTTGCAAATAACGCGGTGAGCTAAATTATACTCGCTTTTTTCCTACGGTGATGTTACGCGATAAATCACCACGCCATCCTGCGCAAAGGCTATCTCGTAACCGGGCCGGTTGGCGAAATGTTCCGGGCGCAATGGCCCGTTGGGTGAGGTGTAGATGTAGTCAATCTGCTCGGCGCTGATCAAGGCATCGAGATCGACGGTCTTCCCGTCGCCGAAGTCAATAATCTGCTGGCTGCGCTGGCGCGCGGCTTGGGCCGATGCTGCATCGCCGTACACAAACAGCGCCGGTGGCGTGCTCGTCCAGCGCCCGGTGAGTGGCGTAATCCACCAGCCGCCGTCGTTGCCGCGCGCGACTCCCGGTAGCCATGGCGCGGCGTTGATCAAGAAGCGGGCAGTGGGTGGGGTCTGTTCGGCCACCCACGCGATGGCCTCCCGGTCAGCAGCCGTCGCCAATACGGTCACGGGGTTGACGATGGCGCGTTGTTGCGACGCACCCCAGATGGTTAGGCCAATCAGGGCGATCGTGCCGCCGATCTGCCCGAAGCGGCGCTGCGCCGGCCAGATCAGCGCCATGCCGCCGCCGATCAAGCTGCTCAGGGGGAGAAAGAGGCTGATGGCGGCGATGTCAACCGGTAATAGCCAGAGGTAGGGCAAGCGCACTGTTGCCGGGTTGATCGTCAGCAAGAGCAGGCCAAGGCCGCTGAGCAGCCACCGGCGCCGCGTGACGCTGTAAAACAAGAGCACGAGACCTGCCGGCGGCGTGAGATAGCTGACTAGCCACGGGTTGGTGAGCACGGCCAACCCACCCACCCAGAGCATCAACACGGCAGCAATGGATTGCCGGCGGGCAATGCCGATCGCGCCGCCGATCAAGGCCAGCGCCACTAGCCACTCGTTGGGGCCGATCCACATGAGATCGTAGTTGAGTTGCACATACGAACCACCGCTAGTCAACGATTGGGCGCCGGTGGCCGCCGGCACGAGCACCCGGCGCAGCAGCAGCAGCCACCACGGGGTGGCGAGCGCCACAGCGGCAGCGCTGGCCAGCAGTGCTTGCGCAACTCGCGCAGTGATGGTGCGCCGCGATTGGCGCAGGCTCCACACAAAGCTCTGCGCTGCGATCAGCGCGCCGCCAAAGACGAAGATGCGCATGTGAACAAGACTCAAGCCGGCGATCACTATGGCGATAATCGCCAGCCAACCGGCGCGTTCGCGGCGGCTGCCGACATCGAGCCACTGTTGCCACGCAATTGCCAGCGCCGCCAGCAGCAACAAGCCACTCAGTTGGGTATACCGCCCCCACGAAACGTAATAGGCTGGCATCCACGAGATACAGCCAACTACGGCAGCGGCCACAATGGCTGCGATTGGTCGTCGCCAGCAGAGCAACGCTAGCGCTGCGGCGGCCACACTCTGCCACCAGTTGAGCAACTGCCCGCTCCACAGCATCACGTCGGGCAGTTCGCCGCCGCTGAGCCGCCATGCCGCCGCGATCACCACGTGGTAGCCCCAGTGATAGGGCATCTCGACCACCGGCAGATAGGGGGTGAGCGTCCACGGCGCGCGCCCGGTTTCGGCGGCGACACGCACCATGAGCGCGTGATGCACCGAGTCGACCCAAGCAGGGAAGGCGAGACCGGCGATCTGTTCGGCGCGCAGCCACGCGCCGATGACCAACACAAGGAGCAAGAGCCATGTCGTGGTGGATGGTTGCCGCTGCGCGGTGGCAAGGTCATGCCATGCGGCCACTATTGACCCTACTGCTAGCAAGAGGGCGGCGGCATTGAGAACTGTTGACGGCAAATTCCCGCCGATGGTCGTGACCCACAGATAGATCAACGGCAACACGCTCAGACTTATGCCGAGCCAGAGCGCGATCCGCAGCAGCCAATGCGGGCGCGGGCCGGGCAACCGGCGTTCGAGCAGATACCCCGGCGCGATCAGCCAGAGGCCGGTGGCGAGCAATACCCGCCCGGCAGGGAGAAGCGCAACAAGGGCTGCCAGCGCAATCCCGCTGATGAACCAGCGTCGGCCCGCACTGAGTGCAGCGAGAGGCCGCTCTGATGGTGTCGTCGTGGCTGAGCGAACCTCGCGCTCGTTCACCGCACCAACCAGAAGATCAGCCCGACCACGACCACTGCGATTACCAGCAACAGCGCCAGCAGCTTGGCCTGCTCAGCCGAGCGACGACGGGCCAGCAGCGGACGCGCTTCGGGGGCGTAGGGCACATCGGGCAGTTCGCTCAGAAAGATAGCCCCTAACGCCGCTGGGTTGGTAAACAGGGTCTTGAAAAAGGTCGTGACGAGATCACGAGCGGTAATCAGCGGCGGCGCCCAGTACGCCTCTTCCGGCGTCAGCGGGCGGCCCGTGAGCGAGCAGCGTAGTTCGGTAGTAGTGTCGTGGTTGGGCGATGACATAATGCACCTCGCTATGGTTGTCCGTTGTCGTTACCCGATCCGGCGCACGAATCGCTCGATGCGCTCCAGCGCCTCTTCGATCTTATTCATCGCCGTGGCGTAGCACGCGCGCGCGTAACCGGCTCCGCTCGGCCCGAAGGCGTCGCCCGGCACGATTGCCACCTGTTCGCT
>JANWYE010000150.1 GCA_025057175.1 Chloroflexus sp. | reverse complement strand
AGCCGCGCAAGGTGGAAGAGCCGTTCGTAATGGCGCGCCCGTTGCCACGCGAGCAGTCCACTGACAGTAATAGCTCCCAACAGGGCAAGGCCGATGATCCAGAGCCGGCGAGCCAATGTGAAACCTCCCGATACCAATTCACTGATCCGGTCAATTCCACGCACGTGTGGCGCGAACTGCCCCAAGCATCTCGCGGCAGGCCTAATCTGCCGGCGCCACTCGCTGCTCTTCCACCGGCAAACGCGCTGCGCCGATACCGATCGCTAGACACGCCGCACTACTGACAAAAAAGGCGCTTCCCAATCCAAACGGCCCTACCACCAGCGCGCCAATGAGTGGCGCGACTGCGCGCGCTGCCGAAACGATTGAACTGTCAAGGCCATAGACTGCCCCTTCGCTGCCGCTGGCCGTATAGCGCCCCAACAGCGCGCTTAACGATGGCGTGATCCCGCCGATTGCCGCGCCGCTTAACGCCTGTAACGCCAGCAGTTGCCAGACATTCGTGACTAGCCCTTGTGGCGCGAAGGCCAGCCCTGCCAATAGCGCGCTGCCCATCAATACTTGCCGGTGCCCAATCCGATCGCCGAGTCGCCCTAGCCAGATAGCAGTGGCGGTGCCGGCTGCCGACGAAACCCCAACGATTAGCCCGGTGTAGGCGCTGACCGGATCGCCAGCGCTGAGCAGGCTGGCGATGAAGAGTGGCGCAAATGGCAGGAGGATCGTCTGCGCTAGACTGCTCAGGAAGCGCATGCCGTAGGCCGGCCCGATCCCCGGCGTGCGCGCGATGATGAGCCAGCTTTGCAGCATGCCGGCACGTTGCTGCTTGCGTGGTGCCGGCGCTTTGCCGCCGCTGCGCACGCCTACCGTCACCAATATTCCCGACGCGAGCAATAGCGCCGCCGTGGTAATGAACGTCGCCCGAAAACCGAGCGTCTCAGCCATGATACCGCCAATCAGCGGGCCGGCAGCAGTGCCGCTCCACAATCCCATTTGCAGTGTGCCCATCGCAAAGCCCATGCGCTCGCGCGGGGTAACGGTCGCTACCAGCGCGTTGGCCGCCGAGATGGTGCCGGTGATCATGCCTTGAATGGCCCGTAGCAGGGTCAGCTCTTCTGCCGAGCGGGCAAACCCCATCAACAAGAGAATAATCGCGCCGCCGTACATTGCCCGTTCGACCATCAGCTTATAGCCGAGCCGGTCGGCCAGCGACCCCCAGATCGGTGCGGCAATGGCCATAGTTAGCGCCTGTAACGAAAAGACCAAGCCGGCCCAGAGTGCGACATCGCCAAAGGTGGCCACTCCGAGATAAGCGACGTAGAGCGGCAGAAACGGAAAGATGATCGAGAAGCCAATCGCCGACAAAAATTGGGCGACGAACATGATCCAGAGGGTTGTTTGCCAGCGTGTATGCATGTTGTTGTGCTAATGTTTATGACGGGCGCGTCGCTATGCCGTTACCTTAACTGTGGCAACACCTGCGTCGCAAATGCCTCTAACCGGTCAAGGTCATCTAAATCGAGCCATTGCACCATAATCCGCTCGACGCCAACCGCGGCAAAGGCATGGATCTGCTCGACAATCTCGCTTGCCGTGCCAACCAGAATCCCGCGTGCGCGCAGGCTAGCGCGGTCGCGTCCGGCTAGCAGTCGCTCGACTTCCGCCTCATTGCGCCCAAACACCGAACCTATCATGAGCGACCGGCGCACAGCGCCGCGCGACCGGCCTGCTGCGGTTAGCAGTTCGTCGAGTTTGGCGTTCAGTTCGGCAAAGCGCGCCGGTGGCACAAAGACGGCATTCCACTCATCGGCATATTGGGCAGTAAGCGCTAGCGTGCGTTTTTCGCCGTTGCCGCCAATCACGATTGGCGGCCCGCCCGGACGTTGCGGGCGCGGTAGCAAGATGGCATCGCGCAGTTGGTAGTATGAGCCGATCCACGTTACCGGCGTGTCGCTGCGCAAGAGCCGCGTGATGACCTCTAGCCCCTCGGCAAAGCGTTGGAATCGCGGCTCGATTGGCAGGAGATCGAAACCGAACATGGTGTGTTCACGCTCTTGCCATCCTGCTCCCAAGCCGAGCTGGAGCCTGCCTCCGGATAGATCATCAACTGCGGCGGCCATCCGCGCGGTGAGGGCCGGGTGGCGAAACGAGACTGGTGATACCAGTGGCCCGAACTCGATTCGTTTGGTGTGCGAGGCGAGCCATGCTAGCGAAATCCATAGCTCCAGCGATTCTTTTTCGGGCGGATTGGCGTTGGTGAAGTGATCTGAGCGGTAAAGACCAACGAAACCAAGGTTTTCGGCTGCTTGCGCTAGCTGCTGCCAACGCGGCCACGTCAGTCCGTTTTGGCCTTCAACCATCAGAGCGATCTCAATTGGCATACGTTTGCCCTTTCAAGGCGTGGTATAGTATCAGGGTGCCGCGTTGCGGCGTCGTTGCTAGTATACCGCGAAAAATAGTTGATGCGTCCATTTTTTGTCTACGGAACGTTAAAGCGAGGACAATCAAATTACGCCCGCTTATTGGCCGGGCAGACGGTGAGTGAGACGCGGGCTTGGTTACCCGGCGCTGCGCTCTATACCGCCGGCCCGTATCCGTTTTTAGTCCAAGCGGTTGATCTGGTGCCGCCGGGATCAACCGTTTTCGGTGAGCTAATGGAAGTGGCGCCGGCTCAGTATCAGCGGGTGTTGGCGCTGCTCGATGAGTTAGAGGATTTTGCGCCCGGTCGCGCGGGTAATCTCTACGAACGGGTTGCGCTCACCGTGCAGACCGATGCCGGCCCGCGCGAGGCATGGGTGTATATTGCCGGCTCCGGCGCTGAAGCTGCCATCCGGCATGGCCGCTTGCGGTTGATTACCGGCGGTGTGTGGTAAACCGCCGCGATGGAGAGGTGAAATGGCACAACGTATTGTCAAGGTTGGCTTGGTGCAGATGCGCTGCACCGCCGATCCAGAAACTAATATGGCTGCGGCGGAAGCCGGCATTCGCGCTGCCGCTGCCCAAGGCGCGCAGGTTGTCTGCCTGCCAGAGCTGTTCCGTTCGCTCTATTTTTGCCAGAGTGAAGACCACGCCAACTTTGCGCTGGCCGAGCCGGTGCCCGGCCCTAGCACCGAGCGTCTCGGCAAGCTGGCGGCTGAGTTGGAGGTGGTGATTGTCGCTAGTTTGTTCGAGAAGCGGGCTGAAGGTCTCTATCACAATACGGCTGCGGTGATCGATGCCGATGGCCGGTATCTGGGTAAGTATCGCAAGATGCACATCCCTGACGACCCGCTCTTCTATGAGAAGTTTTACTTTACGCCGGGTGATCTGGGCTTCAAGGTGTTTAAGACACGCTACGCCCGCATTGGCGTGCTGATCTGCTGGGATCAGTGGTACCCCGAAGCGGCCCGGCTCACGGCGCTGCGTGGCGCTGATATTCTCTGTTACCCCACCGCGATCGGTTGGCATCCCGCCGAGAAGGCCGAATATGGCGTCGCCCAACACCAGAGCTGGGAGACAATCCAGCGTTCGCATGGGATTGCCAATGGTTGCTATGTGGTGAGCATTAACCGCACCGGCCACGAAGGCGATCCGTCCGGCGGGATCGAGTTTTGGGGTCAGAGTTTTATCTCTGACCCGTCTGGTACAATCATTGCTCGCGCGCCGGTTGATGAGCCGGCAGTGTTGGTAGCGCCGATCGATCTAGCCAAGATCGACGTTCAACGCACCCATTGGCCGTTCCTGCGCGATCGCCGGATCGATGCTTATAGCGAGATCACCCGCCGCTATATTGATGAGGAGTAGGTGATGGCGACTCCTGCCGAACTTGGATATTTCATGCCTGCCGAATGGGAGCCGCATCAGGCGACATGGTTGTCGTGGCCGCACAAAGAGGCGAGCTGGCCGGGAATCATTGACCGTATCTGGCCGGTCTATGCGCGCTTTGTCGCCGAGTTGGCTCGCGGCGAGACGGTGCATATCAATGTGAACGATGCTGCCATGGCCGCACAGGCGCGCGCCTTTCTGGCCGAGGCCGGCGCCAGCGGCGATATTCGCTTGCACGAGTTTCCGACCAACGACGCATGGTGCCGCGATCACGGCGCGATCTTCGTCGTGCGCGATGGACCCAATGGGCGCGAGTTGGCCGCGACCGATTGGGAGTTCAATGCGTGGGGAGGCAAGTATCCGCCCTTCGATCTCGATAACCAGATTCCGGCCCGCATGGCGGAATATCTCGGCGTGCCGTGTTTCCGTGGCGAGATGGTGCTCGAAGGCGGTTCAATTGATGTTGATGGCAATGGCCTCCTGCTGACCTCTGAGCAGTGCTTGCTTAACCCCAACCGCAACCCGCACCTCGACCGGGCCGCAATCGAGCAGCGTCTCCGTGAGATGCTCGGTGTGCATACCATTCTCTGGCTCGGCGAAGGGATTGTGGGTGACGATACTGACGGCCATATTGACGATCTTGCTCGCTTTGTCGCGCCGAGCACCGTTGTTGCCGTTGTCGAGGAAGATCCGAGTGACGAGAATTATCACGCCTTGCAAGACAATCTCCGTCGCTTGCAACTTATGCGTGACGCTGCCGGCAAGCCGCTCACAGTGCTGACAATCCCAATGCCGCCGCCGGTGGTCTTTCAGGGCCAGCGCCTGCCGGCCTCGTATGCTAATTTCTACATCGCCAATCACGCCGTGATCGTTCCTACCTTCAACCATCCCAACGATCAACGGGCCTGTGAGGTGTTGCAACGCTGCTTCCCTGATCGGCGTGTGGTGGGTATTGACGCCTCTGAAATGGTTTGGGGCCTTGGCGCGTGGCACTGTCTCAGCCAACAAGTGCCGGCAGGGGCGTGTGGATAAGTTCTCCAGACGGCTTTTCCTTATCAAGTGAAGGACAAGCGCGGCGAGACGGCCCACTGGGCCGTCTCTACCGTTCGAGCACCTCGCGGATACGGTCGTGTGGTTCGATGACCAACCAGCCGGCGGAACGGGCCACCGGCGCTAATTCCGCCGGCTCAAGCACGCACAGAAAGGGATTATCGCCGCCAAGGGCGCGATGATCGCTGGCGCTGAGGCAGAAGAGGTCGAATGTGCCCATGATGTAGCGGGGCAGTTCGAGAACGGCGCTAGCTCCCGGCGCTAGCTCGATCCAGCGATCCATTGTCGGAATGCTCACCACCATCGCCTCGCGCGCCGTGTTATGGATGGTCAGCGCCGGCGGATGTTGCGGCGGGAGGGTGATACGTTCCGGCATGCAACCGCTGGTCTTGATCGTAAGATCAACTGCCGGCGCTGGCGCAGCGCATGCACTCAAGAGCACAATTGTGATGGCGAGTATCAGTAAGATCTGGCGCACTAACCTCTTCCGTCTACCTCAATGTGCCTACCGGCACTGCTGAATCACCGGCACAAAGACCTGATAATCAGCATTTGCAAGGTTGGCCTCGCTCGTCGAGAGATTTGGCGGTAGGTCGGCTCCCCGCACAATCCCTAGCGGTGTGTATGATCCTAGACCGGGGAAGATGATACCCAGTCTCGGATTGCCCAGCCGGCGGATCAAGATTTCGCTCAGCACCTGCCGGAAGTCAGTCGTAATTTGCAAATCCTGCCGCTTATCAAGCTGATCTGGGTGGAGACCCGGCCATGTGCCATAGATTTTGCGCCCATTCACATTACCGCCCAACACCATCATAACATTGCCGTGCCCGTGATCGGTGCCGTTCGACTGGTTGCGCCCTAGCCGGCGGCCAAATTCACTTAAGACAACAATAGTCAAGCGTGAGTGATACGCTGCCAGATCGTTGTAAAACGCATACAATCCTTGGGAAAGGACGCCGAGCCGGTCAGGCAAGTAACCGCTGCCATCGTTATTCGCCTGTGACTCATGCGTGTCCCAGCCACCGAAATCAATTGTGGCTACTTGCAAGCCGATTTCGGCCTTAATCAATTGGGCTACCGTTTTCAGCGCATCGCCGAATGAACCGCCGGGCCACCCAGATGGATAGGAGATGCCGGGTGCGGGGGTATACGCACCCATACCTTGCATCAGATTGATCACCTGCATCACCCGCCGCCCAGCCGGAGCTAGCGGGTTGATCGCACTACGATGATACATCTCGCGCAGTGTCGTTAAGAATGGATAATTTTCACTGGCGCGGTTGTAACGCCAGTGGGTGCTGATATTGAAGTTACTCGGCGATGTCATCGCCACCGCCGCGGCGTAATTGAGCAGCGAGGCCGGCGTGGCGCTGTTGGCGGCTACTGCTGGCAGCAAGTTGCTCGTTCCGCCTTGCGATTGCAAGTGGCGCGTAAGCCAGCCGCTGCTCGTCGTCTTATTGCCCGGCGTGCCACGCTCGATGTAGTCCATCGCATCGAAATGACTGCGGGTGTCGTCGTCAAGGCCGCAGGCATGGATGAAGGCAAGATGACCGCTGTTGTACAAATCACGTAGATGCGGCATCTTGCTATTAAGACCGAAGCTGCTGGTATTGTACGATGGGTTGTAAGTGTCAATCCGCAACGGCGCATTCGGGCCGCTCAACGGCAGCGCGAGCGTGCCGCGCGCGGTGCGGTAATAGCTGTCATCGTATGGGCTAAGCAGGCTAAGGCCATCGCAACCGCCCCGTAAGAAGATCTGCACAAAGATTTCGTTGGTAGCTTGCGGTTGAGCCGGCTCGGCGAAAGCTAGTTGGCCGATGCGAGCCGCGGCCATAGCGGCGATCGCAGCGCTACACCCCATCAGAAACTCGCGGCGGGTCCATTGCATAGGTGTATTCTCCTCTGATTGGGCGCTGCTTATCGCAGCCAAAACTCAGGACTTGTCGCTAACAGTTGCACCATCGTATTGATCCGGTCGCGCACTGCTTCCGCGCTTCCCCAGTCGGGTGCGCCACGCAATGGTTGCGGCGGCTGATTCGGATCGCCGCCTTGGGCGAGAAAGTTGATTAGCAGCGTGCGCAGGTCGCCGGGAGGAGCGTAGGTCAGCATCCGCTGCAGCCAGAAGTCAACGATGCCAACGCACGAGAGGCCGGCTGGGGTCTGACCAACAATGTCGATGCCAATATTCCCGCCCCATGATTGGGCTACGGTATAGAAGAGGCTCCATGTTCTCAGCAGCGCATTGGTGTTTGCCCAGTAGTCAGCGCGGTCGGGATGGCCGGTTGGCGTATCCCAGCCAAACAGGCGATGGCCGGTCTGATCGACGCTCCAGAACAGGCTGCTCCAATAGCCGCCTTGGGTAGCATCGCCGTTCACCGATGCGACATCGCTCGGTAGGTTGGCGTTGGTAGCGCGTAGGAAGGCCCAGAGCGCTTCCAGAGGCCGGCGCACTTTGCGCCCGAAGGTGGCTTTTGCCTCCGGTGCGAGTAAGATGGTTTCCACTACGCGCCGGATCTGGTCAGGCGAGTCGCGGTGTTGCATCCAAACCGTGTAGGCGGCGTTGATGAGCGATTCAGGTGGATTGTCGGCCACTAGTCGCTGGCACAGTTTTTTGCACAGATGGCGCGCTGTACCGGAGTGGCGGGCAACAAGGCGTAGCAACTTCTCGCCATCGTGTTGCGCGCCTTTGTTGAATTCAAAATTCGGCGCCGGTGGAGTGCCGGGCGCTGGCGCTGGCGCCAGCACTGTCTTGGGATAGTTATCGTGCCACGATTCCATCAAATAAAAGGCGCCAGTGTTTGGCCGTTCATCGCGCCCGTTGGCGATTGTCCAGCCGGTCAAGCAGCGCGAAGCTTCATAGACATCATAGTCAATATAGAATGCGGCATAGCGCTCGCTGCCATCCTCGACCACTGGAATATTCTCGCGCCGATCGTAGAACTTAAGGTAGTTATCACTACCGAGCGTATGCAGCTCGAAGAGTTCACGGGCAAAGTTCTCGTTGCCACCCTCGCCACCGCCGGCTCGGTTGCTCACATTGTCGAGGTAATACATCATCGCCACGCTCTTGGTCACATCAAGCAGCAGAGCGTTAAAGTTGCCGAGGGCGTGAGTGCGGATAATCCGGTCGTAATCTGGCCACGTTGCCGCAATGTTCGAATCGGAATCGGCCCGCACATTGAAATGGTTATGCCAGAAATCAACCATCACCTCAAAAAGCTGCCGCCGGCTATAGACGGCCCGGATCCATGTCGCTACCCGCACTTCGTCGTAAGGGCGCATGCGTTCAGACCACGCTAGATCTGGCACGACGCGCTGTTGCCATAGCGTTTCACGTGAGGCGTTGAGCCATTGCAGTGGGCGTATCTCGTTTGTCGTTCGATTATTGTAGGTATAGCGAATTTTGAGTTGGGTGGCGGCGATCCGCTGATTGCACGGCGTGTCATCGATTGACAGCGGGTTGAGTTGCCGGCGCACCCAATTATCAAACCGTTCTTCGTCATTGGCCCCCGGCGTGGCGTCATACATTGCCATCAGTTCAGGACTAGGGCCGAAGGCTAGGCGACGCATAGCAATGGCGCGTAGCGATGGAGGGATATAGTGGCAGGCGGCGACCGGTGTGGCGGGGCTACCGATGGCGGCAAAACCAGCGGCGGCAAGCCCGGCGATGAGCATAGCGCCGCTTTCAAGAACATCGCGTCGAGTTAGTTCCATGCAGCGTTATCCTAGTGGCTGGCTTTATCACAGTTATAAGGACAACAACGTTCACTAGGCACTATGCTGTTGTTTGAACCTAACAGAGATAACATCTTGATCTGACAATAATGTAATCTTGATCCAAGAATACTGGAATCACCTGAAAGTACTATCTTTCGAAAGGCAGTATCGTGCAGATTGCAATTGTTGGTGGCGGAATAGGTGTGCTGACCGCGGCAATCGCCTTACAGCAGCGCGGTTTTCAGGTGCGCGTGTACGAGGCAGCCACAGCATGGCAGCCGGTGGGCAGGGGTATCTGGCTGCCAACTCATGCTTTGCAGGCGCTTGATCGGCTTGGCCTGAGCGCGAAGCTGACCCACTATGGTTGCGGCTGGACGAGATTGAAATTCACGATGGTGGCGATGGATTGCTCCAGCGGATTGATCTGCGTCCGATTGTCGAGCAATTCGGTTTTACGACTCTCTCGATCCAGCGATCCGATTTGCATCAGGTATTACGCGATCATCTGTTGCCGGAGACCTGCCAACTTGATTGCCGTTGCGCTGGTTTTGGGTAAAACGAGCAGAACGTGACCGTCCGGTTTAGCGATGGTTCGGCAACGCAAGCCGATCTGCTCATCAGGGCAGACGGTTTGCATTCGGTTATCCGTCAGCAGCTCTTTCCCAG
>JANWYE010000014.1:7903-30828 GCA_025057175.1 Chloroflexus sp. | reverse complement strand
GCGGGTGTCAGCTTGAAGCCGGTCTGCTCAGTGGGGGCGATGGCACGAGTTGCCACGTCCGTCGTTTGATCATGGCGAGACTCCAAATGCCACTGAGGGCTAGCGTCAGCAGCATGCTGATCGGTAACTCGCTGCCATTGCCCGCCGGCAAAGCAATTGGTCGCATGGCGAGGCCGGTGAGCGGCAAGATTAACACAAACCACTCGAACCGGTACAACAGCAGCGTCGAGCCGATCAGCCCAAGCGGCAATGCCAGCAGTGCCATCCCGATCAGTTGCCGATTGGTGCCAAACATAGCGCCAATGGCAAGGCTGTACACGACTACCCCGCCGATCGCGCTGCCAATGACTAGCGGGCGTGGCAGGCGTTCCAGCCAGTGGGGTGTCTCGATTTGGCGCAAAAGTGGCAGCATTTCAATCCTCTAAAACCGCTCTGGTGCGACCGGCTGTTGCGCGCGCCGCCCAATCGCAGCCCAGAGCAAGCCGCCGTCACGCACAAATTGCTCGCCGGTGGGGTGATGGCCGCCGCCGGCGACCATTAAGAGGCTGCCGATTGTCGCTTTAGCGAAAAAGATGATCTGTAACCCCATCCCAAGCAGCCACGCCGCTGATGCGCCGTAGTGCTTGGCGAAGAAGCGCAGTTTGCTGAAGTACAGCTCAGCTTTCATGCGCGTTACCGCTTGTTTGCTGCTCTGGCCGCCGAAATGGATGATGCTTGCCGAAGGAAGGTAGCAGATGTGCCAGCCGGCTCGCTTGATCCGGTAGCACCAGTCTACCTCCTCAGTATACATAAAATAGGCTTCGTCCAGCAACCCAACTTGCTTGATAACTGCGCGCCGCAACAGCATCGCTGCGCCGTCGAGCCAGTCGGTGGCGTATGCCGGCGATCCGTCTTTGGTGCGGTATTGCCGCCGCCAACGGATTTTTTTGCCGGTCAGTTCGGTAAGTAGGTTTGGAAACATAGCCCACGATGGCTGCAATGAACCATCTGCGTTGAGTAACCGTGGCCCGACGACGCCAACTTCCGGGTGGGTATCAAGGAAATGTACCAGCCGGGTAATGGAATCTGGTTGCGCAATCGTATCGCTGTTCAACAGAAAGACGTGCCTCCCGCTGCTGGCCCGGATGGCCTGATTGTTAGCGGTGGCAAAGCCGCGATTATCGGGATTGGCGATGATGAATGCCTCAGGAAAAGCCGCTGCTACCGCTGCGACGCTACCGTCGCGCGAGCCGTTGTCAACCACCCAGACTTCGGCCTCGATGCCGGCAGTGGCCGCCGGTAGTGCTGCCAGACAATCAAGGAGGAGTTGGCGGGTATTCCAGTTGACGATAATAATGCTTACATCAGGCACGGGCCATGTCATAGCGTAGCTTCCTCGGCTGAGCAACTTCTTCCAATAAATCGTTCAAGCGCGGTATAATCACCCGCCAGTCGTAACGAGCGGCAACCACTTGCCGTCCGGCTTCGCCAAGCCGGCGGGCGAGTGGTGGGTCGATGAGCAGGCGACTAGTGGCGCGGGCAAAGTCCATTGGCGTATCGGCCAGTAGCAGGTGTTTGCCATCGGCCAGTTCTAGCCCTTCTGCCCCTTTGCTCGTGCTCACCACCGGCACCCCTAGCGCCAGCGCTTCGAGGATCTTTAACCGCGTGCCGCCGCCTTCCCGGATGGGCACGACTTCAACCGCATGGCGGGCAATCACATCGCGGATGTCGTTTACGTAACCGGTGAACTCAACCCCCGGCGTTATGGGGAGCGCTGCGCGCTGCTCATCGGTGACTCGTCCGGTGATACGGAAGCGAGCTTGTGGGTGGCGGGCGCGAATCAACGGCCAGATCTGGCGCAGGAAGTAGTCAACCGCGTCGAAGTTGGCGCTATACGAGAGCGCGCCGGGGTAGATGAGAGTATCGGCTTCGGGCCGGTAGCCGAAGGTCGCGCAGGCTGCGCTATCGACACCGTTCGGGATAACGGCGAGTCGTGGGGTTCGCGGCCCAGTAATCTGGCGAATCAGTTTGGCTTCCTGTTCGGAAACGGTAGTGACAGCGGCAAATGCCGGCAGGAGGGTTGACACAAAGCGGCGGTGTTGGGTAGCTGTTAGCAGGCTCCGTAACCGGCGCAAGCCGGATTGGCGGCGATAATCTTCCAGTATTGAGGCTAGCTCCAACTCTTCCAACACTAGCGGTACATGGCGCACAAGACAGGCATACGTCGCGACATCAATCTGCATCGCTAGCACGACATCTGGTTTCCAGCGGGCTGCTGCTCTCACAACCGCTTCGGCAAAGGTGTTGCTCCAACGCACCCGCACCGAAGCCGGTTTGGGACTGGTGAGACTGCCCAGCCGGTCACTCAAGGTTAGCGGACGATCTGGCCGCTCGAAGGCTTGCCACGTGCGACAAAGCTGGCTGATCTCAGTGGCTTGTACCTCGGTGGCCGGCCCTTGGCTAAAGGCCAGCAGATGCAGTTCGTGCCGGGCTGCCAATCCGCGCAGAATCGCCATTGCCCGCAACCGCGAGCCGTTGTCATCGGGTTCAGGCCACCATGTTGAGAGGATGAGGATGCGCATCTTCGGTAGTCCTGTCTTCTACGATGTCCCAATCCATACTGCTGCTTGCCTGTGCCGTTCTATTGCCGTGTAGTATGCGGCAAGCGTTTGTTGCGCTGCCTGCTGCCACGAGAATTGTTGCGCGCGCCGCCAGCCTGCTTGCCGCAGCCGGTCAGAGACAGTCGCATCGCTCAGAACGGTCGCGAGGTGTCGGGCCAAGGTTCGCTCATCTTCCGCATCGCAGATCAGACCGGCATTGCCAACTACTTCCGGTATCGCGCCGCGATCGGAGGCAATCACTGGCGTGCCACAAATCATTGCTTCTAATATTGGAATGCCAAACCCTTCAAACCACGACGGAAAGACGAAGGCCGCTGCCATGTTGAAGAGTGCGATGAGATCAGTGCGTGGTAGGCGTAGGAGCAAGCGCGCATATCCGGCCTCTACCGCTTCCCGCGCTGCCGGCCATGGTTCGCGACGCGCAAAAAAGACGATTTCATAGCGTTCTCGTAGCTCTGCCGGCAAGAGTGGCCACGCCCGCGCCAGCACCGCCGGATTTTTGAGACCGTCGGCCAACACAAAGGGGCGGGAGAGGCCATAGCGCTGCCGCACTTCGGCCAGCGCTTGCTTATCGGTGATCCGGCGCACATCGGGTGGCGGGCCATGTGGAATGACGGTGATGGCATCAGCATCATACCGGCAATAACGGAGGATGTCGCGTTTCGCGTGCTGCGAGACGGTCAACAAGCCGTGCGATTGGCGCACCGCCTGTCTCGTCAGCAGGTGCAAGTACGTCATCATTGCGATTGAACGTGGATCTTTGTTGTGGCCGGCAATAATCTCGGGCAATGGCATCACGTTAATTGCATCGTGTAAGGTGATGACCGTCGCAGCATTGCGTGGCCCAAAACCATAGTTGGCCGGAAAATGGGCGATATCGATCCTATCTGCGACCATAGCCCGCTTTATACTAAACAAGTCGTTATGCACACTCGATATTGCATGGCGGTACGGCAATGTGCGAAGCGTGACGTTGGCCGGTAAGTCGCTCAACTCAAACGGCGCTTTTTGATCGGCATACAGCACGAATTGCTCGTTGTCACCCACAGCAAACAGGGCCGGCAACAGATTTTTGAGATAGGTATGGATGCCGCCGACCAACCCATGCGAGAGGTAGCGAGCATCGATGCCGATCCGTAATGGCCGTGTGCGCGATAACTGCGCCATATCACTCCTCCCCCACCCGTATTCGGAATCCCCACGCGCATCCGTATCCTACTTCCCCATGACCCACGCTGGCGCTGGCCCAAACCGGCCTCGCCAGAAGTCGATCCATCCTAGCCCCATGCCGATGCGGCCTTTGCGTGTGCGCCACTTGGGCCGCAACCACAAGCTAAGATAGGTGCGTAGGTCTTGCCGAATCAGCGCGTCTAGCCATGTTCGCCAGTTGGCCTGCGTAGCTCGCAAGAAGAGCAACCGGTTGCGCGTCATGTAGTAGGCGAGATATTCGCGATCAAACCGGGCATTGAGCGGGATCTTGTGCCATACCTTCGCTGCTGGTGTGAACAGGCAACGGTACCCGGCTCGCGTTGCTCTCACGCACCATTCGGTCTCTTCAAAGTACATGAAGAAGCGTTCGTCGAGTAAGCCAACTGTCTCCAGCGCTGTCACCCGGATCAACATCGCGCAGCCGGTGATGAAATCGACCACGCGCGCTGGATACTGCCCGTGATCCTCCTCTTCGCCCGCCATGCGGCAGATACCGCGCTGCCAGTCGATGATGCCACCCGCCGACCAGACGCGCTGGGGCGCATCGTAGTAGTAGATGATCGGCCCCACCGCAGCAATAGCCGGGTCAGCCTCGGCGGCGGCCACAAGCTGCGTGAGCATATCAGGCGCCACTTCCGTGTCGTTGTTGAGCAGCAGGGCATAGTCATAATCCTGCGTTTGCGCGTAGCGCAACCCAACATTGTTGCCGGCGGCAAAGCCAAGGTTTGCCCCATTCTCGATCACGATCGCCTGCGGAAACGCATTGCGTACCCGCGCTGGTGTGCCATCGCATGAGGCGTTATCGACCACCACGACAGCGTACCGTTCGGATGGATAAGCGAGCCGGTACAACGAGGCGAGGCAGGCCAGTGTGTCGGCAATGCCGTTGTAGGTCAATACAATGATGGCAACACGCGGCTTCATCAGACGCTTCCTCACACGATTGCCTGCCGTTCAATCAGCGCATGGTAGTGGCGCAAGATCGTTTGCATCTCATCGTCAATTGACCGTGGCGGTTGAATCCCATCGCGCAGCCGCTCCAACAGACCTTTTTCACTGCGTAGCCGTTGCAATTGGCGAGCTAGATCGCGACTGTCGTTGGGCGTAAAGTGTAATCCATCGATCCCATCGCGCACTAACTCGGCCATGCCGCCCAACCGCGCGGTAACTACTGGCCGGCCAGCAGCATGCGCTTCGAGAATGGCGAGCGGGCTATTCTCGTACCAGATTGATGGCACTACTACGACATCGACGTTGCTTAACACCATAGATAATTGGTCGTGGCTAAACTTACCGGCTAAATGGATATGCGGATTGTCGCCGATCAACCGGCGCAGATGGCGGGTATATGCCGGATATTGTTCGGTGTTGCCGAAGATCGTCAATTCGGCGGTCACATCGCTGTATGGCAAGCTTTTCAGCGCGGTAATGATAAGATGAACGCCTTTATGCGGCGCGATCTGGCCGATGTAACCTAGCCGTAAGACCGGGCCTGATCGGATTGGTGGTATATGTTGCAGCCGTTCGCGGGCGATACCTAGCCGTACAACTCGGATCTGCGGCAGTTGCTCGCCGAACAGTCCTGCCAAAAAGCGCGAAGGTGCAATCACCAAATCGGCCTGTGCCAACGCTTCCCGCAGTGTCTCACGCCGCGCTTGTTGTTCAGCCCGCCCATCATTGCCGGCCAGCTTCGTCCACACCTTCCCGGCCAAACCGCCACTGATCTGTTCCAGCAACCGGTACCGTCGCCGGTCAAGCTGCAAACACCACGCGCATTCGGCGGGATCATCCGGTGGTTGCCGGCAGAGCGAACCATCCCCGCGCAGGAGCGTGATCCGCGGGCAGAGAAACCAGTAGTCATGAAGTGTTACCACCGTGGGTATGCCCAGCGCACGCGCTGCCGTGATCGCGCCGGCGCCGATGAGATAACCGCTGTGCAGATGGATAAGGTCAGGCTGCCAGATGCGCATCCGTTCGCGCAGCCATGCTTCGATGGCAGGATTAGCGTAACTCCAACTGGCCGGGGCGTCGCGTAGGCCAAGGTGCAAACGCCACACGGTGATTCCTTCGTAGTGATCGGGTTCAGCTCGCACCCCGAAAGGTTGGTTTGCGTCGAGCGTCTCGACACAAACCACTTCAGCCTCGTGCCCACGCCGCAATAACTCGCGCGCCAGCCGCATCGTGTACAACTCAGCGCCGGCGCTATAGCGAGGAGGGAAGTGATGGACGGCTAACAATACGCGCATAATGCTTTTCTCACTGCTGGCGCGCTATCAGCAACTTACGCACAAACGATGCCTCTTCGGCGCCGATCACCCGCAGTCCGATCAGTAATCCGCCATAGATCGCGCCACCTCCGCCAATTACCAGCAAGACCGGCCATTCTCGCGCCAAGTATACTGCCGCCGCCATAAGCAACACTGCCACTGCTGCCCGCCCAACTGGTTGCCAGCGCATCAGGCGTAGTTGATCGCGCAACAGCCACACATATTGCATGGCCAACACTGCCTCAGTCAGTACGGTAATAATTGCCGCTGCTGGCGCGCCATAGCGTGGAGTGAACATAAGATTTGCTGCTACATTGATGCTACTGCTGATCATGATCGAGCGAGCGACCAACGCTTCACGGTCGGTAATGACGACCACGTAACCGAGAAACTCGGTCAGAAACATGAGCGGTAGTGTCCAAATAAGCAAAGCCAATAATGGCGCGCTAGCTGCATAAGCTTCACCGAAAAGGAACCTCACCAATGGTTGCGCCAGAATAAAACCGCCTGCCGTAATTGGCAATGCGACAATCAGCAAGTAGCTCAAGATACGTTCATAGATTCGGGGAAGATTGCCCGGATCGATTTTGGCTTGTCGTGACAGCGAAGGGTATAGCGCGGTGTTAAGCACGTTTGAGAGCGTGACCAGCGCAAAAATGAGGTTATATGCCGCATTGTAGTAGCCGGTTGCGGCATCGCCAAAGCTGATATTTAACACCACCGTATCGAATCGGTACGACAAGCCAAGGGTCAATCCAATCACGCCAAATGGGAAAGCTGCGCGCAATAGGCGTAGCCAACGATCGCGCTGCCAGCGTCCCGGCCGAATGCCTAAACGCAATAATGCCCGCACTACTAGCGCGGTCATTGTGGCCACACCGATCATGGTGGCGATGATTAATCCATAGTAGCCAAACCCGATCCAGAGTGCTAATCCGCCCAACGTGACGAAGATCAGTTGATTAATGACCTGCATCCCGGCGGTGAGGTCGAGCCGTTCGTAGCCTGCCAATACCGCCTCGCTACTACCGTGCAGAGCGTAAATCAGGAGCGTTATGCCATTGAGCGCGATAGCGCCGATCATCAACCATGGCCGCTCGGTAACAATAGCCGCGCTTACCACCATGACCCCGGCAATCAATGCAAGGATCAAACGAAGACCAAGAACGTCGGCGTAGAGATCACGGATCCGTGTGAGACTATCCGATTCGCTCCGTAATCGAGCCACTTCACGCACGGTGTAGGGTGCAAGGCCGAGGTCGGCAATAAAGAGAAAGACGCTGCCAAAACCGATCACAGCGGCATACTGGCCGAAATCGGTCGCGCCTAATTGGCGAACGATCAAGATCGAAAAGCAGAATGAGAGCACTTTGATCGCTAATTGAGCGATCATACCGGCGACCGAATTGCGTAAGACAGTGCGGGCGAGCTGGCTCATAACATTGCACCTGCGTACCGGTTGGCATTTTTACCCAACGGATTCGCCACCATCCACATAACCAACTCTTCCATCTTCATCAGCCACCGATCCATCGTAAACCGCTCTTCCATCAACTGGCGTCCGGCTCGCCCCATCGCTTCGGCGCGGGCTGGGTCATTCCAGAGCGTAGCGATCGCTGCCGCCATCTGCTCGGCATTGCCCGGCTCGACCAGCAATGCGGTCTCGCCCTCAATGACATATTCGCTGAGACCCGGCCGGCGGGTGACAATCACGGGCCGGCCCATGGCTTGTGCCGCTTGCACCGACGTGCAGCCGGCGCTCCATTGCGTGCTAGGCTTGATCGGTACAACGACAATCCGGCTCTCTAGATAACAATTGCGTAACCGATCTGGCGGCACAAACGGTTGCAGACTGATGTTGCTTGGCAGTTGCTCACGTTCATGCCCGGCTTTACCGCTCACCCAGCTACTGCCTACTCGCAGGTGGCAAGGGATCTGCGGCAGACGGCGCATTGCCTCGATCAAGGTGGGATAGTCACGGTGCGATAGGCCAAGACTCTGCACGACCTTGGCCGGTGGTGCAGCCGGTTGAGGCCGGAAGAATTCGGTGTCAACCGGCGTGTGTAGCGCCACCACCCGTTCTGCCGGCATGTGTAGTGCTTGTTGCATCCCATCGGCCTCGGCTTGGCTAATCGCTGCAATCACATCCCAGCGCTGTTGTAAGCCCAACCCGTTGATTAAACGCAGTTTCTGCCTCGACATACCGTGGTGGAAGATGACCAGATGGCGCACCGCGCGCGGCAAGAGCAGTGCCAGTGGGATGCCGGCCCGCTCTGACAGACTGATCACCACTTGATACCGTTCGCGCCGCACCAGTTGCGCGACCTCCCATGCCAGCCGCAGATCCATGCGCAGTAGTTCTTCCAGCCGGCGGAGCAGGCGGTTGGCTCGCACAATCCCATAGTCTACATAACGGTTTCTAAACCGTGCTGCCAGATCGAGATAGTCAACTCGCTGGTGTTTGCCGGCATGTACCGCTGCTGCTAACCAAGGCGCTGGTGCGTTAGTTGCGACGATCAATGTTCGCGGTTGCTGATCTGGCATAGTTTTACCCTATCACGATTGGCTGACAGCCCGCTAAATGAGTGGCTGTGGCAAGATGACGCCGTTGTCATTTTTTGTCAGCCAGTTCACCTCCTGTTGAGTCTGCACAAGAATCTGCTATATCAACCCTATACGGTGAGAAGGGTGACGCTGCTTGCGGGGTTGGTTGACCGGTCGCTGTTCGCTACAAATAGCCCAACACCCGCTGGTGCTGCTTGCGCTGCCGGCGGTACCAGTAGCCGAGCGGCACCAATACGACCAGCCCGATCAGCCACGCACTGTAGCCCCAAATGATGCGCGGCCCGCTGAGCGGCAGTTGGCTCAAGCCGAGTGCAATGAGGTGGTAGATGATGATGTGGGCAACGTAGAAAAAGAGGGAAACTTGCCCGACCATGGGCAGCCAGCGTAGCCAACCAGTGGTGAATAGCTGCGGTGTGGCATAAGCCCATGCTAGTATCAGCGCCGCAATGCCAAGATTGAAGGCAAAGTAGCTCAGGCTAGGCGGCGCTTTGCTCATGATCAGCAGGTGAGCAGGGCTGTCGCCGATAGCACGAAACGGGCCGAGATCGCCAAAGCCGCCGATGAGCCTGAGCACAAGCCAAAGAATGAGTAAACCGACCCCAATCTGTGCCCAACGTCGTGGTTGGCGCAACGCTGGATGATCTTGCCAATGGCCTAGCGCATACCCCAACCAGAGCAAAGGACCCCACCCTAACACTGCAAAGCCGATCGCCGGCTTGGTGTCGTAGCTGTAGGTCAACCAAAAGGCTTGCCAGAACGATTGCGGCGCATCAGCAGCGAGATCGCTGGCCATCCAGCCAATCCATGCTTGATGGATAAGTAGCGTGATAATGGCAACGATGCCGATCTGGCGCGGCGCGAGGAGATGCCGTAAGCCGGCAAGGATGATCATCGCCGCTGCGATGCTGGTCAATACATGCACATAGGGTGTGGCCCCGCGCCAAAACCATGCGCAGATGGTAAGGTCAAGCATGAGAATAACGAGCGCCCTAATCAGCATAAATCTCGTTGTAGCTTGCGGCGGTTGCCCGCGCCGGGCCTGCGCTGCCGCGTAGAGCGCCAAACTGTAGCCTCCTAGAAAGAAGAAGATCGGCGAGGCGAGGTTAGTCAGCAATCCGCTCAGCCAGTAGGCGGCACTTTGTAACACTACCGGCTGGCCGCCATACGACTCGGCCTGCAGGCCAGCTCCCACAAAGAAGGCGCTATGATCGAGCGCCATCAAGATCAGCGCCACGCCGCGCAGCGCATCAATCGCGACGATGCGCGCACTGCTGGCGCTGCGCTCGGCAACGGTTGGTTGCGCTTCGGCGACAATACTGGCAGTGCGCATAGTCCCTCCTTGTCAGGGTGGGTAGTAAATTTGGCTCGACCCGATCATGACCCTACCGGCTGCGCTGGCGCATCAGCGACAATGGCAGGAGCCTTGATCGTTGCCGGATCGCGAACCACCACGCGCCAGAGCGCTCCGCTAACAATGGCCGCCATAGCGTATCCGGCAGCGCCACTCAGCATCGCAGTGGTGAAATTGCTTGCCATACTGACCACAATCACGAGCACCGATCCCAACACCGAGAAGACGCCGTTCATGCCCCATGCCCAGACTACTAACCCCGGAGCGCGCGCGCTGAGTTGGCGCAGTCCTGCCGGAAAGGGGATGCCAAGCAGGATAGCTAGCGGCGCAATAATGAAGATGCTGGCGATGATCCGCGCGAGATCAGGCCAATGCATCCACGCCGCGAAGATCGACGGCAGCACTCCAACGTAGATGGTGGTGAGGGTCGCAATCCCGATTAACACCAGCCGTAGCCCATTCGCAGTCTGGATTCGCTTGCTGCCTAGTAGGCTGCCTAGCGCGGCAAAGGCGAGCATGCTGGCGATGGTCGTGGTCGTAGCGTGAATCGGATAACCAATGAAGAGGGTGAAACGCTGGATCAGCACAATTTGGATGAACATATAGGCTGCACCCAGTAGGCTAAAGTAGGCCAAGGTTGGCATTGCGCTGGGCACGCGCAGGCCGTCACGCTGGTAACGCGCCAACGGTAATACAATAAACGCTACTGCCGCGCCAAGTGAAAAGATGGCCATCGTCAACAAGATCAGGTTGCCAATCGGGAAGCGGTTGAGACGTCCTTCGTAGCTACGATTAAAGTGCAGGTTTTCCCAGCGGAAGTAGTTGTAGAAGAAGGGGTTATCGTCAGTGACCGGGAAGATCTGGAATGGATAGGCCCGCTCGAAGGCTCGTGGATCGGCTGCGTGCAGGTATTCAGCGAAGGGGGTGTTCAACCGTACAAACGGGTCATGGAGCATGGTGAAGTTGTTTGCCGCCCCCCACTCGCGCAGCCGTTCAATCTGTTCCGGCTGGAATGGCGATCGGCTTACCAGCAAGGTAGCATTCACTCCGCTCTCGTTGGCGATGATCGCGATATGAGCAGCGGGGTCGCTGACCCCCATCCGGCGCAGCGCTTCGGCGGCCAGCCCGGTGAGGCGCAACATTTCGCGTGGCGGGCTGTTGACATCGCGCGTCCATGAGAAGATGCCGTTTGGGGTCAGCGCGCGCAGCGCTTGTTCCAGCGCATCAACCGTGTAGAGGTATGATTCGGCCAATACGTAGGCCCCACCCGACAACGCAGCCAAGTTGTCGAGACCAATACCCTGAATGATGTCGTATTGATCGGTCGCGCGGCTGAGGAAGCTGCGCCCTTCGGCAACAATCAATTCGGTCGATGGATGCTCGGCCAGCCGGCCGGTATAGTCTGCATAATGATCTTTCAGGAGGCTGACGATAGTGGGATTAAGTTCGATTGCCGTAATCTGCTCGGCTCGATATAGTCGCGCTAGTAGAATATCGAGTCCGCCGCCAACGCCGATCAGTAGCGTGCGCGGGTGCTCATTGCCAAGCTGGTATGCGGCGCTGATGACGGCGTGATCAAGAAAGCGGAATCGCTCTAGGTCGGCATCGCTGCCATCAAAACGATACATGCCGGTCATTGAGGTGCCGTCAATCGTCACCAGTTTTAGCGGTAACTCTGGCCGGTTTTCTCGTGGGTAAGCTGAGCTGACCGCGCCAACGATCATCGGTTCGGTGACAACGATCTCTGGCATGACATCCACTCGTCCGACCGCATCCCAACGAGTGAATTCGGGTCCTGTGCCTTGCGTCTGCATTGCCCAACCCAGCTCTTTCGAGCCGGGCACGGCGAGTACCGGCGGGTGGGCAGTGAGCAACACGAACACAAGCGTCTCAGCACTAATAATTGCCGGTAGCAACCAGCGCCGGTGTGACTTGGCTTCGTAACCCAACAATATCGCCGCTAGGGCGCCGATTAGCCCGATGAGAGCAATGACGGCGGGGCCGCCAATGCTTTGAATGACGAACAATACGGTCATCGTTGCTGTGCCGGCCCCCAGCATATCGGCAAAGTAGAGCCGGTGTGAAGCGCCGGCCCAGCGCCCAAAAATAGCTGCAATCACTAGCCCGCCGGTAAAGAAGGTGCTAAACAGACAAACGAAGTAGATGCCGAGGCCAATAATTGCCCAGCCAATCTGCGCTGCCCGCAGTGGATCAATCGCAATCGTGGTGATCGCGATCAAATTGCTCAGGCTGGCAAGGCTGAAAAGCAACGATAAGCCACCGAGGCGTCGCTGGAGCTTGTCTGCTCCCCAACGCCGTACAGCGAGGAACGTGCCGGCTGCGCCACCGCCGAGTAAGGCGATGCCGATCACCATGTAGGTGAAGTGGTGCCAAATCATCAATGAAAAGATGCGAGTAAAGGTGATTTGGAGGGCGAGAATACTACCGCTCAACAGTGTTAGGCCAAGGTACTTGCCGATCGATTGCAGCGATGGGAATGTCATGCTACGACTCTCTTTTTTGATGAACCTGTCACAAGGCGTAATCGGCGATCAACTGATGTTGCCCGCTGGTTAGCCTGATCACCCGATATGACGTGCTGGCAATCTCGCGCCATTGCGTGGCCAATTCGCCATCAGCGAGGGTGACGGCGCGTAGCCGCGCATTGCGATGTCGCTCTGGAAGCAGTACCGAAAGCGGGAAGGGTGTTGCCGGTATACTGATCGTTCCGCGCAGGCGTTGCCCATTCCACGCAATATCGCTCAGATTGGCGGCATTGCGCGCATCGATGAAGCGCAACCACCGTTCGGCAGCGATAATCGGTAACTTGGCGCCAGCGGCGTAGCCGAGCGTGGTTTCAAGCCAGCGCGCTACTTCGCCAGCGATCGGTTCGCCGAGCAGAAAAGGATCAACATGGCATTGCAGGCCGAGCGCCGCTGGATAGCGATCGATGCTGGCCGCGATTTGCCTAATCGTTTGCTCGGCTGCGCTTGTTCCATTCAGACCCACATCGTAGCCGGTTTGAAACACCGGCATCAGATGTTCATCAACTAGATGGGTGGCTTGTTGGTAGACATCGATCACCGTGCCATCTGCGGCGACAAACCGCATTGGCAAGCCGCTCCCGTTCAAATACCCCATCGTCCAAGTGCCATCGGGCTTGCGCACTGCCGGCCCGCTGTGGTAGTGATCGAGATTCATGCGAATTCCATATCGTGCCTGTACAATGGCGTTATCTACCCAACCGTGCCAGAGGATGCGATGCGTGCGCACGGTTGGGGGCAATGGCCCGTAGCCAAGTTTGAGAAATTCGCTCCAGTGCCGGTAGTAACCCTCTTCCAGCCCCTCTTCCACATACGGATGCATGCCGAATTCGTGGCCGCGGTCACGCCAAGCAGCTACATGATGTGGCCCCGGTAACGGGTCGTCGCCGCCGATGGCCGGCCCGATCAAAGGCGCGCGGCCAAGCATCCAGCGCAGTTTGCGCGCGAGTCGCCCGGTTGCATTAGCCGGTGGCGGGGTATAGTAGATCGAGGCGGTACCGCTATGCCGTTCGACGATCGCCAGCAGCCGCTCGATATGGCTAACCCGACTACCATGGGCATCGCCAGTAGCGATGATCGCGCTCGGCGCGTTGTCCGGCAGATACCAAAGCCGGGGTAATGGCAGCGGGCTAACCTCTTCGATCATCCGGCTTAATAATCGCTGATGCTCGTCGGCTTGCGGAATGGCAATCCGCTCGAGATCGATCCATCCAACAAAGAGATCGCTAGCGCGCAGACCCTCCATCAGATCGCGTTCTTGATTGGCCCACGCCGGATTGCCCTGCCGGATCAGGGCAATCGTCCGCGCGAGATCAAATGTCCATAGCGCGGCCATTCCGTGGCCAAAGCGATGAATGGTCACCAGCGGATCGCCATTGCTGCTGGTGGCAACCGGCTCGGCCCCACGCAGGTCAACCCGGTCGTATACGGTGTGGAGTTGGAGTGGACCGGTGATGCCAGTGTGCGTCGCCGGATACAGCGCATCGTCAATTTGGCTGACGCCCAGATATCTGACGCCGAACACCTCAGCCAACGCCGGGTCGGGCCTGATCCCAACCAGCCCGCCGCCGGAGGCAACAAACTGGCGTAGCCATCCTTTGCTTTCTGGGTTGAGTGGTGTCGAGCCTAGCACAACGACTGCGCCATCAAGAGCGTGATCAAGCTGGCGCAGGCTAAGCTGGCGTAGGCCGAGAAATCCTTCTGCCCGCAGAATCTCGCCGAGGTATGCTGTGAAATCGGGATGTGGCGCTGGATCGGTGATCAGCAACAACGGGGCAAAACCGTTGGCAGGCGCTAAGGTAAAAGTTGGCGACGGTGATACGGTAGGCGCAGATAGCGGCCATTGTTCAGCGCCATAGGCTGCGATGCCTCCGAGACCTGCAGCGGCGAGGATGCTGGTCAGAAACGCTCGTCGAGTAACAGGTCGCTGCAAGTAATGCATACTGCGTACCTAGGTGCGCCGGCGACGACTGGTGATGGGGCGTCGTCGAACCGATGGCTTTGTGGCGTTTGGTTTATTGCCCGCTTGCTCGCCTGCCTGTTGGGGCAATGATGGTCGAATTGGTTCACCCACAGCGCGTTCAGCCATCTCATCGATGCTCTCGCCTAGGTCGTGATCTCCTTCCCGGACACCATGGTGTTCAGGCGTTGAGGGCAGCACAATCACCGTCTTGCTCTCAGGTGCCGGCGGTGTCACAATCACGCGCCCGGCAACCGGCTTAGTTCGCACAAAGCCTTCCTCCCCTTCCAGCGAGCCAGTCGTTTCTCCATGTGTTCCATTAACAGTCTGCCGGCCTGATTGCTCTGCTTCTGATTGACCCTTGCCGGGATTAAGCAGCTGCAGTGGCATATCACCCAATAATCGGCGGAGGTTAGGCAATGGTAGGCGCAGCCGATCCGCGCGGGTAGGCAAAGTGTATTCTTCCGTTAACATCACTGCGCCTAGCACACTATCATTGCGTTTCAATGTAAGCCGCTTCAAACTTTGCTGAATGTCGCGGCTGCTGTCTTCGGTAGGTTTGAGCGCTAGTACCACACCATCAACAATTGGCGCCAACAGTGCCGCCTCTACACCAGTCAGCGTTGACGGGCCATCAAAGATCAAGATGTCGGCAGCGCGTTGGAGACCTTCAACCAATACCGGCCATGGTTGTGATGGCGGCAATGGACGTCCATCTTCACCGATGTTGCGGGCCAACAACAACACATTCTTCATCGGCGTCACCCGCAGACTCGACCAGACTTGCGTTTCGCCATCGATCATGATCGGTTGCAGGACTGGCTCAGGATCGCCAAATAATTCACTCAGTGCAGCTCGTTCAGTTTCCGCATCGACCAGCAAAACCCGATAGCCCGACAGGGTGTAACAATGTGCCAAATCAATGACTAATGCGCTTCGCTCGTGCGAAGGGCGTGGCCCACTGATCATCAAGATGCGGGCATTGCGCGGCAAGCCTGCCAGCACAATCTGGGTATGCGCCTCTTTCACCGCGCTGGCGCGCATTCGGGCTTCTTCCTCACGCAAACCAATCAGAGGGCGTTTGCCGGGCACTGTGCCAAGGAAATTAAGCCCAAACCGGCTCCGCAAATCATTATGGTTGCGCCAGCGCGTATCAATCGCTTCAAGCACAAATGATGCCATCAGACCCAGCAACAGCCCGGCTAGTCCAGCTACTGCTACCGTGAGTCTGCGCTTGTTGGGCAAGGGTGCTTCTGGTACCTTAGCGGCTTCAAAGAGCGAAAGGCTGTTGACCATGCTGGTATTTTGGAGCCGCAGCAACTGGGTGTAGGCATTTTGCGCTGTATCGCGCGCCTGCTCTAATTCTTGCAACCGGTTGCGTGCTTCGCGTAGATCGGTGGCGCTGGTCGCCTGTGCCAACAGCTCGCGCGTCTGGTCAATCTGGCGGTCAAGCTGCTCGATCTCGCGCTGGGCGCGCGCAATTTGCTCATTTAACAAATTGCGTTGCGCTGCAATGTTCTCAGGTGAATTCGGACCGAATTGGATCAATTCAGTGGCAATTGCACCAGCGATTGCTGCTGCGCGCTGAGGATTTGTGTCGGTAATAGTGATTTCCAGCAAGCTGGCTTGCCGGTTCACGCTTGTTGCCAGCATGTAATCTCTGATAACCGGCCACGGGAAGGGTAAGCCAAGTTTTTCAGCTACCGGCTCCAAAATAACTGCGCGCTTGGCCATTTCACCATAAAAGCCGGCTACCGTGTTCGACAGCCCTATCATTTGCGGGTCAGGCGCGGCGGTCGAAAGTGTATCGCCAACGCGGAGTGTCACGCGACTCACGTAGTAATCGGGCTGGCGCAGCGCGAAGATCAGAGCGGCGCTGGCAGCGAGGAGGGCGGCGAGCAGCGCAACCCACCACCAGCGCAACATAGTGCGCATATATGACCAGATGTCGCTCCATGTGAGCATGAACATCGCTCCTTCTTAATTGGATGCTGGCAAAATGACGAGGTCGCCCGCTTCCAATCCGCTCACGATCTCTACTTTGCCATCAACAATCAACCCGATCTGTACGTCAACGCGTCGTGTACCGTCCTCTGTGGGAACCAAGACATGCGGGCCGCCATCGCGCCGGATCGCTTCGAGTGGTAGCCAGCGCACACCTTCGCGTTGGCCCAGATCTATTGTGATGAGTGCGGGATCGCCAACGACTAAGGCAAGATCACCTGCGTTGTAGGTGATATGCAGTTCCGGTGGTTGCAATGGATTGTTTATGGTCGTTGGTTTGCGTACCACACCGCTGAAGGTGCGTCCGGGGTAACGCGCGAACGAGATGCTCACTGTAGCGCCATTGGGGATCCGTTCGATATCCTCAGCGCTCAACCCACTGACGGTAATCTGCAGACCAGATTTGTCCATGAGCCGTAGCACCGGCACTTCAGCCTGCACTGGAAACCCAACCAAGGCATCGATGGCGGTGATTGCGCCATCGAAGGGGGCATAAATCCGGCGCGCTTCGATCTGGCGTTCGATCTCTTTGATAGCCAGCTCGGAAGCGGCTAGACTCTTCACCAGCAGCGGGTCAGGGCTAGTGCGCTGGCGCGCGGCATCGAGCTGGATTTGGGCCTGCTGCACGGCCCGTTGGGCGGCGGCCACATCAAACTGATTTGGCCCATTCATCAGCCGCTCAAGGCGCACGCGCGCAAGTTCGACATCGGCTTCAGCCGCCTGCACGGCCGCAATCTCATTGCCGCGGGCAGTGTCGTATTCAATCTGAGCCAGTGCCACTGCGCTTTCCGCAGCGCGCACCGCAGCAGCCAACTGATCAACCAAGGCGCGCACCTCTGGTGTATCTTCCACTTCGAGCCGCGCGCGCGCCTGATTGTAGGCGTCTTGCGCTCGTTGCAATTCGGCCTGCCGGTCTAAGAGCGCCCGTTCGGCGCGCGTTTTCACTGCCGAAGCGTCATTACGGGTGCGAGCCAACGCAGCTTCAGCCCGTTGCAGTGCGGCGCGCGCTTCGGCAATTTCGGCGGCTGACGGAGGCGTCGTTAGCGCAGCGAGCCGGTCACGCGCAGAGGCAAGGGCGACTTCAGCAGCGCGCACGTCAATCTGCGCGCGCGCGATGGCTTGCTCAATCGCGCGGCGATCCTGATCGGCATTGATCCGTGCCTGCCGGAGTTGATCTTCCAGTGTGCCTAAATCAATCTCGGCTAGCAACTGGCCGGTGGTTACTTGGGCGCCAACCTCGACGTACAGATTACGCAAAATACCGCTCTGGCGAAAAGCAAGATCGCGTTCGAGCACCGGTGTCACCTGCCCGCTCAGTTCGCGCCGGTCATTGAAGGCGCCAATCGCAACCGCAACGGTGCGCAGGGCTGGCGCAGTTGCCGTTGCAGTCGGCGCTGCTACCACTGCGGTAGGTTCCGGAGTTGGGGGGGGTGTCCACGGTTCTGGGGTCGGCGCGCCAACTAGCGAGCCAATGCTACAACTGCTTAGACTAACCACAAGGCCTATTGCCAATACACTGCGAACGGCAATCTGTGTGTAACGTCCCATGTCTTCCTCGCGTCATTGGGGCAATACAAACGCGCCGGGTAGTGGCAAGGTCGCAAAAGGAGCATTCACCGCCTCTTCGACCAACATCCAGCGCACCGCTCCTAATAGATCAGGTGCAACGAATGCTGGCTGATAGCGCCGCAATTCCGGTTTCTGCAATTCGCTAGCGCCACGGCCGGTTTTCACAAGAATAGTCTGGCACCCTACGCGCTGTCCTGCTGCAATATCGCTCAGCGCATCGCCGACCAGATAAGCCTCACGACAATTGATCTGGTACTGTGCGGCTAGATCCTCTAGCATGCCCGGTTGCGGTTTGCGGCAATGGCATTGCTCTTCGGGCCGGTGTGGGCAGTAGCGAATATCGTCGATCCGCGCGCCGTGGTAACTAGCGATGGCGCGCAGCCGCGCGTGAATCTGTTCTAGCGCTTCAACTGGCATAAGACCCCGCCCAACCGCTGCTTGATTGGTGACGATGAAAATGCGAAAACCAGCATGTGTCAGGAGGCGGAGTGCAGTGAGAGCGCCCGGTAGAAATTGAAATTCCGACCAGTCTTTCACATGGTCGGGACGGTTGTGGTTAATCACGCCATCGCGATCAAGAAAGACAGCGCGCATGATCCCCCCCTAGCGCTGCAATCAAATCATTTCCGGTAGTAGGCTGCGGGGTACGATGACAATCTTACAGTACACCGTGAGGTTGAAGATCTGCTAACAGTGGTGTGAGAGAATCGTGACAATGCGTTAATCTTAATGTTAAGAAACATAACTATCGCGCGTGGGTTGATGAGCTTGTCTAGCGGGGTAGAGGTAGTCGTTGGATCGCATGGCTGGGCAAGAGTGGTTGATGCGGTGCTAAAAGGCTAATGAGGGTTGAACAATAATCACTGCCTCTTGTTCTTGGTTTGACTGCTGGCAGAAGCTCCGCCATTACCTAACAGCTCCGTAGGGATTGCATAGTTTCGGGAAAGGCTGTAGCCCCAGCAATCTGCATTGTCCTTCTCTATCTTCGTGAGGTATTGCTAAGTATGTTGTAACCTTTCAACCTCACGACTTTTTTACACTTAACCCAATCTTTTAATAAGCTGGTTTTTGGGGTTGCGATGCGTGAATTTTGTGGTTTGTTGGTGTAGTGTTTGTTGTAAAAGGTGATTTTATGGAAGTATAATATTTTGCATGATATATTTGTCTGATCACGTTAATGTTTTTGATGTTTTCGGTGCAAATGATTTCTTTGCCTTCGATCTAAGAAATGAGTACCATTGTACTAATGTCTCGCTTCTATGGGTGGATTATAGTAAGTATATCTTATGCTTTCATTTCCACAAGATAACCGTTGCTGATCGGAGAGATTGCCAACTAAGGAACACTATTAAGTTTTGGCTGGTCGCTTATGCGCACGAACTACCGCCAGCAATGACAGGTATTCCTCAGACCAGACACGCGTTCTCGGTGCGTCCCGCCACGCTCCGAGACCAGCCTGAACGGCAGCAATTTGCTAGATGATGCAGTCGCTATCCGGCTCTCTCGCCATCCGCGCAACTTCTGGCGCTGAGGCTGATGATCAATGAGCAACCCATCCGTCCAACACAACCTGATAAGGAGGTTGCTGTGTTACAGGGGAAGTTCCGGCTGAACCCATTCCGCGCGTTTGCGATTGTGCTCGTCATTACGCTCTCACTGCTCGTGCCGTCTTTGCCCGGCATGGCAAACCCCTCCTATCCCATCTATTTGCCACTTGTATCAAAGCAGACTATTCCGCCCATCGTGTTTGTGTCTCGGCAAATAATGCCCAGAGGTAGCATTTACTGGGATGTGCCTAAGGGCTTGGCTGGCGTTGGCCCGTATAGCCGGTTTGCGGTTGCGGCTCCGGGCAAGCTGATGGTGCTTGAACCGGGTGGTCGCGTGCGTGTGTTGGTTGATGGCGCGAATCCCGCTTCCACTGCGCCCTATAACTTAATCGACGTGAACGCGCCCGATGTTTCGTATGATGGAACGACGATTGTGTTCGCCGGACTGCCCCAAGGACAGTACGAGTCAGGCGCGCTGACCAATCCGGGAGCGTGGCGGATCTTTACGATTAAGGCCGATGGCAGCGGTCTCCGCCAAGTCACAACCTCAAATCAACGCCTCGATCTCTCTCAGTTCGGCCCCGCAGCCGGCGGTCTTGCCGCTTACGACGATACCGATCCGGTCTGGTTGCCCGATGGCCGGATCGTCTTCTCCTCGACACGCTGGCCCGCCTATGCGCATTACAGTGGCGTCCGGGTCTCTAATCTGTTTGTCGTGAATGCTGATGGCAGCAATCTGCGCCGGATCACCTCCGAGCGCAATGGCGCCGATCGCCCGCTGGTTGACCCGATGACCGGGAAGATTGTCTATGCGCGCTGGTGGCGTAATCATCGCTTCCCTGTCAATGATATGTCCACGATTCCCGATCCTAGTGGCGGGTACATTCAGCGTGACGGGCTGACTGCTGACCGGAATAATCCGGTTGGTGGCGAGACGATGTTTCGTAACGCTTGGCAAGCTGCGACGATCAATCCAGATGGGACCGAGCTGGCAATGTGGGCTGGGGCGTTTCGTGATGAGGAGGCTAACCATATCTATGGTGGCGCTTTCACCCCTGAGGGTGATCTGATTGCGAACTACTTTCCGATGTACAACATGACTGAAGCTGCCGGGTTTGGCGGGTTGCGGCGTTATCGCCGTGGCGCGGGCAGTTATACCCCGGTGATGGGGATCACGACGCTTACCCTCGACTATGTCAATCCGCGCAACCCAACCTCCTTTGGCATCTTTAAAGGCCAGTATGTGACCGATCCCGACATAGCGAACAACTGGATGGTGGTGTCGCTCGCGCCTGATATTCGCCAAGACTATGGGCTTTATCAAGCGCAGCTTGATGGCTCTGGCCTGCGCCTGCTCTATGATAACCCCGGCACCGCCGAAGTGCGGGCGCGTTTCCTGACCCCGCGCCCGTTGCCGCCGATCATTCCAGATCGCATTACTCAAGTGCCCAGCCTGCTGCCCCCCACTGCCGCCGGGCCATACGATAAAGATGGCACCTTTATCTTCGATGCGCTCAATGTCTATGCCAACGGGCCAGTGGATATGGATATCGTGAATGCGCCGCCGGTCGGTTCTGCCCGCACTATCCGCTTCTTCATCGATCATCAGCGAACCAGTCCGGGATCATTTCCGAATCTCGACTGGCCCATCCTGCTCGGCGAGCTGGCAGTGCAGCCAGATGGGTCGGTGCGCGAGCCGAATGCGCCGGCAAATGTGCCGCTCTTTGAACAGCTACGCGGACCAGACGGGAGGGTGCCGCTGACAGGCAACCGGTTGGATCCCGATGGCGCAGCGCATGTCGCGGGGATGAACTTTGGCCGTCCGGGTGACCGGCAGCGTTGTGTTGGTTGCCATGCCGGCCATACGCTGATCCCGGTGCCGCCGACTGATGAAGAAGCGCGTTGGAGCAATTTAGCGCCGGGGGCGACGATCAGGGTCTCTTCGGCGCTCGATCCCCGTTACGTGAGTGGTCTGACCGATCGGCGGGTAATGAAGGGCGAGGTATGGCAATACTGGCGGAGCGCCGCCAATCAGACGAGCGGGCAGTGGGTGACGCTAACCTTTCCGGTGCCGGTCTCGGTGCGGCAGGTGCGGCTCTATAATCCGCGCAGCACGCCAAACACGGATCTTCAGGTGCATCAGGTTACAGTGCGTCTCTTTAGCGATGAAGCCGGCACAGTCGAAGTGGCGCGGCAGACGGCTGGGCCGCTCTCTACCTTTGGCACCGGCGTCAGCTTTAACGATGTGCGGGTGCGAGTGGTGCGGGTTGAGATTAACCGGGTCAGTGGGCGGGTCGATGGGGTAACGTGCGCCAGCCTTGCCGAAATTGAAGTCATTGCTCGCGGTGAAGCGGGGAATTGACGCTAGTTGATCCTAGACCTGATGGGGCTGGATAGGTGTATCCGGCCCTATCACGCTATCTCCTATCCAAAGACCACATTTTGCCATTCGACCGGCATAGCCACCGAGCATGGGCGCAGTTGGGCCGGTTAATCATCCGATAATATGCTTAACATCCAGCAAAGCCTTGCTTTGCGCTGCGACAATTATTGCCGCTTCTACACCGTCCTCCTCTCCTGCCGCCAGACAGGCGTTCAACGTAAACAAATTTCTATCTCCCTCGCGCTGGTTAATAACATTTTTGTCACTTACTTGCGATACGCTCAGACTATACTGATCGCAGCGCCAATGGGCAGTCACTCTGTCAATCCCTGATCATCGGTGTACATTTTAACATTCCGCAGCTTAAGCACTGCGATTCGGTCTCCTGAGCTTGTAATGAGATCTAGATGCCTGCTCGTTTCGAACGACAAGGGGCAATGCCATGATCATCTCGCGCACGCCGTTGCGAATTAGTTTTGCCGGTGGTGGCAGCGATCTGCCGGCCTTCTATCGTCACGAACCGGGGGCGGTAGTGAGTACGGCGATCAATAAGTACATCTATATCACGGTCAACGAAAAGTTTGATCATCAGATTCGGGCTAGTTATTCGGTGACAGAAATTGTTGATCGAGTTGATGACCTCAAACATCAACTGATCCGGGAAGCGTTGCGGTTGGTCGGGCGGCGGCATTCGATCGAGATTACCTCGATCTCCGATATTCCTTCACAGGGTACCGGCCTTGGCTCATCGAGCACCTACACCGTCGGGTTGTTGAACGCACTCTATGCTTTTATGGGTCGCTTTGCCGGCGCCGAACGGCTAGCCCGCGAGGCTTGCTATATCGAGATCGAACGCTGTGGCGCGCCGATTGGAAAACAAGACCAGTATATCGCCGCGTATGGCGGGTTACAATTCATTCAGTTTAA
>JANWYE010000014.1:0-7805 GCA_025057175.1 Chloroflexus sp. | reverse complement strand
CTAAGCAGCGCCTGCAACAGCGGCTGATGATGCTTTACACCGGCACGACTCGCAAGACAAGCGATGTGCTGCGCGAGCAGCGCGAGAATACCGAGCGCGATGAGTCGCGCCGGCTCAATTTGCGCCGCATGGTGGAGTTGGCGCGTGATCTACGCCTTGCTTTGCTCCACGATGACCTCGATGCCTTCGGCGAGATTTTGCACGAGGGTTGGATGCGCAAGCGCGAATTGGCGAGCGGCATCTCGACACCCCAGATTGACGATTGGTACGAGCGGGCGCGGGCTGCCGGCGCGATCGGCGGCAAGATTCTCGGCGCCGGCGGCGGCGGGTTTTTGCTCGTTTATGCACCCGAAGAGCGCCACGACGCCATTCGCGCTGCTTTGCCCGAATTGCGCCATGTGCCCATGCAATTTGAGCCGCAAGGCAGTAAAATTATATACGTGGAAGAGCGGTAATCGGCTACGTGACTCGTTGCATGGCCAAACCTGTCTCTTCACTAGTGGGGGGGCGAGAAGAGAGTTAAGCTTCTCGTTAGGCTGCTATTCAGGAGGTATTCCCTTGGTTCATCGCCCCTTGCGTTTGGGTCTCCTCTTCCTCATCGTCCTTGCCATCATTCTGCCCCTGACGATCACTACCGCCAATAATCCACCCTTCCGTCAATGGCTGCCGGCCGTCTTTGGGCCACCGAGCGCACCGCAGTATCTAGTCAATGCACCATATTTCCCAGAGACCAACGTCACTACCGAGCGTTTCGATGAGATGGCGATCTTCTGGTTTGGCCAAGTGAATCGCACCAGCAACTATACCGATGTGCGGGTCGCCTACAACAACGAGGCGCTCTACCTCTACCTTGCAATCTTTGATCGGCAGCTTTGGTACGACACGACCCCGTCTGCCGCCGATCTGACGGCTTGGGATGCGGCGACGGTGTTGGTCGACACTGGCAACGGCACGCAGCTCAGCGCAACGAGTTACCGCCTTGTCGCTCAGTTTCGCGGCCCGCCGGAGCCGAATGCCAGTTACCAGTTGAGCCAGCGCGCTAATGGCGGGAGTTGGTCAGCCGCGAATGTAGCGTTCACTACCATCCCCGGCTGGCGCGGTGACGCGCTCAACAACGACAACGATGAAGATCGCGGTTGGGCGATGACTTTTCGCATCCCCTTCGCCAGCCTCGGCCTTGCTGGCCGCCCCGCCGATGGTGTTCAATGGCGACTGGGGGTGATCGTGCATGATCGCGATAATGCTGCCGGCACGCCGATTGCCGATCAGGTCTGGCCGCCGCAGCTTAACCCCAACCTGCCGCACACGTGGGGTGGCCTGCGCTTTGGCTTGCCGGTCTATACTCCGCCGCCGGTCAGCGCTACTCAAGAGTTCCGCATTCGCCACGGTCTAAATGGCGTGACTGTCGCCGACGCCGGTGTTGGCGGCCAGGATAGCAATATGTGCAATGCTGACGGCAATTTCTGGGATCGCTGGGGCAATTGGTCGCAACCGGTTGATAAGGCCGATATCAGCGTCCAGAACCAAGCTGACATCGCCGATTGGCCGTGTTTTGCCAAGTATTACCTCACCTTCCCGCTGAGCAGCTTGCCCGCCGGGCGGACGGTAGTCTCGGCGAAGCTGATTTTAAGCCAGATGGGGAATGCGCAGCCGGAAGATGCTAGGCCGTCACTCATTCAGGCAATGGTGGTGGGCGAAGACTGGAACCCCAACGCGCTGACGTGGAATAATGCGCCGCTGGCGCGCGAAAATGTTGGTAGCGGTTGGGCCGGCGTGATGTTTGGGCCGCCCGATTGGAGTAACCTTCCCAAGCGTGAAATTGATGTGACCCGTGGTGTAGCGCAAGCCTATGCCAACGGCCAGCCGCTGCGGTTGGCGCTTTATTCAGCCGATGGCGCCTACCACAGCGGCAAATATTTCGTTACTAGCCGCACCGGCGATTGGAACGCGCAGAATCGCCCTACTTTGGTAGTAGTGTTGTCACGCCCGTAAAGTGACAGCGTCGCTGTGTCCCTTCGGGTTTGAGGTGACATCTCGCGAACGCGATCCGGCGTTCAGGACGCCGGACGCAACACCAGTTGATCACCCTCTATCGCGCCGCTAAAGCGCATTGGGATGTCTTCAACCCGTTGCCACATGGCGAGGAAATCGCTGTAGCGGTTGCTGAGCACGTTGCCCGACTGGCCGGTCGTGTGCATGAAGCGCGAGTTGTTGAGGTCGCTCAGATCGATGATCTGGCGGTACGAAGGCGCGTTGTATTGCAAGTACGGCTCGGTAATCCGCACCGGCGCGACATTGACGGTAAAGGTATCGCCGCCGTTGGGGATGCGCCGTTCAAAGAGGCTGCGCAACGCGCCAACTTGGCTAAACGGGTTATGCGGGAAGACCGCTTGATGGACGCGATCCCACCGCCAACGGGTGGGGTCGCTCTCGCCTTGAGCTTCTGCCATTGCGTCGAGGCCGTTGGTCAGCGCCTTGGCTAAGATAGTGGGGCAATCTTCGCTAACTCCGATCGTATTGACATCGTCGCACCATTCGCTATGGCCATCGAGCAGCACGGCGCGCAGGGCTAGGGCCGCAAAGTCGCGCCGGTTGCGGTAGGTGTTGGTAAAAAACTCGCGCAGCTCATCAGCGAAGACGGCTTCAAGCGCAGCGAAGTAATAGCCCTGATAGACCGCGGCAGCGGCGCTATCAGCGCGCATCGCGCCATCCCAACTGCGCAGCAGCTCAAGCGCCGCAGCGTCGCGCGGTCCTGCCGGCGTGATATTGCGGAAGACCGGCAACAGCTCACGGGCTTGGATCGACACCACATCACCTAGCATTGCCCGCATATCATCCACTGTCAGCTTGTTGCCCTGCTCGATCAGCTCGATAATCCGTTGCACCCGGAACGGCGCTGCCCATGACGTGCCGAGCAAGTAGGGGTAATCGTCACCCACCACCCGGTTGTTGGCAGTGGCGACGTAATCCTTCGGTGGATTGTATATGTGTGGCAACTCCTCAAACGGGATGTAGCCAATCCACTCGTACTCGTCCGTCCATCCCGGCACCGGTGTCCGTCCGTCGCCATTGCGCCGGATCGGCACCGCTCCCGGCGCGTAGTAACCGATATTGCCATCAACATCAGCGTAAACGAAGTTTTGCATGGGCGTCTTGTAATCGCGCAATGCCGCAACAAACTCTTCCCAATTTCGCGCCCGATTAATGTTGAGGAACGCGCGTATGGTCGAATCCTCATCATCGAGCGCCGTCCACCGAAAGGCGATCGTATCGGGCAGATCGCTTTGGACATCGCTGATGATCGGGCCATGGCGGGTCACGCGCACGGTCAATGTAATCGGTTCAGCGCCTTTGACCTGAATCACTTCGTTGATCAGCGTCACCGGTTCGCGCCGTCCATTGTACTCGACATAATTTTGGGCGTCGATCCGTTCGATATACAAATCTTGCACATCGGGTGCGGTATTCGTCACCCCCCAAGCGATCCGTTCGTTATGGCCGATCACAATTGCGGGCAAGCCGGGTAAGGTAGCGCCGATCGCGTTGATTCGGCCACCCTGTAGGTGGGCCAGATACCAGATCGAGGGGATGCGGTTAGCGAGGTGCGGATCGTTGACCAGCAGTGGTTTGCCGCTTGCCGTACGCGAGCCGCCAATCACCCAATTGTTCGAGCCGGCAAGCAGATCGCCAAGGCCGGTCGTCTGGTGGATCGTCTCCCACAGGTCAAGCATCGCCTGCGCGGTAGCAGGCTGGATCGGAGCGGCAGTGCTGCCGGCAGGGGCGGAGACTGTCGTAGGCACTCCTTCGGGCAAGATCAGCGGCCCATCGACAGTATAGGTCGGCATGAGAAAGTCAGCATCTTCGGGGCCAACCTTAGCGATCAGCAACGCGCGGGCCACCTCATCGCTCCAATTGCCGCCGAGATCCCACGACATCATCTTAGCCCAGACCAACGAATCGAGCGGTTGCCACGGTTCAGGCTGCACGCCGAGGATCAGAAATTCGGGTGGCAGGGCCGGATTGGTGGCGAGAAAGGCATTGACACCGGCGGCATACGCTTCGAGGATCGCAACGGTTTCGCTGTCGAGCTTAGCAAGCGCGCTGCGCGCGGCGCGAGCAACGCCGAGCGTACGTAGAAACTTATCGGTGCGCACCGTCGCTTCGCCGAAGACCTCTGACAGACGGGCATGCCCGATCCGGCGTTGCACCTCCATCTGCCAGAGCCGTTCTTGGGCATGCGCAAAACCCAACCCAAACGCAGCATCAGTTTCAGTTGCGCCGGTAATATGCGCCACGCCATCGCGATCGCGCACAATTGTCACCGGCCCGCTGATCCCACGCACCTGAATCTCACCGCTCGTTTGCGGCAACGACCGTCGCAGCCAGAGATACCCGCCCCCTCCCCCAACTACCAACACCAACAGCACCAGTGCCGCAATCCAGCCGGCAATGCGCATCAGCAACCGCATTGTTGCCCCTCTTCACTTCAACGAGAACAAGCGTGGTGGTGATTATAGCATAGGTGGGCAGCGTGTTCGACAATACTAGGGGACGATACTAGAATCTGCAAACGTGAGTTGTCTCTCCGGATGGATCAACGTGTTATAATATGAGGAAATCATTGGGAATTCAAATTATATGGCGATGCTGTTAAATCTTACAGCAGGCGTAGATTTATGTCATTACTCACTTTCTACGAATTTTTTGCTGGTGGCGGACTAGCCCGGATGGGTTTGGGGCCAAGTTGGCACTGCTTATTTGCAAACGATATCGATGAAAAAAAGGCGAGGGTTTATCGCCGGAATTTTGCTGGTGCTCCTGAATTGGTGGTGGCTGATATTCGCCAATTATCATCAACCTCATTACCGGGGCAGGCGTTGCTCGCATGGGCGTCTTTTCCTTGTCAAGACCTATCGTTAGCTGGCAGAGGGCAAGGAATTCACGCAGAGCGTAGCGGCACATTTTGGGCTTTTTGGCGTCTCATGTCCGAATTAGCGGCTGAAGGTCGCCGTGTGCCAATCATAGTAATAGAAAATGTGACCGGTTTGTTAACGGCTGATGAAGGTCGCTCGATGCGCGCATTGGCTGATGCGCTTGCGGTAGCTGGATATCGATTTGGCGCAATGGTCATCGACGCTGCTTACTTCGTGCCCCAGTCGCGCCCTCGGTTGTTTATCGTGGCAGTTCATCTTGAATGGCCATTGCCAGATAGGTTGCTGTCTTCATCTCCACATCCTGTCTGGCATCCATCTTCTGTCCTGCGCACGTATCATCAGTTATCACCAGCATCTTGCGAGGCTTGGCTGTGGTGGCGGTTGCCGCTGCCGGATCAGCCGAGATTACCCTTATCATCTATCATTGAACTAGAACCAACAGGTGTGCAGTGGCATAGTGATGAAGAAACTGCTCGTTTGCTCGCCCTCATGGCGCCAACTCATCGCGAGCGTATCCGCCGCGTTCAAGATAGCGGTATACCGCAGATTGGAATGGTCTACCGGCGCATGCGGGTCGAGCAAGGTCGCAAGGTTCAGCGGGCTGAGGTGCGGTTTGATGGTCTGAGCGGCTGCCTACGCACACCGGCTGGCGGATCGAGCCGGCAGATATTGCTGTTCGTTCAGGGCAATCAGGTTCGCTCACGTTTGATCTCTGTGCGTGAGGCAGCACGTTTGATGGGGGTTCCTGATGGGTATTGGTTGCCAGATCGGTATAATGAGGGGTATCATGTAATGGGAGATGCTGTTGTCGTTCCGGTTGTGGCATGGCTAGAACGTCATTTACTGCGCCCATTGGCCGGTGGCGATAATGCGCGAGAGTTGCAATCTAGCAGAGAGGAGTATTATGAGCAACAAACAATCGATCATTTTTTGTGATTTGTCGGATAAAACAAAGAAAATGATTGAAGATTATGCTGAAGCTTTGCGAGAAGCTGCGCCTAGAATTGGTTTGGAGATTCACAATAACCAAGATCAGTTTTGGGAGTCAGGTTTGTTTGAAAGCGCGATTGAGCGTTTGCGCGGTCAGAATGCGGCGTCAACAGGAAATAAGCAAACATTTGTAGAGGCAATTTTTAGTTATATGAAAGAGAAAGGGTATATTACTTTTTTTGAGTTCAAAGGCGCTGATGGACGGCATGATTATGAGGTAAAAATAGAAGATTGGACATGCGCGGTAGAACTGAAAGGCTGTCTTGATGGTAACAATACAACTATTTTTGAGCGTCCACAAGGCGTTAACGAGTTCATTATCTGGTCGCTTTGCCAGAACATAGGTGCTGATCCGCGACACAATGCATGGTCGGGCATTCATACGCGCTTAAGCGCAGAAATTATCCATCGCAAGCAGGTTGTTGATGGAGTCGTGATTTGGGATATGCGCTGTAACACTACGTTCAGACTTTGTCCAAAAGTAGCAGCACCTGACCGAATAAAAGAAGTTGGCGCTTACAAACTTCCACCCCCTTGTATTTACTTATTGCCTAATGCAGTCCCCAATCCAAAAGGTCAGCCAAATCCGCCTGTTCATCAGATCGATCAAGTTCGCTTTCTGCACGCCTTATACAAGTGTTTTGGGTGTAATAACAAAGATGTCGTGCGTGTCTCGATTGAGGTAAAAGAGGAAGGCTCCGAGGTCAAACGCCGCACGATATATCACCGTGATGGCCAAGAAATTGCTAAGTCAAAATGGACGATCATTCGTCGCTAATCTCAAGTACGAGGTTTGTTATGCCCGATGTTTTTTCGCCATTTGAACGCAGTCGAGTGATGGCGAAAGTTCGTGGACAGGATACAACCCCTGAACGAACTGTTCGTTCTCTTATTCATCGCATGGGCTATCGGTTTCGATTGCATGTGAAAGACTTGCCGGGAAAACCTGATATTGTTTTGCCCCGATATCGCAAAGTTATTTTTGTGCATGGATGTTTTTGGCACCAACATCCCGGCTGCCCGTATGCTCAGCGACCGTCGAGCAATGTTGAATATTGGAACAGAAAGCTTGATCGCAACGTGTCACGTGATCGTGCGCATCTCGATCAGCTTGTTTACATGGGCTGGCAGGTGTTAGTTATATGGGAGTGTGAATTAAGAAATTTGCCAGATCTGCAAGAAAGATTAAAAAATTTTATTTTGTCATGAAAACGCAATTTTGATACTGGGCTATTCCAGTACTTTTGGAAAATACTCATTGCAACCTGCTTTACTTGGTATGGAGTAAAGTAGCTCCGCTGTAGCTTGATTTCTCCCTCTGTATCTTTGCCCAAGCAATCTCAATGCTTCATTAAGCTCCTCCTCGTTATATTCGTCAGCAGGCGCAATCGCTGAGGCGAAGGCGTGATTGATCGTTGTTCTGCGTTTTCGATAGATAGAATAGGAACGTAGGTGATTTCTGATGCTCTCTTTCTTCATCGCCGCCTTCCCTGCCTGACACCTGCATGCAGCCACAGTTGTTTCTTATGGTATTGTAGTGTACAATGCTATCATATACAATGTTGCAGTAACCATCGCCTATGCCCGCCGAATCATCCGACAGCCCAGACCTGCCTTTGCCGCCCATTCCGGCCAACGAGGAGGAGCGGCTATGCGAGCTGGAAAGCTACCACATCCTTGATACGCTGCCAGAGCAGGTGTATGAAGATATTGTCCGCCTGGCAGCCTATATCTGCCAGACCCCAATGGCGCTGGTCAATCTGATTGATCGTGACCGGCAGTGGTCGAAGGCGCGGTTGGGTTTTGCCGATAATGAGGTAGACCGCAGGCTTGCCTTCTGCGCCTACACGATTAACTACCCCGATGATGTGTTTGTCGTAC
>JANWYE010000149.1 GCA_025057175.1 Chloroflexus sp. | reverse complement strand
AAGGCAATCTGTCCACGGGCGTATGGCGTGCCGACGTCGGCTGTTGCGCCGGTCAAGTCAAAGATCGCTCCCACTTTGATGGGTTCGGCACTAGCGCCACCACCGGCGCCACCACCAGTGCCACCGCCACCGCATGCGGCCAACAGCGTGGCGAAGAGGGCCATGACAATCAACCACCCGAACGTCCGTCTCCTTCTGTGCATGCCATCCTCCTTCTCGACGCTTCAATAACTAAACGGCCATAGCCGGAAGTAATCTTTAATGTTGCGCCACATCTTCACAATGCCTTCTGGCTCGAAGATAAGGAAGAGGACAATGGCCAGACCGAAAGCGCCCTGCTGCATATAGGGCAGATATGCATTGATATTGGGCACGACGTCGCTGAGGGAGCGGGCTAGATTTGAGAGCAGAGCCGGCAGTAGGGTCATAAAGGCCGCGCCGTAAATTGACCCAGAGACGCTGCCAAGGCCACCGATAATGATCATGGCTAAGAAAAGGATGCTGGTATCGATCGTGAACCGTTCCCACGAGATCACGCCGCGGTAGTGAGCGGTAAGCGCGCCGGCCAGCCCGGCGAAGAATGACGAGGTAGCGAAGGCGAGCAACTTATAGCGGAAGAGATCTACTCCGATCACTTGCGCGGCGATGTCTTGGTCGCGGATGGCCACGAATGCGCGGCCAACGCGGGTGCGGAAGAGATTGCTGACAAAGATGACCGTTAGGATCAGGGCAACGAGGCATACCCAGTAGAAGGCGAAATCGTTATTGCCGAGCCACTCCATGGGCAGCCCAAAGAGATTATTGCTGGCCCGCGGCAGCGAGAGCGATTCACCAATGCCCAGCAACTTGCCGTGCGTCAGCAACCAGATGATGATCTCTTGCGACGCCAGCGTGGCAATCGCTAAATACAACCCTTTCAACCGCAGCGATGGCAGGCCGAAGAAAGCGCCAACCGCAGCAGTGAAGAAACTAGCAACTGGAATAGTGATCCACATCGGCGTGCCGAGATGGACGGCCATCAGGCCGGCGGTGTACGCGCCGACTGCAAGGAAGCCGCCGTGGCCGATGCTGATTAGGCCGGTATAGCCAACTAGGATGTTCAATCCAATTGCGCCAATCGCGAAAATGGCAATCGTATTGGCTAGATTGAGCCAGTAGCGATCGGCAAACCACGGGAAGATGAGGGCCAGCGCCAAAACCAGTGCGATCCGGATCCGTTGCGGCCAGTAGGGGCGCAGACTGACATCGCTGGCGTATGTCGTATGAAAGGTACCACTCTGCATAGCAAACCCCATCGTGCGATCGGCAACACTGCCGGGCAACACCTACACGCGTTCGATAATTCGTTGCCCAAAGAGGCCGTACGGTCGCACCAGCAAAATCAGCAAGAGAATAATGAACGGCACTACTTCGCCCATTCCCCACTCTGGTGGCAAGTAGCCGCCGGCAAACGATTGCAGCAGGCCAATAATCAACCCGCCGATAATTGCGCCGGGGATGCTATCGAGACCACCCAAAATCACCACCGGGAAGACAAGCAGGCCAACTCGCCCAATAGTGCCTGATACACCGCCAAAGATGCTCATCAGTAGAATGCCGCCAACCGCAGCCGTAATAGCTGCAATCGCCCACGCAATTGCCCACACCTTCTTGACGCTGATACCCATGCTCAGCGCAGCCTGTTGATCGTCAGCCACAGCGCGCATCGCAATGCCCTCGCGGCTAAAGCGGAAGAAGAGGGTGAGGATGGCAAAGAGGGTTATTGCTAGCACGAAGGCCCAAATCCGATCAACGCCGACATTCGCGCCCAAAATCGTCACGGTATCAGTCGGCAAAAACTGGGGGGCCGGGCGTGGCGTGACGCCCCAAATGGCGCCAACAATCGCGCGCAAGAGTGAGGAGAGGCCAATGGTGACCATAATTACCGAGATGGCCGGCTCGCCGATGAGAGGGCGCAGCACCAACTGCTCGATCAAGACGCCAACGACAGCGGCTAGCGCCACTGCAAGAACCACGCCGGCTGGCCACCAGAGGCCAAACTGTTCGACCATTGCGTAGGTGAGATAGGCCCCGATGAGCAGCAACTCACCTTGGGCAAAGTTGATCACATCGCTGCTCTTGTAGATCAAGACAAAGCCGAGGGCTACCAGCGCCAAGATTGCGCCATTAGCAATGCCGCTTAGCGCCAGTTGAATAAACCGATCCATGCGCCTCTCCGTCGTCGCCGAACTATGCCATCAATAGTTGTATAGTTTTAACCGGCTTGCAAGGGCACATTAGCGATGCGCCCTTTGCCGCGATCTGCTAGCTCACACCTCTTGCACCCTATCGAGCCACAGCGCGGGCTGTGGGTGCCGGCGCTGGTGCTGCCGGGTCGGGCAATTCCTCGATGCGCAGGCGTGTCCTAATCAGCGCCGTGCGGCCGTCTTGATAGGTAATCGTTGTCTCAATCTCAATCTCGTTTTGATCGCTATAGAGCGCATCAACAATCTCTTGGTAGCGTTGGGCCACCAACCGCCGGCGCACCTTGCGGGTGCGAGTCAACTCGCCATCGTCAGCGTCAAGCTCTTTGTGCAGCAGCAAAAAGCGACGGATGCGCGCTGCCGGCGGCAGATCGGCATTCGCCCGCTCGACATCTTTGCGGATCAGCGCATAGACCTGTGGTTTCTGCGCCAGATCGGTGTAAGTGGTATACGAGATTTGGGCATTCTCAGCCCACTTGCCGACATTGGCGAAGTCGATATTGATCATAGCGGTGACGAAGGGCCAATCGCCACCGAATACCACTGCTTCCTTGATATAGGGGCTAAACTTGAGCTTATTCTCGATAAACTGGGGCGAAAACTTGGTGCCATCGTGCAGGGTCATCACATCTTTCGCCCGGTCAATCACGATCAAGTGCCCATCTTCATCGAAATAGCCGGCATCGCCGCTATGGAGCCAGCCATCTTCTAACGCCTCGGCGGTAGCTTCCGGGTTCTTGTAATAGCCGACAAACACCGAGGGGCTTCTCACCAGAATCTCGCCATTCTCGGCGATCCTGATCTCGGTGTTGGGCAATGGCGTGCCAACGGTCTGGAACTTAATCTGGCCATCGCGGTGAATCACGCTCAAGCCAGCGCTCTCAGTTTGGCCATAGACCTGCTTCAGATTAACGCCAATCGCGTGGTAGAACCGGAACACATCGGGGCCAAGCGCCGCGCCGCCGGTGTAAGCGCGCTTGAGAAAGCGCAAGCCGAGATGGTCTTTCAGCATCTCGAAGACGGTGACACGGGCTAACCAATAGCGCAGGCGCAGCCAGAGGCTAGGCTGCTGGCCGCTGAAACGGGTATCAGCCATTTCATAGCCTTGCTTCATTGCCCATTCAAACAGCGCCCGTTTCAACCGAGTTGAGTCTTGAATCTTCACCTGCACCTGCGAGAGCATATTTTCCCAGATGCGCGGCGGCGAAAACATCACCCGCGGCCCGATCTCGCGGATATTCTCTTGGACTGTGCTGGCCGATTCAGGGAAATTGATCGTAAAGCCGCACTGCATGCCGGCGGCGACAGTCACCATTTGTTCGCCAACCCATGCTAGCGGCAAGAAACTGACAAACTCATCATTGGGGCCGAGCGGATCAACCGAGAGCAAGCCAGCGCCTTGACTAAGCAGGTTGCGATGGGTCAGCATCGCCAACTTGGGCTTGCCGGTCGTGCCGGAGGTGGTAGAAAGAATCGCGACATCGTCAGGCTTGCCAGCTGCAAGTTCAGCCTCGAATAGGCCGGGATGGTCACGGTCATAAGCTCGGCCAAGCTCCTCGATGTCGGGGAAGTGCGCGAGGTAAGGCTGGTTATAATTGCGCATTCCCTTCGGCTCGTAGTAGATAACCTTCAGCACCCCGGTCAAGCGCGGCCAGATTTCGATGATCTTATCAACTTGCTCTTGGTCTTCGACCACAATCACCCGCGCTTCGGCAGCCGAGACGGTGTAATACACTTCTTCGGCCACCGAATCTTGGTAGACGCCGATTGACATTGCGCCGATCGTTTGGGCGGCAAATTCGGCGTAGAGCCATTCGGGACGGTTATCACCGATGATCGCGATCACATCACCGCGCCGCACGCCAAGTGCATGCAAGCCCATTGCGAACGCGCGCACATGTTCGGCGAACTGTCGCCACGTGACCGTCTGCCAGATGCCGAAATCTTTCTCGCGCAGCGCCACTTTATCGCCAAAACGCTCGGCATTCTGAAATAACAAGCGCGGCAGCGTTGTCTCAGGTATCTGTATCATCGTGTCACCCGACCGTGGAACCGGCAGACAGTGCCGGAACTATGCGTGCTTGTACCGAATTACATTCGCGGCATCGCGTGTTCGCGGCCAAGATAGGCATCGATCACCTTCGGATCACTGCGCACCTCAGCCGGTGTGCCATAGGCGATCAACTGGCCAAATTCGAGCACGGCCACCCGATCGCTAATATCCATCACCACCCCCATATCGTGCTCGATCAGCACGATGGTCGTGCCATACTCTTCGTTAATATCGAGGATAAAGCGAGCCATATCCTCTTTTTCTTCGGTATTCATGCCTGCCATCGGCTCATCGAGCAGCAACAGGCGCGGGTTCATCGCCAGCGCGCGGCCCAACTCCACGCGCTTTTGCAAGCCATACGAAAGCGCGCCGACCATCTTCTTGCGGATCGACTGGATCTCAAGCAGATCGATGACCTGCTCGACAAACGCGCGGTGCTCGACCTCTTCGCGTTGTGCTTGCCCCCAATAGAAGCCGCCGCTGAAAATCCCGCTGCGCATGTGGATGTGGCGGCCAAGCATCAGGTTGTCAACCACCGTCATGTGGCGAAAGAGTTCGATATTTTGGAACGAACGGGCAATGCCGAGGCGCGCGATCTGGTGGGGAGGCAAGCCAATAATGTTGCGTCCCTCAAACCGGATTTGCCCTTGTTGCGGGCGGTAGAGGCCGCTGATGCAATTAAGGAGGCTCGTTTTCCCAGCGCCGTTAGGGCCAATGATTGCCTGAATAGTGCCGGGATAAATATTGAACGTCACTGAAAGTAGCGCGCGCACACCACCAAAACTCAGACCGACGTGATCGATCTCCATTTGGGGTGCAGGCAGAGCAACCGAGTCACGATGCGCCATGCGATCCTCATTGATAATGCACGAAACAGGCACGCACCGCTCACGAGTCGATCAAGTATCTAGCGTGAACTGCCACCAGTTCGATCGCTGTGATCGACTAATGACGTATCTCAAAATATGGGGAATGCTTAATATCTATTATAACCAAGGTTGAAGGATTTCGCAAATGGGGTTGGATTGCGGTAGATCGCAAAGGGGCGAGCGTTCAACGCGCACCTATGCTATGCGCCGCACCGCGTACAAACACAGGCCGGCCAAGGCTAGCCAGAACCAATGCCACAGACCGAATGGATGCTGAAAGGCCACCACAATCGAGATCGTTATGCAGATCAAGCCGAGGATGGCAAGGATGGCGCGCCGGTAGATCGTAGGCATTACGCTCCCTCTCGGACAACGAAAAAGGCAAAGGCGAACAATGCTGCGGCAATGAATAGGAGTAACGAAAAGGCAAGATTGCCGGTGGCGCTAATTAAGAAGATAGTCATTGCAATCACGATAATTGCTATCATCATGCACCCACGGCGCACGCGGCGCACACTGGCAGCAACATCGGGTTCTTCGGGCGGGTGAGTCATCATCGTTCCTGTGGCTATACGCTTCCTCATCACTATCTTAGCACAGGCAGGGATCTCGGCGTGCTGTAATAATTCTGAAATCTCAGTTTAGTACTAAAGTACTGTGCAATCTAAGGCCGGTATGCTATACTACGTAAGTAGTTACCATGCCAGCATGGCAGCGATGGCGCAATGGGGAAAGGAGCTGCCGAATGTTTGACCGCGAAACGTGGCGGCAACGGGTAGCCGAACGATTCAACAATTTTGCCCGCAACCCTCGGCAGGAGATCCAAGTCGCTGGCGTCAATACTGTCCTCGGCTTCCTTGCGCTGCGCGCACTTGAACCTTTTCTCGAAGCATTTCAAGAAGAGCCAGTCGCAGCAGTTCTTGCGCTGGCCGAGATTTCGCGCGGTCCCGGCGCGAACCATATCGTGCGCCGCGCCAGCCATTGGCGGTACCAGTTGGCGCAACTGATCGAGCGTGAATTGCGCTCGCGCCCTGAATTGCGCCTCACCATCGAAGAGATTTTACTGGCGCTCAATGTCATTCATCTCGCCCGCCAGCGACTCAATAGCTCGCGCGATGAGTGGCTGCGTCTGACATTGCTTGCCGAACTCGACACCTTCGAGACCGGTGATTTTGAGCAGTTGCGCCGCCAGTTGCACGATCCCGGTTGGCAGAGCCGTTACGAAGCTATTCGCCGCTTACGGGTGCGCGAGGGCCATTTCACGGCAGCCGATCTGGTGTTGCTCCACGATGGCCTGAGTGATAGCGCGTCACACGTGCGCGCCGCTGCGGCCCGCACACTCGGCATGATTGTTGGCACACCGCCGCAGCCGTTGATTAAGACGTTGATCCGGCTGGCCATCCACGATTGCGATCTGGAAACGCGCTATGCTGCCGCGCGCACACTCGGCCTCCTGCGCGATCGGATTGCGTCGCCGCAGTTGCTTGACCATTTGATTGAGTGCCTGAGCGATCCCGATAGTTTTGTGCGTTCGGCTGCCGCGCTCGTAGTGAGCCAGTTGGGCGAGTTGGCTGGCACCGGCCCAATCATCGAGCGCTTGTTGGCAATGCTTGCCGATAGCGATGCCTATGCGCGTGAAGCCGCCGCGCGCGCGTTGGGTCGCCTCGGTGTGGCTGCGGCAACTTCCGCAGTGCTCCAAGCCTTGGCTCAAGCAGTTGATGACGCTGACCCCAATGTCCACGAAGCAGCGGTAGATGCAATTACGCGCCTGCGTAAGTTGCGGGCGACTTTGCCGCTCAACCAGAGCCGCCATCCAACTGAGCCGCTGGCAGTGTAGGTGTAGGCGCATGCGGCGGCAGATTACCGTTTTTGCTGATCAGAACGGTATATCTACTCTCCTAGCCTTCAGCGATGAGCTGGAGGCTGATTGGCGTTTGCCGCATGAGTATGGGTATTTGCTACGGCTAGTGATTGAAGAGGTAGCGACCAATATCGTTAAGTATGGCTACCGCGACCATAACCGTGACCAGATTCAGCTCATTTGCGAGTATGATCAGGGCGTTCTGACTATCACCATGCGCGATCGTGGCCAGCCGTTTGATCCGCGTGAAGCGCCGCTGCCCGATTTAGCAGCGACAGCCGAGCAGCGGGCAATTGGCGGTCTTGGTCTCTTCTTTGTCCGCGAATATGCTGATACGCTCAGCTATGACCACGATCCAGACAGCGGCTGGAATGAGTTGACCGTGACAAAAACCATGACGCTCCTTGATCGGCTGCGAGTTTTGCCGATCTTTCAGGCTGTGCCAGAAGCGGTGCTGGCCGAAATTGCTCCGCGTCTGGCGGAATGCCGGTTGGCTGCTGGCGAAGTGTTGTTTCACCAAGGGGATACTGGCGCTGAATGCTTTGTCATTCTGGGTGGCGCAGTCGAGGTGATCACGTTTGTGAATGGGGCTGAGCTGCGCTTGGAGGTGTTTCACACCGGCCAAATCATTGGCGAAATGAGCCTGATCGATCATAGCCCTCGTTCAGCGACGGTGCGTGCGATCGAGCCGAGCCGGCTGGTGGCGCTCAATGAAGCGGTGTTTGCCCAGTTGATTGGCTCCAGTCCAGCCTTGGCCATGACAATGCTGCGCAGTATTGTTAGCCGGGTGCGCAATACCAACCAACGCATGATCCATGACCTCGAACGCAAGAATGCCGAGTTGCTGGCCGCCTATCAGCAATTGCAGGCCGCGCAAGCCGAATTAATCCGGCTCAACCGGCTCGAAGAAGAGCTGGCAGTCGCGCGCCGGATTCAACAATCGTTTTTACCACGGGTGTTGCCGCAACCACCCGGTTGGCGCATTGCGGCGTTTAGCCGGGGAGCGCAGGCGGTTGGCGGTGACTTTTTCGATACCATTGCTCTGCCTAATGGCCAGATTGGGCTGGTGGTGGCCGATGCGTGCGGCAAAGGCGTTACTGCTGCCCTCTTTGTTGCCCTGAGCCGATCGTTGTTGCGCGCTGTTTCCCAAGCGGCTGGCAGCGCGCAACGTAGCCGTGAGGCGAGCGCAGCTATCTTGTTGCACGCTGTGAGCTTGACTAACGACTATATCTGTCGTGAGCACAGTGATGCCACAATGTTCGTTACCCTCTTCTACGCCCTGCTCGATCCGGAAACGGGAGTGGTGATGTACATCAATGCCGGCCATAACCCGCCATTACGGATCGGACGCGACGGTACGATCATCGAAGAATTGAGTGAGGGTGCGCTGCCGATCGGAGTGGTAGCCGAACAGACGTATGAGGTGCGCGAATTGCAGCTTGCTCCCGGCGAGAAGTTGGTCGCATTTAGCGATGGCATCACCGAAGCGATGAATCCATCCGGTGAGTTATTTGGCGATGATCGCTGGCAAGCCTTGTTGCGCGAACAGGCGCATTGTGCGGCGGCTGATCTGGTGGCCGTTGCGGTGGCAGCGGTAGATGCTTTTGCTAGCGGCGCGCCCCAAGCCGATGATATGACCCTCTTGATTGTGGAACGGTTATTGGTAACTGATGAACCGCCAACCGACTGCATCGGTGCCACCGGGAAGGGGAGGGCATAGCGGGGCGTGCTATAATGGCCTCATCCTGACATTGTTGCATAGTGGGGAAATCACCCGCTAGAAAGGGAGATTGCGGCGTGAAGACCGAGCAAGTAGATGATGTGCTCGTCATTGAGCTTCCGGCTCGTCTCGATGCCGCCGGCGTTGCGGCGATCGAGCAAGATCTAGCGGCCGCAATTACGCGCCACGGTGGCAAGGTGCTGGCCGATATGACAGCAGTGACCTTTGTCGCCAGCTTGGCGTTGCGCATGCTGCTCAGTAATCTGCGCGCTGTGCAACCGCTGGGGGGTGATTTGCGCCTGTGCGGCCTGCAACCGCAGATCGCCGAGATCTTCCGCAAGAGCCGCTTCGATACGCTCTTCAAGATCTACCCTGACCGCGAAGCAGCGCTTGCTGCGTATCGCAACCGGTGAACGAGGCGTGCCTTGTCCCCATTTAAGGGCAAGGCACGCTTGGCCATTAAGACGAAGTCTGCTCGTGAGCTAGCATGATCGCCATTGCTACCGCTGATACGGCGAGCAAAACGAGTGCCGGCGCGGCGGCTTG
>JANWYE010000148.1 GCA_025057175.1 Chloroflexus sp. | reverse complement strand
GTGAGACAGTTCGGTCTCTATCCGCTCTGAGCGTCTAGAGCACTGCGCGGGGCTGGCCCTAGTACGAGAGGACCGGGCTGGACGGACCGCTGGTGGAGGAGTTGTGGGGCGGCCTGCAAGCTCCGTAGCTATGTCCGGGAGTGAGAACCGCTGAAAGCATCTAAGTGGGAAACACGCCGCAAGATGAGTGCTCTCGCAGCGGAAGGCTGGTAAGCCCCCCGGGAGATGACCGGGGCAAGCGGCCGGAGCTGGAGGCGGGGCGACCCGTAGAGGCGACCGGTGCGCAGGGGCGAGGGCTTCCCTCCGTCGTGGCGAAGGCGGGGGTGGGGCAGCAGCGTGGCACATCACGGTGGCGCTGGGCAATCGCGTGAGGGGTGAAGGGACGACGCAGGTCGTTGCTTCAACCACTGGGTGTGTGAGGAGCGCGGCGGACCCACCCCGTCCCATCCCGAACCGGGTCGTGAAACGTCGCAGCGCCGATCCTACTGGCGGCTCTCCGCTGGGAACCTAGGTCCACGCACCCTGCCACAGGGGGGCAGCCGGCGGTTGCCCCCCATCTGTATCGCGGCGTGGAGCAGTGGCAGCTCGTCGGGCTCATAACCCGAAGGTCGCAGGTTCGAATCCTGCCGCCGCTACCAAGCGTGATGACACGCCACCACGGGCGCGACCGCCGGTGGTGGCGTGTTGTGTTTGCGGGGGACGGCGGAAGGGGGGAGTCGCACAACGTCATCAATGGCGCGCACCGATGGGGTAGCGTTTGATCGCGGCGCGGCGTGGAAGAGACACAAAACACCACCAACGGCGCGAACAATTTTCGTGGTTTAGGCTTCCGTTCACTGCCTAGGAGAGGAATAGCTATAAAAGCCGCTCAAGGTTTTTGAGCCTTGGGTGGCTTTTGTGTTTTTGCACGGCTATTGGTATTATTTGTCGAAACAACGACTTGCCACGGAGAGCGCTATGTCCTTCGATCCCACCACTATTCGCCCACTCTTCCCAGCCTTGGCGCAGGAAGTTGCCGGTCGGCCGGCTATCTTTTTCGATGGTCCCGGCGGTACGCAGGTGCCGCAGACGGTCATTGAGGCTATCAGCCGCTATCTAGCGCGCGACAATGCCAACACACACGGCACTTTTATCACCAGCCAACGCACCGATGCTACGATTGCCGCAGCTCATGCCGCCATGGCCGATCTGCTCGGTTGCGCGCCCGATGAGGTCTTTTTCGGGCAGAATATGACCTCGTTGACCTTTGCGCTCAGCCGGGCCATCGGACGAGAGCTGCAACCCGGTGATGAAATCGTTGTGACGCGGCTCGACCATGATGCTAATGTCGCTCCATGGCGAGCGCTGAGCGAACGCGGCGTTGTGATCCGGGAGGTAGATATTGATGTCGAAGACTGCACACTTGACATGGCCGATATGGCTGCCAAGATCGGGCCACGCACCAAACTAGTGGCGATAGGCTACGCCTCCAACGCAGTTGGCACGATCAACGACGTGCAGCAAGTAGTTGCGTGGGCGCACCAAGTAGGCGCGCTCGTCTTCGTTGATGCTGTCCATTACGCGCCGCATGGCCCAATTGATGTCAAAGCGCTCGATTGTGATTTTCTCGCCTGTAGTGTGTACAAGTTTTTTGGGCCGCATGTGGGGGTCATCTACGGCAAACGCGAGCATCTCCAGCGGTTGCAGCCCTACAAAGTGCGCCCGGCAGCCGACACCGTGCCCGAACGCTGGATGACCGGCACGCAAAACCACGAGGGGTTGGCCGGCGTGACCGCAGCGATCGATTATTTGGCCAGTCTGGGCCAACCGGCAGCCACCCGGCGCGCAGCCTTAGTGACGGCAATGGAGCGAATTGCCGCCTATGAGCGGGAATTAGCAGCGCAGTTAATCAAGGGCATGCTTGCGATCCCCGGCCTCACCTTCTACGGCATTCGCGAGCCAGAACGGTTTAGTTGGCGAACGCCAACCGTCTCGTTCCGGCTGGCCAATCTGCCACCGCGCGAGGTGGCCGAACAACTAGCCGCACGCGGCATCTTTGTCTGGGATGGCAATTATTACGCGCTCAACCTTAGCGAACGGCTAGGGGTCGAGCCGCTCGGCGGTATGGTGCGAGTGGGTCTAGTGCATTACAACACCGCCGCTGAAGTAGACTACTTTCTGGAAGCGTTGCGCGAGCTAGCCGCGTTGTAACACTAACACACTAGCATATTTTATGTCAATTTGACGTAAGCTGCCCCACGCTTCCCATCTGTCTCGCGCGCAGCAATGTAGGGCATAGCGGCAGATAATGGCACCTAAACTGGCGTTTAGGCTGAGAACCTACTTGTGCTGCTGGCATCATGCTTTCAGCATCTGCTCGGCGCGATCCCACACCAACAGCCCCGGCTGCTCGCTGAGCATCACCCGGTCGGGGCTGTACCGCACCCTTATCCCACTTTCACTACCTAAGACGCGACGGTCGAGATCGGGTGGCATTGTCGTGATATACCCTTCATCGTTGAAAAAGAGGCGCACGCACGAGAAGGCAAAGGTCAAGTCATGGGGGCTAGCGAGCGTAACCTCTAGCTCCGAATCATTGTTGATGCCGGCATTGACCCCCAGATCGCCCAGCATTTGGCGCAACGCATCAACATCAACATTCAGCCGTTGCCCCTTGGCGCCGCTGATAGTGATCGTGATATGGCGGCTGGTCAACACTGAGTCAATCAACAACAATTCGTAGGGCGTCTGCTCAAACAAAATTGCTGCGGCCGGATTGGCACGGTCGATCGCGCGGCCGGCCAATGCCCAACCGAGAGCATTGACATCGTAGGCGAGGCGCATAGCGGTAGGAAACGAGAACGCGACCGTAGCAGCCCCTTGCAGCGTAGAAGACAGTTCCGCTGTAGGGATGCCGAAGCCGCGCAAGAAACCTTTCAAGATATTGAGGCCCAATTCAAGGTTGACGCGCCGTGAGCGACGGCCACTAATATCAATCAGTTGTGACACCGATGGTTGCACGCTGAGCGGGCTGGAGTCGGTAAGGAGCGGCAACAGCGAACCGCGGAACATGCTGCGCCCGTGCCGGTGGACAACAACCGAGAGCGGGCGGATGCGGGCATCGGGCACACGCACCGGGTTGGCGCCAAACAGGTCATGCACAAGCGAAACCAGCGGGTCATTTGCGCACAGATGCAGGATCATACACTACCTCGACGATGTAATTTCAAGAAGGGCGGTAGATCAGCATAGTCACGCGACGGCGCAATGGACGCACACGCCGCCGGTTTGGATGGTGAGTTGGATGGATTGGCGCGAGTGCCAGAAACTTGTCGAAAAGAAGCCACTTCACTGGCGATAAGCGTCACCCGCACTCGATCAGGGTTAGCTTGGCAGGGAGAGCTGACCACGCCAACAGCTAAATCGATCTCGCTATTGATCGTCTTGTGGATATGCTCAATCGCGTGATTGACATCGTGCAGGCCTAGCTTATCGCCGCCGATGATTGAGACAAAGATCCGCCGCGCCTTCGTCAAATTCCCCTCCAGCAAATCGCAGCGGAGCGCTTGTTGGACAGCGCGTTGAGCTGCATCGCTGCCGGAAGCGCTGCCAATACCGAGCATGGTCTGACCGGCGTTGCTAAGCGTCTGGCGCACGTGCGAAAAGTCAAGTTGCATCAGTGACGGCAAGGAGAGCTGCTCGACCACGCCACTGATCGCCGCACCTAAGATAGTGTTGCTGTAGGTCAACGCCTTCGTGAGCGTCTCTCGCGGATCGACAAAGTTGAGGATCTTCTGATTCGAGACGACCACCACCGCATCAGCAGCCGCGCTAAGCTGTTCGAGACCCTGCTCGGCAGCGCGGCTGCGTTGACCTTTCTCGACGTGAAACGGCATAGTGACGAAAGCCAACGTCAGCGCGCCGAGCTGGCGCGAGAGGCGGGCGACAACCGGCGCAGCGCCGGTGCCGGTACCCCCCCCCATTCCGGCCACAATTACCACCAGATCGGCGCCAGCGAGCGCTTTGGCCAGCACCGGCTCACTTTCCAACGTCGCCTCTGCGCCCACTTCAGGGTGGCCGCCGGCGCCTTTCCCGGCTGTGCGCTGCGGACCCAGCAAAATGCGCGTGGGCACATTGGCGCGTCCGGCCAAATCTTGCTGATCGGTATTGGCAACGATGACATCAATCTGATTGGTAGGTAACTTCAACGTACTGACCAGATTCCCACCACAGCCACCCAAACCAATCAGCTTGATGTTGATCGGGGTGCGAGGATGAAATGGCAGATTCGACGGTTGCATACGATCCCCTGCACGATGAATGATTGCCGGTTAGTGCTTGTCGTTCTCGACGAGCGTAGGGTTGGAGGTATAGTCAATCATCCGCACCCGGTCAGGATGAATCTGAAAATGCCGGCGCAACAATTGCACCAGCGCCTGCACAGCGCTACGGAGTGGTGGTGACGCATGTTCAAGCGATCCTTCAACAGCGATGACCACGGCCCGTTGATCAAGATGCTCGGCTGGCAAGCCCACGCCACGGGCAGCGCGCGCGATATAGCGTTCGTGGCGTAAGCGAAATACGGTGCCAGTGTGATCAATGTAATAGTGCCAGCGCGCATCGATATGGGCATTGACCAACTGTAAGCTAGTTGGGCCGGGAACCGGCGCGAGCAAGATGGTATCGATTGGACGGCGGCGCACTTCGCCATCGCCAGCGAACAGACTCACATCGATCAATGGTTGGCTTTGGCGGGTCGGCCCTAACAGGGGAGCAGTGGTGGCGGGCAATGATGGCAGGCGTTGACCATCAACCCGGGACAGCCGCAAGATTCCGGTCGCAAGCTGGCGGTGGCCGCTAAGCAAAGCCGTTAAACGGCCAAAAGGACTGGCCGGCGGCAACGGCCGGTCGAGCGGCCAATCTGGCGCAGGCAGACGGCATGCCACCACATCAAGCGCAAAGGGCATCAGCGCAACCGGCACGCTATCAATGACAGCGACTTCAGGTTGGCCGAGCGGCGCACCGAGTTCTTCGCCCAGTGCATATTGGATCAGCGCCGCATCAGGTTGATAGCGGCGGCCAGTGCGTAGAGCGAAGAGATCATCGAGCAGAAGCTGGGCCAATTGAGCCGCACGCTCGCGGCTCAGGCCAGCCAACACCGTCTGGCCGGCAGCGGCACGCCGAATTTCACTAAGCCGGTAGATCACCTGCCACTGGCCAACCGGCGAGCAGAGGCTGTCGAGCGCGAAGTGCTGGCAAGCGAAATTGAGGCCCGGCGCGAATGCCAGCCGGTGATTGTGGCTGATCGGCATCCCCAATTCATCAGTATGTTGGAGAAAATACTGGTGAAAGGCCCAACCGGGTTGAAAACCGTTGACCGGATCGGCTGCGCGAAAGATCGCCTCGAGTAGCGCCATGCGCTGTGGGCTAGCCGGCACTGCATGCAGGCGATTAATGGTCTCGCCAGCGCGCAGCGCGTCATCGGGGCCAACTGCGGCGAAGAGAGCATCACGGGCGTAGACCTCAACCAGATAGCGCGCGCCATCAGGCAAGGCTAATGCTCGTTCGCGGTCGTTGGGCGCCGAAGCCGGGCGTGGAGCCGGCGGGCGAGCAATCAGCGAAGCGACCGGCATGCCAAGATTGAAAGCACGGGCTTGCGTGAAGAAGGGCCAAGCCGATGGCAGGCCGCTGCCGGCAGCGCGGTAGGCAACATCGAGCATACGTTGGCGCAACTGCTCACCCGGCGGCAAAGATGGCGCATCGGGCAAGCCGGTGAACACCTCAGCAAGGAAACGTTGCCAAGGAAAACCAGCCGGATCAGTCTTACGACCGGGCGCAATATCGAGATGGCGCACAACCTGAGAGGGCGGAATCCGATACTTCTGCACCAACTCGCGGGTCAACCAAACGGCAGCAGCATACTGTTCAGGCGGATATGGATCGCGACCATCGTTGCGATTCTCCAGCTCGATCCCGACTGACACGTCGTTGCAGCCATAAACAGTCCGGCCATCGACCTCCCACCGGCTCACGCCGGCATGCCATGCGATATCTTGATCGGCCACCAGTTGAAAAATCTGGCCGCGCTTACTGATGTAATAATGCACCGAAACCTCGCGACCGGGAGCGCCGCCTTGCCGGAGCCAATTGAAATCGCCGGGGTATGAACCGGCGGTGGCATGCAGTACCACCATACGGATGCGATCAGGGGTTCCCGGTTTGAAATGGTTGCGAGCCATGCCGGCCCATTCGATCTGATACATAGCGCACCTATATGAGCAAAGCTTGCGTTACGACTACTTAATCCCGTATCGTTGGCGATACCATTCCTCTTGAATCCGTAACCGGCGGATCACCGGCGACGGCTGGCGCGTTGCCGGGCGGTTGCCCAACGTCAGCGCCGGCGGCTGATCGCTCGGCGGGCGCAAATAGATCGGCCCAAAGCTACGATTGCGCACGTAGAGCGCCGGCACAAACCATGACACCTGATCGGTTTCCCCAACATAAAGCGCGATCCGAGCAGCGACCAGCGCCTCTTGCACGCTGCGCCCTTGCGCTAGCCCGGCGTAGACGATGCTAGCGATGCGGGTGGCAGCGTCGGCCCGGATGGTAAACTGCATGCCAATGACCACCGGCACGCCGGCAACACTCAGCGCGGGCGCAATACTACTGAGCAAGGCCGCGCCGGGCGCTGTCATCGCGCCTTGGCAAGCATGCAGGAAGACCATCCGCACCCCGCCGGCAACAGCAGCCAACGCCCCCGGCGGCATCCACTCTTCCCCGCCGCTTTCGCGATCAAGCAAGAGCGCGCCAGCGCCTTGCTCGTAACGCCCATGACCGTAATAGTGAATCACATCAGGCGACCACTCGCGCACAACCCGTTCTAGTTCGCGGCGCGTCACCGGACTTAACTCGCGCACCTCAGCCAATTGCCGCTCAAGCAACGGTTGCAACGCGCTCATCCGGGCGCTACGTTCAAACTGGCGCAGTTCGGGTGGAATGCCAGCCTGCGGTGAGAGAGCCAGAATACGCAGCGCGCCCTGACCCGGTGCCGGTTGGGGCGGCGGGCCGGTATGCTTCAGCCGGCGTTCGATCGTCGCCGACAACCGGCGTTCGGCCAGCACCGGCGTCGGCTCATCGGCCCAGAGCAATTCCCACGGCAGCGCAGCCAACGCAACATCAGCCGGAGCATGGGCATTAAAGTGGCAGGCAATCAGCAGCGGTCGATCGACTGCCAGCGCATAATTGCGCACAATCTTCAACGCTTCAGCGCCGCGCGGATCGTGGGTGAGAGCGCGGAAGAGCCGGCGACCAACCCGGCGCGGCAAATCAGCCGGAACCCGATCGCCATCGTCCCAAAAATCGAGTTCGCGTAACCGTTCCTGTTCAGCAGCAGTGAAAGTAAACGCTGCCTCTTGGGCTGCCGTCCAAGGATGGGGATAGGCCGGATCTTGCAACACATCGAGCGCTCGCAAGACAAGCGGCACGTCATTGCTCGCGATCGGCATGGGCATCTGGCTCTGGGTAATATCAATGACCTCGTTGGCCTCCCAGCGCACGAAAAAACCTCGATGATACGAACTGAAATCAATGGCGAGTAAAACCGGCTGATACGTTGGTCGCATACGTGATAAGGATGGGACATCGCAAACAACAGGAACACACGATATGCCTCAGTAACGAACAAATGACCCTTCGCGAGCAGTTGCCGGAAGATCATTCGTGAGCAAAGTGAGCAGCAAAGCTTGATCGGCGCCATGCTCACGCACCAGCAACCGCTCACGTTGCAAGGTCTGGTGAAGGCGCTGGCGGGCGATAAGAGCGCTGCCGGCGGGGCGGTCGATAACAAGGCGTAATTGGTGTGTTACGAAGTTGTTCATGCAACAATCCTTTCGAGCGAACTACTACAATATGTAGTAGAAACGATCACAAAGAAAACCCGCCACTGCGCGCCACTGCAACATTCCAATCGTGGCGCGACCAACGGCCAGCCGCAGCCGTGAGGGTTGATTGGCATTCTTGCCAGCGTTCAGGCGCCCACACTTCAAGATACTGATCCATTCCCACAAGCACAGCGGTGCGATCGAGGCCAGCGTAAGCACGGAGTAACTCGGAGATTGCGACGGTAGCCTGTTCATCGAGTGCCAGCGCACTGGCATCGGCAAACAAGAGCCGGCGCAGCCAACGCTCATCGGCCCCGCTCAGGGTGAGACTACTTACCCGCTGGGCCAGCCCAAACCAGAACGGTTGGGGGCACAGTTGTAAACAGCGTTCAAAACCGCGCGTCACGACGACACCGGCATTGAATGCCGGACGGATAGGGGTAGGGAGAGTCAACCGGCCTTGTTCATCAAGCGATACCTGCCATGTACCGATCAGCATTTCAGCATTGCCCCCTCACGATGTCAGAATGTTGGGTAAAACAACCGTTTTAGGGTTCTTGTTGGGTTCTTGAAAAACCTGCCTGAATTACTATAGCATATAATATTCGAGCCGTCTAGTGACCTTGTTGGGAGTTTTTAGGCAAGGACTTGACTTTACTACAGTATGTAGTATTATAAAGACGAGCCGAAATCCAGCGCCATTTCGCCCGTACTCTCCTGCCGGTTACTGTTTGAACAAGGTCATTCTGAAGCTACGAACTGAAAAGGAGGCTCAATGCATACGTAGCTAGCAGCGCCAATAAACACCCAATAAACACCCAAAAGACTAGACAATACGGTTTGATAGTGGTATACTAATCTCTGAAAGGAACCTGAAAGGAACCCCGCAATGCAAGCAGTGAATCACGATGCAACCCTCAGCACTGTAACTGAAGCCGATCATCTGGCGGTACAATTGCCCTTGCAGGTGATGGGACTGTCAACGGTCTACGCGGCAACCCTCGAATTCCTCCAGCGCCGTTACCCGACCGTTTTACCCGATCATTTGTGGGCGGAAGTCGCCGGCGGGGTCGTTCTTTCCCTTGCGCCGGTTGCACTAGCAGCCCGCCGTCTTGGCAGCCTCGACTGGCGTCGCTATGAAGATCTGGTCTGGCGCAGTTTTGTGGCTGCGGGTATTCCCATCATTCTCTGGCAACTGGGCGAAAATGTGCTTCGCCGCCGCGCAGCCGAAGAATACCTGCGCCGACCTCGAAGGAGTGCTGTTGATTATGCCGACGATACCACGCCGCTGGCCAACCGAATTGGAGACCGAGAGGGTGGAGCTGATCCGCGTGGCGGACGAGGCGGTTCAGCACATCCAACAGGCTCGGAGTACGCTTGACGAGGTGCGCGCTGAACTTGGCCGCAATGTTCACCTTGCCCGGGTGTTGATTGTGACTGCCGAGCGCGCC
>JANWYE010000147.1 GCA_025057175.1 Chloroflexus sp. | reverse complement strand
AGGCTTCTGCCGAGGCCAGCGCTGAGACCGCTGACGAGCCGGCTGCTGACGAGCCGGCCGCCGAGACCGCTGACGAGCCGGCTGCCGAGGCTCCTGCCGAGGCCAGCGCTGAAAGCGCCGCAGAGCCAGCCGCTGAGGCTGCTACCGAGCCGGCCGCCGAGGCTCCTGCCGAAGCCAGCGCCGAGACCGCTGACGAGCCGGCTGCCGAGGCCAGCGCCGAGACCGCTGACGAGCCGGCTGCTGACGGAACCGAGGAGGCTGGTAGTGAAACCCGTTCAACTGATGAATAACGGCGTTAGGATAGAGACCTAGGCTGTCTGTCGAGAAGATTTCGAACTCTCAAGTCTTCACCCCTCTCTACGCATCAAAGCATAGAGAGGGGTGATTTTTACGCCTTACAATACGCCACGAGAGGCGTTAGCTTGCTCATCTATCATCAACTTCGTTCGCAACAGTTACAATTCACTCCAACGCTTTGTTGTCCATACTTGTCGAAATGATCCCTACTATTCGCTCACACCTTTTGCAACGTTTCGTGACCATCGCTCGCATACCCCAACTCGGCCAGCGCCCGTCGGGCTTCACCTTCTTCATCCCATGGGATTGAATGATCGGCATAAATGATGCTGCCCTCATGCCCTTTCCCCAACAACAATACCAGATCGCCGGGTTGGGCTACTGCCAACGCCGCCCGAATCGCCTGCGCCCGATCGGGAATGCAGAGGTAGCCACTGCCAGCCTGCTTGCCGGCCCGCTCAGCGCCGGCGGCGATCTGAGCGATAATCGCTTCCCGATCCTCGCCACGCGGATCTTCATCGGTCAGCACCAGTAGATCGCACATCTGGCCGGCAATCTCGCCCTGAATCGCGCGCTTGGCCACATCGCGCTCGCCGGCACTGCCAAAGACGGCAATCATCCGCCCCTGCACTTGGGGCCGGAGCATAGCAAAGATCTGCGCGAACGAATCGGGATTATGGGCGTAATCCACAATCACCCCAAACGGCTGGCCGGCATTGACCGGAACCATGCGCCCGCGCGGAGCGCGCACACCGGCCAAGGCCGCGGCTGCCGTATCGAGCGGGATGCCCTGCGTGAGCGCGACGGTTAGCGCGGCTAGCGCATTGCTGGCATTAAACCGGCCGGGCAGCGGCACCGTGAGTTCAGCCGCGCCCCATGGTGACTCCACCCGCAGCACACTGCCCATTGGCCCGCTTCGTAGCAACTGGCCCTGCACCTCAGCCGGTTCGTTCAGACCATAGCGCAAACGAGAAGTGGTCGCAGGGGCAGCGGCCAGAAAGTGCTGGTGGTTCGGATCATCAGCATTGACGATGGCCCACGTCGGGCCGGGCCGCTCGGCGAGCAGGGCGAAGAGTTGCGCCTTGTCGGCGCGATACTGCTCGAACGAACCGTGATAGTCAAGATGCTCGTGACCAATATTCAGCATCACCGCCACGTTAAAGGCGCAACCCACCAACCGGCCCCACCGCGGCGAGAGAGCGTGCGACGTCGCTTCGATCACAGCGGTATCACAACCGGCAGCTACCATCTCGCGCAACAGTGCCTGCACCTCTGGCGCTTCCGGTGTGCTCTGGCGAGTGTCGTTAGGCCAGCGCCGCGCGCCAATCTGAAAATCAACCGTGCTGATCATTCCCACCGAACGCCCGGCAGCCGCCAACAGTTGCGCGGTCAGGTCGGTTGTGGTGCTCTTGCCTTTGGTGCCGGTAATACCGATTGTGGTCAGCTCACGCCCCGGATAGCCGTAGAAAGCGGCAGCCAGCGGCGCCAGCGCCACCCGGCTATCGGCCACTACTACTACCGGCGTCCCCGCCGGAACCGGCCCCTGCCAATGGCGCTGATCGACTACCAACGCTGATGCGCCACGGGCAAGGGCTTGGGGAATGAACTGATGGCCATCGCTATGTTGGCCGCGAATGGCGACAAACAGACTACCCGGCACAACTCGGCGCGAGTCATAAACGAGAGAACGGATAGCGACGGTGGTATCACCGATCACCTGTTGCACGGCCACACCGGGCAAGAGATTAGCTAACGTTTTGGTCATGGCAACTCTCTATCTCTGAAACACGATGGCGCAATCGGATATGGCAAGCAGCTCCGCGCATTTGCCACCCTTGGATTGGGATCACACTGCTAGTTTCCGCCGCGCCAGCGGGTAAAGCGGTGGCAGCAGCACCAGATCGAAAGCGGGCATAAACCGCGCCACCCGCCCACCGAAACCCTTCTTGAAACGATAGACACCAAACAGCGGATCGCGCTGCGCTTCTTGTTCGAGGGCAGCGCGCGTCGCCTCATCGGCAGCGAAGGCAGCCCGTCCCAGCGCATCGGGAATTCCCCACAAATCGTAGCCGGTGCAGCCCAACTCACGCGCCCAACGCAGCGCATACCATTCGAGCAGGTGGTTAGCACCACTACGCAGGCCTTCCTCAGTCGCTCCGCTATAAAGGTAGCGGCCGTAGCGCGCATCAGCAAAGACGAGATGCGCCGCCACCGGCGCGCCCTTCAATTCAGCGATGAACAGGCGCGCTCGCGGCTGATGGAGCCGCCACGCCGTCGTGTAGTACTCGGCGCTGTGGATCCCAAACGCCGCCCGCGCGCCGGTCGCCTGCATGATAGCGTAAAACGTAGCAAGGTCAGCGATTGTGCCAATCCGTACTGTCACCCCCAACCGCTCGGCGCGGCGAATATCGGCGCGATGACCTTTTGAGAAAGCGGCAAAGATCGCCTCTTCATCGGGGTGCAGATCGACCAAAATAGTGCTACGAGGCTGGATCGTCTCGGCTATAGGCAAGCGATGCCGGCTCAACCACTCGTCTAGCAAATTGGCGTCTGGCTCATCAGCCAGCACATTTGGTTCGATCCGGATCACAACGGCGGCCATCTGCCAACCTAACCGGCGCATTGCGCGCAAAAGAAGATCGTCAACCGCCGGATCGCCGGCAAAGAGCGGCCCGCGGGGGGCATAGCCAAAGGCCAGCCCGTAATAGCGACGAAAGAGAAGCTGAACACCGGCTACGATCGTTCCTGCCGGATCACCCAGCGCCACCCGCCGGCACTGCCAACCAAACTGCTCCTTCAGCGCACCCCATGGACTGGCCTGCAATAAATTGCCGCGCGGATGGGCAGCCACAAACGCATCCCATTGCGCTGGTGAAGGCTCAAACACAAGCCATGGCCCGCTCATAATCGCACCCACAGCCGCTCGGCGTAGCTCAGGGGAGGCTGCGCTACCTGCGCAGCATACGCCGTCACTGCTGCCGGCATCGCCTCAGCGCTGCCAAAGAGCGCCGCCAACTGGCTAGCATACGCTGTAATCGCGGCAATCTTCGCCGCCAGCAATGCGCCATCAAGCGGGACGAGCCGGGGCGCAAGGTTAGCGTGCTCAATCAACGCCAACCGTTGCGCAACCGCTCCTGCTTGGCGCGCATAGGGAAAGTCTTCGTAATAGGCGACCGCTGCCCCAGCGTCGAGCAGCGCCGCAGTAGCCGCTGTAAAAACTAATTGGTGATCGACGTGCATGCCTACTGCCAACGGCAGATAAAAATCAGCCTGCGGATAACGCCGGGCAAGCAGCGCGACAAGATCGATCACCACTCCACGTAGTGGATCATCGACTGCAGGCACAGCAAACAAGCTTGTCTCATCATGGTAGGCATCAGACCGGCGATAGATTGCATCGAGCGCCGGCCACAGCAGGGCGTCCGCGCCAAGCACCCGCAACGCTACCGCATCTTCAGCGCGGCGATAGGAAACAACCGCGTCTGGCAGCAAGCCCCAACGTTCGTGGAGCGATTGAGCAAACGGGCTAAATTGAGCGTCTGGCGGCGGGCTACCGCTACAGACATTGACCACCAGCACCGGTTCACCGGCGGCAGTAGCGCGCGCAATCAAGCCACCACAGGAAAGCGCCGCATCATCGAGATGCGGCGACAGCACAATATGGCGATAGCCGCCGGGCAAAGCCGCAGCGTCTTCGGTCACAAGCGGCATACATCCTCAGAGGGTATCAAGATCGAGTTCGGCGAGGGCATCCTGCGCTGCCTGCGCGCGCGCTTCATCGCGCGAACGGGCCAGCCGCTCAAGGATGCGGCGCGCATCAGGGCCACCAACTTGACCCAAGGCCCAGATTGCCGCAAGTGCAATCTCGGTATCATCATCATCAACCAGCGGCAACAGCGAGGGCAACAACTCGCGGCCATCTTCGCCAATCTCACCGACAGCCCGCGCCGCTTCATAGCGCAATGCCGGCGAAGGGCTTTTCAACTCGCGCTCGATATAGGGAAACCAACTCGGTCGCATCGACCGGCCCATCGCCAGCACAGCGCTCTCGCGCATCAGAATATCGTCCATGCTGTAGGCGCGCCCGATCGCGGCCTGCGCCTCACGCGAACCGGCAAAGTAACCCAGCGCCTCAATCGCCCGCCGCCGCACTTCAAGCGGCTGTTCAGGATCATCGGCAGCATCGAGCAAAGCCGTATGCAAACGCTGGCACGCATCAAGAGCCAATTCGCCAATCTCAGCGCGATAGGCAAAACGAGCGAGACTCAGCAACGCCGCTGCCCGCACCTCACCGGCTGGATCGTGGATCATCTGGATCAGCCGATCCATCATTTGTTCGCGGTCATCTTCCCACAACCCTTCAATCGCTAACACCCGGATCTCAGGGTCTTGATCGGCCAGACACGCGCGAAACACCGGCCGATAATCAAGCTGGATCTGCTCTTCGGCCAATTCGGCCAGCAGCCGCATAATATGGCGGCGCCGATCAAGGCCAAACCGCTGCCACTGCTCCCAGAAGATATAGACACTTTCTGGGCCTAAATTTGCCAGCAACTTCAGATCGAGGCGGGTCGGCGCCGTCTCGGTAGCGTCAAGTTGGGCAACACGCTCGGCAAAACTTGGGGTCATCATAAACCTTTGTGTAGCGACGGTGTACTCACCGTCGCTACCAGATAGCGCAGCACACCATCGCTACTCATCTTCCTCAATGTACCGTCCACTGCGACGACGCAACGCCGGCTGAATTGGCAGATCCTCTTCTTCCTCTGCAACTTCTGCTTCGGTCTCAACCTGTGGTGGCGTGAAGAGGTAGACGCCTTCAGCCGCCGGATCAGGCGCAATTGCCGGATTGTTCGCCAGCAGCGCTAGCAGGAACGACCGCGAAGCCGGGCGCAGCACATTGTACGCCATAAAGATATCAGCGAACGCCACCCGGTACACAGGCTGCTCGCGGCTACCGCCGCGCTCACCCATTGTCTCGCAGACGTGTTCGAGGATCATCTCGGCCTTGCGCCGTTCACCCATCGGGAACGCCTTCAGGTTGCGCAGCTTGCCGTAGCGATTCTGCTCTGGCAACAAATCTTCATCGACCGCGCAGTAAAAGGTCATATTCGCGAACGCGAACTTATTCTTCTTTTCATCCAGCGTCAACAGACGCCCAGTCGTCTCACTTGCCTCCTCGTAGGTAATCGTGAAGACGTTAACTGCCTCGCTGCGGCTAATCGTAATCAACGCACCGGGCACCAAATGCTCGCGGAAGAAATCTTCCAACCCTTGCAGCCAACCACCGCGATTACCGGTCGGATAGCGCACCTCAACCAGATACGTGCTAAAGTGCTGCGGCGATTCAAAACGGAGCACCGCGCTGCGCTGGTCAGGGAAGACCGGCTTAGGCAACAGGGCCGCCAGAGCGGCATCGAGCGGCAACACGCCAAACTCCCACTCAAAGAAGGTCAGCAAGCGGGTCACACTGCCGCTAGTGACAATCGACTCGACGCTCTGATCGGCAAGGCTATCATCGAAACCTTCGATCAGATACGCAGTCAACTGCCCCATCTCAGCCGCTTTGACCCGCTTCGAGCCAATCGCCGGCAAACCTTTGGTTGACCAGACATTGGCGCCCTCAACGCCGACAAACTCAAAATCCTTCTCGCGTGACAGCCGGTAATTAAGCGAGAAGCGGAACCCTTCATAATCAGACTGGCGTGGATTGTGATAGTACAGATCAGCGATAATCTCGGTATCGAGCAACGGTTCGTTGCGTTCGAGAATATAGTCGCGAATCTTGCGCAGATCGTTCTTGCCGAAGCTAATTAGACTCGCTTCTGGGTAGTGCATCCGGCCAAAGCTGACAATCCGGCGCAAGGGGTCTTGTTCAAGCCGTTCGGCCAAAATACGTTCGAGCGCCGGGCCGTATTTCGCCACGATTTCAGCGGGAGAGCGGCTCAAATCGATCGCCATGCCATCAACCACTAGTATCGTGCTGCGCTCGGCAGGAGCAACCTGAGCAGGCGCGGGTGCGGCTTCGACCGGCTCGGCAGCAACTACTGGCTCAGCAATCACCTCTGCCGTTTCGGCGATCACCGGCGCGACTTGGGCAGGCTCAGCATCTACTGGCGGCACCGCCTCAACCACCGGCTGCTCGGCGATCACTGGCGCCCTTTCTGAAGCAGCCGCAACCGGAGCCGGTTCCTCAGTAACAGGCGCCTGCTCAGCAGCTTTAGCCGCCGCAATCAAGCGCGCTTGCTCGATCCAGTAATCAGAAATATATACCGGCTCAACCGTCGTAATCGCCGGACGGGACGTTGAAACGACTACGCTCAAATCATCAATCGGCAACGGCTTCTCAGGTTCATAGAGTCGCTGTTTGAAGGTATGGGTATCGGTTGTATCGCGGGGAACGTAGCGCCCTTGCCGGGAGGTTACGAAGATGACTTGACCATTGACCTCTTCGCGGGTAAAGCGGTCATCAGCCGCTAACGCCGCTTCGAGTTCGGCGCGCACGCTTTCAGGGTCGCGCTGCCACCGAGCCACAAAAAACTCGACCAGATTCTGCAACGTCTGGCGAATAGGGGCATCAACGGCGAAGAGGATTCCTTGCGCGGTCATCAGCCGCCATACTTCATCGGCCAACGTTCCTGTCGTGGCGGTCATTCGCTCTCCTCCATCACCAACTTGCTCAGGATTTCAAGGTATTGCACCAACAATTCGCGCACATCTTTCGGCTCGCCGCTCGCTCGCAGCCACTGGAGCAAACGATCGATAGCCGTGTCGCCAAAAACGATCATCTTCGCGTCCATGTTGCCCCCACGATGCTTACAGACAACAGGAAACAGAGAGGCTGCTCCTGCCTCCCTGCTATCCGTAGGGTGTACGATATAGCTTCTCGTATTGTAGCATTGCTCGGCGCTATATGCAAATCGTAGCCGGCATTAGGCGTAGCGGGGTCTCGCAGCTATTGCCCACGAAAACGCACGCAATCACTACGTTAGCTACTAGGCATAACGGCGAGCGTGTTGTCATCTTGCCAAACTACCCACTGGTGAAGCTAGGGCCACTTGCGCCTAATCCGACAAACTATCGAGCGCCATGGCTACCGCGCCGATAGCAACACTGTCTGGGCCGAGCACCGAAGGAACAACCTGCACCGGGCGCGCAAACTGCGGCGCAATGAAATCATTGACCTTCGCGGCAATCGCTTCAACAAACGAATCACCGCCGATCCTTACCACAATGCCGCCTAACACCACCATTTCGGGATCGAGCAACGCAATCACCTGCGCAATCCGGGTCGCCATCAAATCAACCGTATGCTGTACGACCCGGCGCGCTACCGGATGATCGCTGAAAATATCCTCTAGCCGTTCGGCTGCCATCCCCTCGGCATTGGCACGCCGCAACAAACCACTAATCGAGACCAATTCCTCTAGTGTCTCTGGGCGGCCATCGCCATTCCAACCGTGGCCAACCACCGCGTGGCCAATTTCGCCGGCCATCGAGTGAGCGCCGTGGTAGAGCCGGCCATTCAACACCGCGCCGCCACCTACACCGGTGCTCAGATGGAAATAAAAGAGATGCTGGCATCCCTTGCCAACGCCAAACGTCGCTTCACCGAGCGCGATCAAGTTGGCATCGTTATCAATGAGCGTCACTGCATCAAACGCTTGCTCAAACCGCTCTTGCAACGGATAGTTTTCCCAGCCGGGTCGCCGCGGCGCTAGCCGCACCGTTCCATGGCGCAAATCTACCGGACCGCTGAAGCCAACACCCACTCGCACCAGCCGATCCACCGTCACTCCTTCACGCGCCATCAAGTTTCGGGCCAATTCGATGACCCGCATCACCGCAGTTTCAGGATCTTCGTGATCAAGCGACTCGATGGCAGCGTTGTGATAGGCATGATGTTGCAGATCGACTAGCGCTACCCGCAGGCCGTAACTGCCTAAATCGATGCCGAGAATGTAGCCTTGATTGCCAAGAACACCCCACAGGTTCTGCGTTAACCGTTCACTGATTAGGGTAGGCAGATCTTTCATAGGGGGTTCCTCTCTGAACTATTGCTTCAGCGGATTGGCCGCACCGGTGTTGTGAGATTATAGCATATCCTGATCGCGTTGTGCTGCCTGCGCTGGTGTTGGTTCAGCAACAAACAGCAGTAAGGCGATAACACCCAACAGTGCAGCCACCATCCGTGACCATGGCCAAGCCGGTTGGCCACAACCGGCGCAGGGCACATCTGGCGTAGGCGAGAGCGCGAGGGTTGGTGTAGACAAAGCCGGCGTAAAGCTTAGATAGTTAGGTGCCGGTGATTGCGGCAACAATGAGGCTGGCCGGGACTTGGCTGAGTGTGGCTTGGGATTGGATGCAGACGTGATCTCCCCATCTGCCGCCGGCACAGCAAGGGAGTGTACTTCATAGGCTGTTGCTGGCGTGGCAGAGGACTGACTATTGTCTGTTGTAGTTGCGCTGACCAGCATGTCACCATCCATTCGGCGCTGGATGATACTCCCAACCGTTGCTTTCGGATAGGTGAAGGTGTCTATCATTGCCTCTGATGGATCGTACAACGATACCGTATCGCCGCTGTTGTTGAGAAACGCGCGGGTGATAGCAATACGAATGGTGGCGCCCGGTGCCAGTGCTTGATCAGGTAATGGGCGACGCTGGCCGCTCGCATCAACGAATGCCCAGCCGCTGAGGTTGATTGGAACTAGATGCCGGCTGGTTACTTCAATCCATTCGCTCTCGCCAGTGGCTGGCGAAGGTAGTAACGCGCTTATGACCACGCTCCCCGACGGCCACGGCGTTGGCAAGGCGCTAGGAGACGCGGACGGTGTTTTGGTCACGGTCGGTGTTTTGGTCACGGTCGGTGTTTTGGTCACAGTGGGCGTTTTGGTCGCGGTCGGTGTTTTGGTCACAGTCGGTGTTTTAGTCACGGTTGGCGTCTTGGTCACGGTTGGCGTCTTGGTCACGGTTGGCGTCTTGGTCACGGTTGGCGTCTTGGTCACGGTTGGCGTCTTGGTCACGGTTGGCGTCTTGGTCACGGTTGGCGTCTTGGTCACGGTTGGCGTCTTGGTCAC
>JANWYE010000146.1 GCA_025057175.1 Chloroflexus sp. | reverse complement strand
TTGCACCACGGCGCTGCATTTGGCGCTGCTGGCGCTTGGGATCGGCCCCGGCGACGAAGTGATAACAGTTAGCCACTCCTACATCGCCACAGCGAACAGTGTGCGGTATTGCGGCGCCGAGCCGGTCTTTGTTGACATTGACCCGGCCACCCACAACATGGATCCAGACCTGATTGAGGCGGCAATCACACCGCGCACCAAGGCGATCTTGACCGTGCATCAAATGGGAATGCCGGCGGACATGGCACGGATTCTGGCGGTAGCGGAAGCGCATGGCTTGCCGGTGATCGAAGATGCAGCTTGCGCAATCGGAAGCGAACTCTGGTGGGAGGGACGCTGGGAAAAGATTGGCAAGCCACACGGTGTGATCGCCTGCTTCTCATTCCACCCACGCAAAGTGCTCAGCACCGGCGATGGCGGCATGATCACGACCAATAACGCCGAATACGCCGCTTTGTTCCGCCTGTTGCGCCAGCATGGAATGAGCGTGAATGACCGGGTGCGCCATCTGGCCAATCAGGTCATTTTTGAAGAATACAACGTCGTGGGCTACAACTACCGCATGACCGACATCCAAGCGGCGGTCGGGCGCGAACAACTGCGGCGCTTGCCGGAAATTATCGCAACGCGGCGGCGGTTAGCCGAACGCTATGCCAACCTACTCAGCGCCATTCCGGGGATAGGCGTGCCAACAGAGCCACCGTATGCGCGCACCAATTGGCAAAGCTACCCAATCTATCTGCCAGAGTGGTGCGATCAGCGCGCCGTGATGCAATACATGCTTGATCACGGCATTGCCACCCGGCGCGGCATCATGTGTACGCACCGCGAGCAACCGTACCGGCGGGCCGAAGGCTACCATCTGCCCCACTCGGAATACGGGCAAGATCGCAGCATTCTGCTGCCGCTCTACCCGCAGATGACCACAGAAGATCAAGACTATGTCGTCGCAACGTTAGCTGCGGCATGCGCGCGCTGACAAGGGAGTTGGCAATGCAAGCGAGTCACAACGCGCCATTAGTGTCAGTAACAGTCTTAAATTACAATTACGCTGGCTTCCTGCCGAATTGCCTCGACTCAATCCTGCAACAGAGCTTTCGTGATTTTGAGGTTATTCTGATCAACGATTGCTCAACTGACAACTCATTAGAGGTAATCAAGCCCTATCTGCGTGATCCACGGGTGCGGCTGATCGATCACAAGCAGAACAAAGGCTTTGTCGCCTCGTTGATCGAGGGGATGCAAGAGTCACGGGGCAAATACCTGAGCGTCATCTCGGCAGACGATTGGGTCGTTTCGCCACAAGCCTTCGCGCGGCAGGTTGAGGTGCTTGAACAACACCCCCAAGTTGTGATGGCGTTCAGCGCCTACGGCCTCTACGCCGACGAACAGACGCTCAGCTTTGTCAGCCGGGCAGCAGCGAGCAGCTATGTGCGCGGCGGGCGCGAAGTCTTGGCCGACTTTCTGCTCAAGGGCTACCCACAACACAGCGGCACTATGATTCGTAAAAGTGCTTACGAAGCGATCGGCGGCTACGACCCCACCTTGCGCTGGTCGCTCGACGCGCAGATGTGGCTCGGCCTGTGCCACTTTGGTGATATTGCCTACATTGACGAGATGCTCTACGCCTACCGCCGACATCCATCGAGTATGTCGAAAGACCCAACGGCGTTACGGAACGCAATCCATGAACTCTTCCGCATCTTTGACTGGACATTTAGCCTGATGCCGGAAGAGGAGCGCCGCCAAAAACAATGGCTTTATCGCAAAGCGCGGCAACGCGCGCTGATTTCATTCGCGGCTGACGCCGTCTTTAGCGGCAATCTCCAGCTCGGTTGGCGTTTTTACCGGGTCGGGTTACAGGTTAGCCCATGGGAGACACTGTTGCAAAAAGGGTCGTTGGCGATTGCGCTGCGCGCGCTATTGGGGGCAAAACTGTACGACAAGCTATTTCGTCGCGCGCAGCAGGTCAACGCCAAACACACAGCGGTCTCGGTCTAAGCGAGGGCAGGCATGAACGCGCGCGCAACCGTTACCAAAGCGATCGATCAGATCGGCAACTTGTTGCTCAGCCCGCCGTATGGCGGATTTGGCTACTACTACAACCACGGACCGCGCACGCGGCGGGCAGTAGCGTTTACGTTTGATGACGGGCCGAGCAAACCTTGCACAGAACACTTGCTTGATACACTGGGCGAACTAGGCGTCAAAGCCACCTTCTTTTGCGTTGGTTTAAGTGTACAGTGGCATCCTGACGTGGTGCAACGGGCCTTTGCCGAGGGGCACGTCATCGGCAACCACTCGATGATGCATAGCCGCAAAGCTGGGTTGATGCTGCGCGGTGGTGAACACATCGATGCCGCAACCGCTGCTATCACGCAGGTGATCGGGCGGCGACCGCGCCTCTACCGGCCGCCGTGGGGCTGGCTTACGCCGTGGGAAGGGCGCCGCTTGCAACAACGGGGTTATGCCGTAATCGGGTGGGACATCTACCCTGATGATTGGAAAGTGCCAGAGGTTCCAGCAGAACAACTAGTAGCGCAGGTCAAACCGTTGGTCAAACCGGGTTCCATCATCTTAATGCATGACTCGGTCTCAAACCAAATCCGGTGGGAAAAGACGGAGACGGCGCGGGCAGTGCGCATGCTCGTGCCGTGGTTGCGCAGCGAAGGGTACGACATCGTTACCATCCCAGAATTACTGGGATTGCCGGCGTATGCTTGATAATGGCACAACCTGCTTTGCCACTGGGATACGAAGCAAGCCATTACCGCCGGCTCGCGACCGCTTCGATGAATAACATCGAAATAGGAGTGACCATCGCAGGGTTGCAATGGGGCAATGGACGGGTAGTCATAAGGGATGACCATGAACACACCGACGATCAGCGCCATCATCTGTACCCGGAACCGGGGCGAAAGAGTGGTGGCTGCGGTCGAAAGCATCCTCGCCAACGATCACCAAGCTTTCGAGCTAATCATTGTCGATCAGAGCACTAATACCGTTACTGCTACAGCTTTACGGCGCTTTTGCAATAATGACCGATTACGCTATATAGCCTCGGCAACCAAAGGGCTAGGCATTGCGCGCAACATTGGCTTGCAATTAGCGCAAGCGCCACTCGTCGCCTTTACCGATGACGATTGCCGAGTAGCAGCCAATTGGTTACGAGTTATCGAAGCGGAATTCCAGCGCGAGCCACAGGCGGCAGTGCTCTTTTGCAATGTAGTGCCGGGGCCACACGACGCGAGCGCCGGCTTCATTCCGGCTTACCAACGCCAACAGCGAACCATTGTGAAAACGTTTTTTGGCAAATGCCGGGCGCGTGGCATTGGCGCGGGCATGGCAGTGCGACGAGACCTCGTGTTAGCGATGGGCGGTTTCGACGAGGCGTTAGGCGCAGGCGGGCGATTTCCCTCGGCGGAAGACGCCGATATTGCGCTGCGCGCCATTGCACATGGCTGGTATGTGGTCGAAACTCCGGCTACTTATGTGATACACGACGGTTTCCGCACATGGGCCGAAGCGCGCGAATTGGCTGCGCGTGATTGGGAGGGGCTAGGAGCAGCGTACATCAAGCCATTGAAGGCTGGGCATTGCCGAGCTACCATCGTATTGATGTATGAATTGTTAGTGCCGGCACTGCTTGAGCCGCTCGCACCACTGTTACGCCTGAAGCGCCCACGAGGGCTAGGACGGCTAGTAGCGTTTGTGCGCGGCTGCTTGCGCGGCTTAGCGCATCCAGTTGATCGGGAACGGTTGGTGTATCGAGGCACAACAACTGCCCCGACAACAGTAGAGCGGTCGTTGTAGATCGTTGAGGAGGACCTATGCTGGTCTCAATTGTCATTCCGACCAAACAACGTCCGCAACCGTTAGCCGATGCAGTACAAAGTGTGTTTCGCAGTCGCTATCAACATTTTGAAATCTTTGTCGTTGATCAAAGCCCCGACGATGCAAATGCAAAAGTGCTCGCGCCATTTCGTAATGATCCACGCTTTCACTATTTACTCAACCGGCGGCCCGGATTCGGCGCGGCAAGCTCGCGCAATTTAGGCATCGCCGCCAGCCGCGGCGAGATTATTGCGCTCATTGATGACGATGTTGAGGTGAAACCGGATTGGTTAGAACAGATTGTCGCCGAATTTAGTGCCGATCCTGAACTGGATTTTATCGCGGGGCGACTCACTGCGCCGCCGTATGATCCAGCGACCGGCTTTACCCCGGCATTTGAGGCTTGGCCATACCTATCGCGCTGGCATTTCCCTCTCCATGCGTCAGGCGCAAATTTTAGCATACGCCGTCGCCTATTTGACCGCATCGGCGGCTACGATGAATTCTGTGGTCCCGGCAGCCGGTTGCGGGCCTCAGACGATACCGACCTGTGTTGGCGGGTCGTGCGCAGTGGCGCGCGCTACAAGGTCTGTCCCCATATTGAAGTAGTGCATACCCATGGTTTTCGGCCGCAGGCCGAAGCTGAGGCACTGTTTGCCCGTTATCAGTACGGTAATGGCGGTAATTTTGGCCGTTTTACCCGCCGCGGAGATCTGTTTGCGGGAGCTTGGTTTCTGGCCCGTGAAGTTAAGCATGCGCTGCGCGCAATTCCCGCTGCGCTACGAGGTGATCGCCGGGAACTTTTCTACGTTGGCCAGCGCCTCCACGGGTTCTGGGATGGATTTCGCCTACCGCCACATGAAGGCTTTGTCAGCGGCGAGCAGTTACGCCGGTTAAGCGCCAACGCGCGAGCGGCTGAAGTGCCATTGATGGCATGGTCGCACGGCACGAGCGTCTAATAGGCCCCACTCACCATCTGGCAAGTCACGACTGTTAAATAATTTGATAGGAATGAGCGAGACCCGCTGAGAAATGAGCAACGAAACTGTCAGCTTGCGCAAATGATCTATTTAGCGGCTGTTCATTCCAGTTCGTTACTTTGAAGATAGGAATATAGGGAGAACGGACGATGCCGTCACGTCCGCTAACTGATACTATAGGTGACATTCTTGCTGTACTCCGCGCGCGTTGGTATCTGCGCAGCGCCGAACTGGGGCCGCGAGTGCGGTTATGGGGCCGGCCAGTTATCAGTAATTATGGTCGATTGGTGATCGGTGAGCGGGCACGTTTAGTTTCAACGATCGTGCCGCTAGAACTTGCCGTGGCGCAGGGGGCATGCCTAGAAATCGGCGCCGGAACGTTCATCAATTATGGCTGTTCGATAGCGGCAACCGAGCTAGTGCGGATCGGACCACGATGCAACATTGGCACCTACGCTATGATCATGGACAACGATTTTCACCGGCTGGAACCGGAACGACGGCAAGAACGCCCGCCATCAGCGCCGATCATTTTGGAAGAGAATGTATGGTTAGGGGGGCGCGTAACAATATTGAGCGGGGTTACTATCGGTGCTGGCAGCGTGATTGGCGCTGGGAGCGTAGTAACAAAGAGTATTCCACCGCGATCGCTGGCCGCCGGTGTGCCAGCGCGGGTGATCCGTCCGTTATAAGCATATGAACAAGCAACCTGTCACCATAAGTATCGTTATTCCAACCTATAACCGGCTGGCGCGCCTGCAACGAGTGTTGGCAGCGCTAGCCAAGCAGTCGTACCCGAACGATCAATTTGAGGTTGTCATTGTCTCTGACGGTTCAACCGACGGCACGGCAGAATACTGCCAACAAGCGCAGACACCATTCCACCTCCATTTCATTCAACAGGCCAACGCAGGCCCGGCAGCGGCCCGTAATCGGGGGGTGGCAGCGGCGCGCGGGAATATCGTTTTGTTTCTTGATGATGATGTGGTACCGGTGCCCAACTTGATCGGCGAACATGTGCGGCTGCACGAAGAACGGGCTAACCGAGTGGTGCTCGGCACAATGTTGACGCCGCCTGATGCAACATTATCGCCGTGGGTGGCGTGGGAACAAGCCATGCTGGAAAAGCAGTATCGGGCCATGACCAGCGGGATCTGGCCGGCAACTGCGCGCCAATTCTACACTGGTAACACGTCGCTCGCGCGCCAGTTGGTTTTGGCAGCGGGTGGCTTTGATGAGCGATTCCGCCGCGCCGAGGATATTGAGCTAGCGTATCGGCTGAATAAACTCGGTGTTGAATTTGTCTTTGCACCCCAAGCGGCCGGCTATCACTACGCCGAACGCAGCTTTGCCTCGTGGCTGGCAACACCATATACCTACGGTCGCAACGATATTGTCTTTGGACGTGAACAGCAAGTCGATCTACTCGGCTTTGTCCGAAGTGAGTTTGCGCAACGAAACCAGTTGACGCGCTGGTTGGTGTGGGTCTTGCTCGATCGGCCACGGGCCAGCGCAATGGCATTGGCAATCATGCCTCATCTGGCGTTGCTGGCTCATCGCTTATTAGGTGAACGGGGCAGCCGCCCGATCTACAGCGCGATCTTCAATCTACGCTACTATCAGGGGGTTGCCGACGAATTGGGTGGACGCGATCGCTTTTTTGCGCCGGAAAGCGCGATTACAGCGGCGCGATTGTAAAGCGAGCAAACGTATGTGGGAACTCTTTTTGCAAGACGCGCAGCGCTGGGTCATACCGGGGCAGATAAGCACAGCGCCATTGAGTTGGCGACAAATGCTAGCCCTGCTCTTTCGCCACTTACCGTTACGCGCTATGCTTTGGTTTCGGTTCGGATCGTGGTGCAAGCAGCGCAGCATTCCATTCCTCCCCGGTTATGTGCAGCGGCGGTTGTACCGGCGCTACGGCCTCGAAATCGTAGTTGGCGCTGATATCGGCGGCGGTCTCTATATTGCCCATCCAGTTGGCACCGTCATTGCACCACAGCGAATTGGCCGCAACTGCACGATTGTCGCTGCCGTAACGATTGGGATGCGCAATGAATGGGAATTTCCCGTGATCGGTGATGAGGTGTTTATTGGCGCTGGGGCGCGCGTGTTGGGTGGTATTACGGTTGGCGATCGCGCGCGGATTGGCGCAAATGCAGTAGTAACGCGCGACGTGCCGGCAGGAGCGACGGTAGTGGGCATTCCGGCTCGCGTGGTAAAAATCGATGGTTTGCCAACCGCACAGGGGAACATTTCTGAACCGGCGGTTGAGCAGGCGCCAATGTGAATCCTATGCCGGGAAAGAATGGCTGTGATGATACGAGCGCTCTTTATTCTCGAACAACACCTCGGCCATCGCACATACGCAGAGAATCTGCGTTTTGGCTTTGCTAAACAAGCGCAAATTGCGCCCCAGTGGATTGAGATAACCTATTACGAAACAGATGGATGGATCGAACGCATGCCATTGCCGGCCAGTGTGCGAGGCGCGCTACGAGGCCGGCAACAGGCACGGCAAGCATTGCGGATGGTCGATTATGATGTAGCATTGTTTAACACCCAAGCGCCGGCAGCACTAGCCGGCAGCCTAGTCTACCGCCGGCCATATTTGCTTGCCACTGACATCACGCCACGCCAATATGACGCAATGGCAGCGTTGTACCATCATCGCGCCGATCGACCCGGCCTACTGGCAGAGTTGAAACATCGGTTAAATATGAAACTGTTTCAACGGGCGGCGTGGGTATTGCCGTGGTCGCGGTGGGTAGGCGAGGCATTGGTGCGCGAGTACGGCGTGCTTCCCGATCGGGTCAAGGTCATTCCACCCGGCATTGATCTAACGCGTTGGCGGCCACGAACCGAACGGGAGCCCGGCCCGTTGCGCGTGTTGTTTGTTGGGGGCGATTTTGAACGCAAAGGCGGGCCGGTGTTACTGGCAGCATTACGCCATCTAGCAACACCGGTCGAACTGCATGTGGTCACACGCAGCCCCATCGAGCCAGCGGCTGCCGGCATGTACATTTATCGCGATCTATCCCCCAATAGCGCGCGTTTGATCGAACTTTACCAACAAGCTGACATCTTTGTCTTCCCGACCCAAGCCGAAGCGTTTGGGATTGCTGCTGTCGAAGCGATTGCGTGCGGCGCACCGGTAATCGCCACGCCAGTTGGTGGATTGCCTGATATTGTGCAAGACGGCGTAAACGGTTTTCTTGTGCCACCGAACGAGCCAGCGGCAGTGGCTGCTCGCCTCCGCCTACTGATCGAACATCCTGAAACGAGGCAACAAATGGGGCAAGCAGCCCGGCACCATGCTGAGCAACATTTTGATGCGATACGCAACACTGCTCAGATCGCTGAACTCATGGCGCAGGCTGTCGCGCTCAGTGCGCAAACTGGCAACCCTCGGGCTGGCAAGTGTCCATCGTCAGGGTAATGCCCATACACTTATATCGCGCGCGTGCCAATCGCCTCCCCACCAGCGATCTCCGCGAAACTCAATGCGGGTTACTCCGGCTGGAATCGGCATCCAGAAACTACGGAAATGTTCATCTTTAAAATAGCGCGTATCGTGGGCCTGCAACTGGGCTGGTTGCCAACTGCCGCCATCGAAGCGCACCTGCAGATTGGGGCCAATGCCAGCAAAGCGGAGCCGCGCATTGGCCGGCGCCGGCTCTGCTAGTGTCACCGCCGGGTTTGCGCGATCGACGAAACGGCGATTGGCGGCAATTATTGTGAACGGCTTAGCTGGGCTGATCGTGATATTATCCCAATGCCACGTCCCTGCCCGGCAGGTAGCGCAATCTTTCAGCGGATTGTAGGAGTGGTGCCCAAACTGGACGACGCCCTGACTCCAGCCAAGATCGGTAATCTGCGCATCAATCCAGTAAAAATTATACGCTGGCATGCCAAACTTAATGCTGGTGCGCGAGATCTGCAACTCGAATGTATCACGGCGGGTCGGGCTAGGTTCGAGGAAGCGATCGTAAGGGATTGTTAATCCATCAATAACGGTTGGTTGGAAATTGCGATAAACCACCACATCAAAGTAGTTACCGCTTAGATCCATCCGCACTTGCACGGCATTCCGCGGCGGGCCACTAAGATCAACTTCCATATCAAGCGGGAGTTGCAGATGATCGTTGTACGGGCTGATCCAAACATCAATCCAGTCCCGCATGCTCGCGCGCAGGGTTGACACATCGAAGCGAATCGTTGCCGTACCGCCGCTGAAATCGACCAGATGGTTCGGCGTGAGATAGATCATGCCGTAGCCGCTAGCCTTGATCGCCGTCATCAAGTGATTGCGGCAGAGATACACTGCATCCTCGTAGGCGCTAATCGTGTGAGTAGCCGGCGCCGGCGCGCAATCGGAACCATGTTCGGCTGCCATCGGTTCGAGCTGGTACCACGTGTTGACATCACGCGAATGCACCGTCACATCCCAATTGGCTGGATTCCAAGACTGGGGTTGCGACGGTTCCCCGGTGAACGTTTCGGTAAAGATCAGCGGTTTGACAACGAGCGGCAGAAATTGGCGCTGGCTACCGATTGCCACCGCCATAGGC
>JANWYE010000145.1 GCA_025057175.1 Chloroflexus sp. | reverse complement strand
TATAGGTTCCATCGGGGCTTCCCTCCGCCACATCGATAATCGACGGTTGAAGAATAATACCGGCCTGATCGTTATCTTGTATCGTCAAGGTATGTGTGCTCGGTGATCCAAGCGTTGCGTCAACTGGCGCGCTTAAATTGATAATGATCGTTTCATCATTTTCAGCTTCTGGATCATCAACGATAGGGATCAGCAACCGTGCCGCTCGCGCGCCGGCTGGGATGAGAATCGTTCCGTTACGGAGGCCGTGATCGGCGAACGCAGCAGTTCCAGTCACAGTATATGACACACGAGCATCAACTGCAGAGACGCGGTCAAGCCGCACGGTCACAGCAGCTAGCCCATCGCCCTCGGCAACGGTGCTTACCGCGTTGGCAAAACTTATCTCTGGCGGCGGGCTGGTATCAACAATTGTAACAGTTGCGGTACCGGGAATACCGACAAAACCACCCTCTGGATTGAACAGTCGCAGCGTAAAGGTCTTGGCCGGTTCATAAAGGTCATTGGCAATAATTGGAACGGTAAACGTCTTCTGCTGTTCACCAATAGCAAATGTTAACTGCCCGTTCGTAGCCGTGTAATCAATGCTTGGCAATGCGCTGCCCGCCACCGTCTCGTACCGCACGCGCACCGTTTGTTCAGCCGGCGCGCCAAGGCGCACAGTCACGGTCAGTGTACCGGCATTCTCATTCACGCTAAGATTCGCATTTGCAAAGAAAAAGATTGCCTCGCCGGGGCGGGGCGTGGGTGTATTCGTTGGCACCGGCGTAGCTGTTCGGGTTGGTGTATTTGTTGGCACGGGTGTGGCCGTTGGCGTTGGCGTACTTGTCGGGCTTGGCGTTGCTGTCCGGCTTGGTGCAGCCGTCGGCGTACTTGTCGGTGGCAGCGGCGGTGGTGGCGGCGGTGGTGGCGGCGGCGGTGGTGCTGGCGTCGTCACCGTAGTTGGCGTCGCCGTTGGCGCTGCCGTCCGGGTAGGCGTCGCGGTTCGGGTTGGGGTAATCGTCCGGGTGGGCGTCGCGGTGGGAGTAGGCGTCGCAATGGGAGTGGGCGTCGCAATGGGAGTAGGCGTCGCAATGGGAGTGGGCGTCGCGGTGGGAGTGGGCGTCGCGGTGGGAGTAGGCGTCGCGGTTGGAGTAGGCGTCGCGGTTGGCACCTCAATCACCACCACCGGAACTTCCGGTTCCGGTTCGGCGCCGGGTGTAGATACGGGAGTAGGTTCTTCATCAGGCGAAGCGATCGCTTCCGGGTTGAGAGGCGGCAACTGGGGTCCCCCACTCCACAGCGTATAATCTACTCGCCCGCTGTTGCTGACATCACCACTAAACCACTCCATGCGTGGCGCCACCTGATCAATCATCAGGCTAATGACGCAGGAGATCAGAAGGAGCAATAGCAACAACGAAGCGAGGATCAGCCATGGTAGTGGCCGCCTGAGGCGGCTCACGTCAAGCGGCCGATTCCACGCGGGTTGCCGGTTTTTCAGGGCTGGCGGTATCATTGGCGTAACGTAAGGTAAAGAAGAACGTACTGCCCTGCCCCGGTGCGCTCTCGACACCGATTGTTCCGCCCAAACGCTCGACCAATTGCTTGCAAATAGCTAATCCTAGCCCAATGCCACGCTCGCTGGAATTAATCCCTTCGCTCGTGCCATCACCCCGGATGAAACGTTCAAAGATTTGTTCATGCATATGGGGCGGAATACCGCGACCGGTATCGCGCACTTCGATCCGCATCAGATCAGGTTGCGGAATGACGCGGATCGTAATCGTACCAGCATTGGTATAGCGACGCGCATTGTCAAGCAACTGGGTCATAATTGTGCGCACGTGATCGAAGTCGGCGAGCACAGTGGGCAGCTTCTTAGGAATCTCAACTTCGAGCTGAAGCCCCTTAGCCTTGATCTGTGACTGCACCTGCCAGATCGCATCTTCGATTGGGCGTTGCACCTCGATCGGTTCCAAGGTTGATTTGAGCGAACCAGAGTCGAGGTTAGCAATGGTTATCACATTGCTAATCAGTGTCGTCATGTTATTGGCATGCAACCGGATCGCCTCCACGAACGTCTTTTGTTCGTCATCAAGCGGTCCAGCCAAACCGCGCATCAGGAGATCAGCATTGCCTCGAATAACTGTCAAAGGTGTGCGCAATTCGTGAGAAATCGTCCCAATGAAATTGGTCTTCGCCCGGTCGACCATCACCTCCTCTGTTAGATCTTGCAACACGGCCACATAGCCAAGCAGGTTCGCAGGTTCTTCGCGCACTTCAGCAATTGAAAGCCGGACAATATACGTGCCGAGCGCGTAAAGGTCTTGCGCGCGTTGCTCGCCGAATCCGGGAATACCCTCGCGCAATGGCTCGAGCGGCAAATCGCTCAGCCGTTTGGGGAGGGGCGCTTCGTCGCTAATTCCCAGCAGCCGGCGAGTTGCGCGGTTGATCGAACGTATCTCACCATGAATATCGGTAAAGATAATGCCATCGGTAATGCTTTCCACAATGGCTGCGCGTTGGCTGGCTTCGGCGCGCACTTGGGCCAACAACTCGATCAGGTGCTCGGTCATGCGATTGAAATTCTGGGCCAATACGCCAATCTCATTCTGCGTGCTGACCTGTGCGCGCCGGTGTAAGTCGCCGCTCACAACTGCATTCGCCGTTTCTGCCAATTCCTCAATTGGACGGGTAATGCGCCGCGCCACCCACAACCCAAGAATTGCGATCCCAAAACCCAAGCCAAAGGTAATCAGGGCTAAGAACGGGCTAATATTATTCCACGTTACTAGCACCTCTTCGCGGGTACGCGCAGTAGCCAGAATGCCTGCCCGCCCGCCACGGATAGTAAACGGCACGTAGGCAAACTGGTATTCCGTGCCGTTGATCGATTGCACAGTGAAGAGGGATTGACCGAACGGATCGGGGTTGGCTTTGAACTTTGCCAACTGGTCGACGGTTAAGGCAGGGATGCGGGCAACACTGCCGAAGGTGCTCGCAATCACTTCACCTGATGTATCGTACAGCACGATCCCATCAAGCCGGGCCTGCTGCACAATGGTGTTGAGGAGATTATCAAGCCGGATGGCGACAATCAAGCCGCCAACGACTTCATTCCCCAGCCGCACCGGCGCGATTGTTGCGAGATAGAGGGTTTGAGTGTTGCTAAACTGAATCAAACCGGCATATTTATCGCCGCGCGAGTCAGCTTCGCCATTGAGGATCTTGGCGGTAAACCATGCGTTGCTCAGGTCAAACGAAGCGTGGGTGATATACGCGCTGTCGGTGGCGAGCGGCGGGCGCTCAAAGTCAGCAATGGTGCGCCCATCGCGGCCAAAAGCGATCAACCGATCGAGGCGCACGTCGCTGCGCCGGGTGCCTTGGAGGAAGAATGGTTCGAGGGCGATCCGCAATCCCTCGATGTTATTTTCGCGAAAGGCGTCGGCCACCGCAGGCGCGCCAATGCTGTCGTTGCGCTGGGCAAAGGCGACTTCGCGCAAAAAATCAAGGTTAGCTTGCTCTTGAGCTAGAAAGGCATCGCTTACGGTACGCGTGGCCGCGGCTAGCTCATTGTCAAACCGATCTTGTTGCTGACGGGCGAGAAAAAACGCGACAATCGATAACCCCACCACTGCGACGACAATCGCAAGGATAAGGAAGGGACCGATAATCTGGTACTTGAGCTGCGTTCGCAACTCGCCAATCAGCCGGCGCATGGTATTCAACCTGCGATGATGTTGGGTGCGGCTGGTCAACGAACAGAATATTCATCACATAGGCGTGTTTCTCAATGGTTTCGCTGAACAAGAAGCCGCCACGCATGGGTCCTCGCGGCATGAATGACTCGCACAATCCACGTCGCTTACCGATAGTATAAAGCAGGTTACGATTATTGCGAATGCATTTTTGATGGAAAATGGCTAACAGTTTATTTATGTACGATATTATTGCATACCAATGTAGATCATACGACGAGACGGCTAGCTGGTCATAATCGCCAAAAAGCAATGGGCCAGCGAAGGGATCGCTTGTAAAGCGGCTGTGTTATAATGCCGTAGCGATAGCGTATTCATTATCTGTTCATCTTTGTGCGGGCGATATGCAGTTGCGTTTTCTTGGCACTGGTACGTCAATGGGAGTTCCCGTTATTGGCTGCGATTGCCCGATTTGCACCTCGCCTGATCCGCGCCATCATCGGCTACGCACTTCCGCGCTCGTGCGCAGCGATGATCTTGCGATCCTGATTGACGCCGGCCCTGATTTTCGCGCCCAAGCTATCGCTGCTCGCCTGCGCCGGATCGATGCAGTGTTGCTGACCCATGCCCACTTCGATCATGTGGCCGGCCTTGATGATTTGCGCCCGTTTTGTTTGCGGCAGGGAGCATTGCCGATCTATGGCAGCCCGCAAACACTGGCTGATGTGCGCCAACGCTTTGCCTATGCCTTTAATGAGACATCAGCCGGCTCGTCACGACCGGCAATCGCGTTGCATGCGGTCGAAGCGCCATTTCATATTGGCCCCTTGACCATTATACCGATTGCCATTCCTCACGGTACGTGGACAATCACCGCCTACCGGATTGGCCCGCTGGGATATGTTACTGATGCCAGCGCAGTGCCGCCAGTGGCGATCGAGGCGCTGCGGGGGGTGCAGGTGTTGGTGCTCAACGCATTACGTGCCGAGCCACATCCGACTCATCTCTCGATTGCCGAGGCAGGCGAAGTGGCGAAACTGATCGGGGCGCCGCGCACTTTTTTGGTGCATATGACCCATACCGTTGATTATCGCGCCGATTACGGTTTGCCACCCGGAGTGACGTTTGCCTACGATGGCTTGGAAGTTGATATCTGATGGTTGCGTGCCGGTGGCCCTATGATCCGTTTTGCCATTGATGCTCGCCTTAATGCCTACCGGCAAGGCGGTATCGCCCATTACACCCGTAGTCTTGCCAGCGCTATGGTGCCGTTGCTGGCCGCTGGCGAAGAGTTGCTCCTGCTTGAACACATTCGCGCGCGGGCGCCAATTGTGCCCGGTCTACGGCGCAGCCGGTTGCTAACGCCGCCCCATCACCGGTTCGAGCAGGCTAGTTTACCGATTGAGGTGTGGCTGCGCCGCCCTACGGTGTTGCATAGCCCCGATTTTATTCCGCCGCTGGTGCGATCATATCCGGCGGTGATTACCATTCATGACCTCGCGTTTCTCCACTTTCCCGAAATCCTCGATCAAGCGGCTCGCCGTTATTATGGCCAGATCTATCAAGCGGCAGACAGCGCCGACGCCATTATTGCGGTGTCGCAGGCAACCCGTGATGATATTATCGAACGGCTAGGTGTGCCGCCAGAACGGATCACGGTGATCTACGAGGCGGCGGATGCGCATTTTCACCCGCTGTCCCTATCGCCCGGCGCGACCCGCGTGATAGACGGCCAAACGTTGGTAGCCGATAGCTTTTTGCTCTTTGTCAGCACGATCGAACCGCGCAAGAACATTCCTACCCTGTTGCGGGCGTTGCGGATCTGTTGCGATCGGCGGCCTGCGGCAGGGTATCGGCTTGTGTTGGCCGGCGCCCGCGGTTGGCTCGATGAGCCGATTCTTGCTTTGATCGGCGAGCTTGGATTGGCTGATCGGGTCACGCGGATTGGTTTTGTCGGCGGCGAGGATTTGCGCTGGCTATACGCCGCATGCCGCATCTACCTCAATCCATCGCGGTATGAGGGTTTCGGGTTACCGGCGCTTGAGGCGCTGGCGTGCGGCGCGCCGGCAATTGTCGCCGATACGAGTAGTCTACCGGAGGTGGTGGGTGACGCGGCTTGGTTGGCTCCGCCGCTTGATCCGGTAGCTTGGGCCGACCTGATCGAGCGCCTTTGGCACGACGAAACAGCGCGCGCCGAGCTACGCCGGCGTGGCCCGTCACAAGCGGCGCGGTTTTCGTGGCACACTGCCGCAAACCAAACGTTGGCACTCTATCGCCGGCTTGCGCACCGTTAGCTGACCTCATCCATATCGGCGCGCAGCAGCGGATGGAGATGCGTAGCCGCTAACCATGCTTCGATCCCGACCGGCGGCGAAATCCCTCGCTCTGAAATAATCCCGGTTAGCAGATCGAGTGGCGTGCGATCGGAATAGGCGGCTTGTACCGTGATCCCCGGCGGCGCTTCTGGCCAGAGTTGGTTCGGTGGCAGCGGTTGTTGCGGCGGCAAGCGGTATCCCGGCGGTAACAGCTTTTCACTCGAACAGAGCGTGTACATCGGCACGCCGGCGGCGTGCGCTGCCAGCGCGAGCGGATAGGTGCCGACACGATTGATCAGCCCGTCACTGCTAATCAGATCAGCGCCAACCAATACGAGGTGGCAATGCGCCACATGCGCTGCCGCCGACGCATCGGTAATCAACGTCGTATTGATCCCGCTGGCGGCCAATTCGCCAGCCAGCATCCGCCCTTCCCCAATAGGCCGGCTTTCGGTGCAGATCACGCGCGGTCGCCGCCCGGCCCGCTGGGCATGGCGCAATGCTGCCCGCACTGTCGTACTGCGGCCAATGGTCAAGATCTTCGCTTCTTCACCGATCAGACGCAACGTCGTTTCGGCAATGGCTGCTTCATGCACATGCAAACGGCGGCGAAAATCGTTGGTTGCCTCATCAACTAACCGCTGAGCGGTCTCACTATCCTGTGTCGCTTCTAGCCGCCACAACAGGCCATTCACCAAATTGACCAACGGCGCCATGGTCGGATGGCTCCGCATCAAGGCTCTGCCAACGGTCAACACCTCGCGCTGCACATCAGTCCGATCCGCCATTGGCCGGCTGCGTGCCGCACGCGCCAACAATTCGGCACATTTTTTCGCAATCTCTACCGCGCCTGAGACCGTATCGGCCGCAATCGCGGCAACGGACTGGGCGATAAATGGATCCATGGTCATTCCTGTTCCGGTATTCAATCCATGGCTAATGCCGGCCCCGTTGCCAGCGCACCGATGCTCCTACCGGATATTGATCTTACCATAGCATAGGTCAGGGGAGTTCAGGCGAATTGATCGTTCGCTGCAGGGGAAGATTACGCAACAGTTCGGCCAGTTGTGGGATCGAAAACGGTTTGGTCAGCAATCGCCCTTGGAGCCGTTCCTTCTGTTGGGGTTTGAGAGAACTCAGGGTATCGCCGCTGATGAAGATGATTCGGTCGGTCAAGTGTGGGTAGGTACGGCTAATCTCATCACTCAGATCAAAGCCGCTCTTTTGCGGCATGCGGAGATCGGTAATAACTAAGTCGTACGTCTGAGAAGCAAGTTCTTTCAAAGCTTCATCAACATCACTGACAGTGGTTGTCTGATGCCCTAGCTCCTCCAGCAACCGCTGCAACATCCGGCGCACCGGCTCTTCGTCATCTACCACCAAAACTCGTTGGTGAGGGCCGCTTTCGGTGGTGACTGGCGGCGTGAGCGGATCTTCTGCCGTATAATCTGGTTCGATGAGGGGCAATCGAATGAAGATGGTCGTCCCAATCCCTTCCCGGCTTTCGGCCCAAATCTGGCCCTGATGTTCTTGAATAATGCCGTAGCAGATCGAGAGGCCCAAACCGGTGCCTTGGCCTACCGGTTTGGTGGTAAAGAAGGGATTAAAGATCTTATCAAGGTGCTGGGGAGGAATGCCTACCCCATTATCGGCCACGGCAATTTCGATTTGCGGCCCATTCATGGTCTTGCAGAGGGTGGTGCGGATCGTCAAGGTGCCAGATCCGCGTTCGGTCATTGCTTGGCGGGCATTAGTGATCAGATTGTGCAACACCTGTTGCAATTGGTGCGGGTCGGCGATTGTTAATGGCAAGGCAGGATCAAGATCGAGCTGCACCGTAATATTATCAACCCGCAGTTGGTAGACTTGCAGCGCGAGCGCGCTCTGGATAACATCGTTGATTTGCACTACCGAGCGTTCGGGCTTATGTTCGCGAGCGAACATCAGCAAATTGCGCACAATACGCCCGGCTCGATCGGCTTGCTGCCGCACCTGTTCTAGATCCATGCGAATATTGTCATCGAGCGAGCGATTGCGCAGCAACAACTGGGCATACCCGGAAATGCTGGTAAGCGGATTGTTCAACTCGTGAGCGACGCCGGCCACCAATTGGCCCAACGCCGAGAGTTTATCAGACTGGATCAATTGCTGTTCGAGGCGACGGCGTTCAGTTAGATCGCGCCCAATGCAAACAATCATCACCTCTGCATCAACTGCAAGGCGTTGCGCGCTCATTTCCACCACCGCAACATCGTGCGTACTGCGTTGTAATGAAACGGTAAACGGCGGCGGCTGTTCACCGTTGGCTACGCGCTGGAGGGTCTGTTCAATCAGTGTCCATTCTTGCGGCAAACACCAACGTTGCAGCGGTTGCCCAATCAGATCATCTGCTTCCATGCCGAGAATGCGGAGGCCGCTCTGATTACTGTTAACGATGCGCCACTGCGCATCGAGTATCAACACCATATCAGAGGCATTGGCAAAGATCGTGCGATAGCGCGCTTCACTGCGACGGGCTGCTTGGTAGAGGCGCGCATTCTCGATGGCAATCGCGGCATAATCGGCCAGCGCGGCCAGCAAGTATTGATCACTATCGCTAAAGGCGCGATTCGCGCGCCGATTGTTTACAATCAACGCGCCAATTACCCGATCACCAAGTTGCAATGGCACTTGCAGGGTGGCCTGCACCGCGAGCGCCGGCGCAATCGCGATGGATTCACCCGTAGCGGCGCTACTCAAGCGCAAGGGTTTCCCGCTCTGCACCACGTAATCCACCAACGAGCCGGTCAAGCGCAGCGTAGTGGCGAGATCGCTGGCAAGATTGCGCCACGCGCGCAGCACTAGTTCGCCACTCTGATCATCGCGTTCGCAGAGCAAACCTTCTTCCGCTTGCGTGATATAAACGGCTGCTTCGACGATCCGGTCAAGCAACTGGCGATGATCCATCAGCGCTGTCACCGATTTGCCCACGCGCGTCAAGACCGTCAGCTCTTGCACCCGTTGCTGCAAGAGCGCCAACAATCGATCGCGTTCACGTTGCAACCGGCGTTCGCGCAGGGCGCGATCAATTGCTTCACGGGCTTCGGCATCTGAGAACGGCTTAATGAGGTAATTACGCGCGCCGAGCCGGAACGCCTCAACCGCGATCATCTCAGAGCCGTGGGCTGTCATCAGAATAACTGGTACATCAATGCCTTCTTGTGTTAAGATGCGCAAGAAGTCAAGCCCGTTCATATCGGGCAATTGGAGATCGAGCAAAATAAGGTCGGGTTGGCGAGCGCGCAACCGGTCAAGGCCACCTTTTCCTGTCAACGCAGTGGTAGCGCGATACCCTAGCTCAGGGAGCACGCTAGAGGCTAACATGCGGCCGATCTGCTCGTTGTCATCAACAATAAGGATCTCTTCCATAGCGGAGAGCCAATCTGTATTAGGGAAGAGAA
>JANWYE010000144.1 GCA_025057175.1 Chloroflexus sp. | reverse complement strand
TGCCAGAAAATCTACACTGGCTAGGTCACTCATCCCCCGCTAGGGAGGATGGACAGCCGGTGCATGCCTCAGCGAGGGCAAGCAGAGCGCAGAGAGGAACGCAAACACGACAGTAATGCGCCACATGGCGAAGGCGACCGACACCATCAGCCTACCGTCCCTCGCAATGACAACCGGGGATGGCAGGCGCGCTACACCCTACCATCCCCCTCCCGCGCCAGAGCACCGGCAACCCACCGGCTCGCCCCAACCGCGATCCCAGTGCCCATAGCCTGCTCCCTCCTGCGCCGGAGGACGGGCAACCCGCGGGGGATCCCTCCAACCGCGCTCCCAGCCCGCCCCCACCTGCGCATCATCGCGCGCCGCAACCGGGTGCGAAGCTATCTTCGTCGATTGCAGAAGTACGGGCGAGCCGGCGGCTCGCCCCAACCGCGATCTTAGCTCGCCTTTATGAGTGTGAGGGCATCTTAACCTCCCAATAGTGATTTGTGCGAAATGGACGCAACGATACCTCGCCATGGCAGTTAAGGGTGAACGTTGATCCTTGTCAAGAAATTAGTATTGTAGTTTAATAAATACGGAGCAATTGACTCAGTGTTGCAAAGCGCCAACAGAACCGAATAGATATTTTTATCGATCAAAGATACAAAACTATGAAAGCACTAGTTTATCCACTCAATCCAAATAGGTTCAACAATCATTGCCACTTGCCTTATCAACTTACCACAGAACACGTACAACAATCGATGTAAGACTGGTTCAATTTTTACAACTTATCAATGAGCAGTTACACAATTATCAGCCTCCTTATCTTGAGCAATGGCTGATGCCAGCAACTCTCAGCGGCATGGTTAGCGAGTTTCTCAGCACAAGATTGCCAATTTACTGCTCAAAATGAGTTAAAAACCGCTACCCGAATGGCCATCCAGACTTGTTGCCGAAGGGGGTCTTCGCTGGGGATGCCGCTCAATACGCTAATGAAGGAATTGAAATAAAGGCCTCACGCCAAGCTTCAGGGTGGCAGGGGCATAATCCTGAGACAGTCTGGCTTATGGTCTTCCATATCCACACCTATACTGCCGGTGGTCGAGGTTTCTCTGGACAACACACCCCATTTCGCTTCAAGGCAGTCTATGCAGCACTTCTTACCCAGAGTGATTGGTCATTCTCGGGAAGAAGTGGCACGAGCCGACGTACCATTACTGCTAGTATCAACCGGCAGAGTATGGCTAAATTACGTCAGAATTGGGTATACAAAGAATCATAGCTGCAGAAATAATTGCGATTGCGCCGGGTACAAATTGGCCAACGCCGGAATAGCCTGCACACTCAATTGATAATAGCGCTTGTTGCGTTCGATGCCAATCGCTGCGTAACCGACTGCCAATGCAGCCGCGATCGTGGAACCTGAACCCATGAACGGATCAAGGATCACTCCTGTGCCGAGGGGAAGCGCAGCATAGACGATTTGGCGCAGAAAGGATTGTGGTTTCAAACTCGGATGGTTGGCAAGCGCCCGTTCGCGCTGCGGTGTGCGCTCGCTCTCGATCACGTCGGTAAATGGCGTGCCATCAGGATTACGGCGAAGGCCGCCAGTCTGGTGCGCGCGGAGGCATTCGCTTACCGTCATGCCGGTCGGTAGCGGTTTGCGGAACAACCCCCACGGCTCGTAACAGCCGCGTGGCAGCGAACAGACATCAGCGAACTCTGTTTCAGCATTTTTAGGGCGATCACCACCACGCAAGGTGCGCACCAACCGGATAATCTGGCCGCGAAATTCAAACCCGGCATCGCTCAGTGACGCAAAGACCAATTGCGCAAGCAGCGCATTTGCGGCGATGAAGAGATGGCCGCCGGGTCGCAGCACCCGTAACGCCAGACGGCCCCACTCGCCAAAATAGACCGCGAGCTGCTGGCGGTCATCTTCGGTCATTGCCGTAAAGCGGGGCAGCGGCGCGCGGGTATGGCCGTCAAAGGAAGGCGGGATGCGCCAAACGCCACCTTGACCGCGCTCCCGTTTGGCTAATTGATCTGGCTCGAATTCACGCACGCCATACGGTGGATCGGTCACAATCGCATGGATGCTTTCGGCAGGAATCGCGCGCATCCAAGCGAAGCAGTCGGCGTGGTAGACGATAGCGTTGCCGATCCGGGCATGCGCAATGTGGTGAACGTATTGGTGCAATTGGGGATCGCTCATCGAAGAACTCGCTTGCATCTAGCCGGCGCGCGTGGTGTGGCAATCATACAATCAGAACATTTGTTTGTCAACCATAGATGGCAAGTAGGCCCCCTCTGTCATTGCGAGAGCGGGTAAGACATAGCGCAGCAATCCTCACTGCCCAAAGTAATCTCCCATGCAAGCGGGAACAATACCAGAATGCTAAGCCATCAGAGTAATCCACGTCTTTCCGCAAAGAACCTATCAGTTGCAATGAGCCTTCACCCCGTCCCGCGCACGAAGATATTCGGCCAAGGCCGGAACCGGGTAAAGAAGAGTTCGCGCCGCGTTTGGCCATTGGCATCGGTGATAATGCGGTAGATTGAGATATCGCGCCCGCTACGGGCGACATCGGTTTGGCGCAGCGTGCCACGCGGCAACGAGGGGTCATCAACGTAGACCGGCTGGCTCGGCGCGCGCACTTCGTTGGCGATGATCGGCCCCTCAATGCGCACCTCCCGGCTAGGGCGCGTGCCGTACAACTGCACCACCAACACTTGCGCCTGTTCGTCAATGCTGGTTTGCATCAAGAGCCAGCGCCCGGTATCGTTGACAAACTTCAGGTCTTGCACACCGGTGAAAATCGCCGCATCTAACCCTTGCCCATCGCCGTTGGGACCAAGGCCAAAGCGGTCGTACCAACTGATGTAGAACGAGTGGGCATGCCGTTCGGTGATTGGCAGGCCGGCCCAGAAGGCGGCGCGGAAGACCGTGGTGCTGACTTGGCAGACACCGCCGCCCCATTCGAGTTGGGTGCGGTTGCCGATGATGGCGTAGCCCTCGACGAAGCCATTTTCGGCGTTGACCTCACCGAGCTGGCGGTTGAAAGAAAACTCTTCGCCGGGGGCGATCAGCACACCGTTCATGCGGGCTGCGCCGGCGCGAATGTTGGTGATGCGGTAGGGCGCTGAGCCGGCGAAACTGCTGCGCCCTTCGGCGACCAACTCGACGATGCCGAGGCTGTCGAGGTTAGCAGCGGTGATCTGCGGTTCGATGCGGTCAACTGGCAGAGCAAGGGTGCGCGTGATCGGCGCGGGCTGCATCAATAACTCAGCGATGGCGGCAATGGCATCGGCCTGCCGCAAGCGCCGGCCCGGCTGGCCTTCGGCCACGATCCGCACCCGGCCATCACTGAAGCGCAGGCGCGGTTCGGCGGTGCCGGTATCAATGCTCTGCGCCAACCCCTCGACGGCGCGAGTCAACCGTTCGGTAGCGACTTGAACTTCCAACCGGCCATCAACCGGCGTTACCTGCAACAATTCAGCCAACCGTTCAGGCGGCCACACGATCCGCTGATCTTCAACCACCAGCTCAATCGGGCTACGCAGCAACTGCACTGCCATCTGCTGAGCCACCACCAGATCAGTATCGTCAATGGCGGGCGCAAGCTGGCGGGTACGCACCGGCACCGTCTGCGGGCGGAGTTGTTGCACGGCCAGTAACAGATCGTTGGCGGTAGCGTCAACCAACAATTGCGTGCCGGGCCGGCTAGGCTGGCCAATCACACGGGCATCGGCTAGACTCAGCACCGCGTCGGCAGGCAACTGCTCGATCTGCGGCGCAATACCGAGCAGGTAACGTTGAGTCTGGCTCAGATCAACCGCTAAGCGTGGCGTCAGATTAATCCCCTCACGCCAGAGCAGCCACAAGTCACGGGCGCGCGTCAAAAGGTCGCCGCTACGACCAAGGGCGAAAGCTTCATTCACCCATCGCTCAACATCAAATGTCACCCCTAGCTCAGGCAAAGTTGGCTGCCAGACACGATCACGGAAGGTAAGCGTGACCGGTTGCTGCTCAAACGCGCGATAACGCTGGCGCAACTCGATCATCAACTCGGCCCGGCCCCGCCCGCCGATTGGCTCGCCGTTAAGCGAGACGCCGGGCAAAATAGTGTTGGGGTAGATGAAGTCAATGGCATAGACTGCACTCACCGGCGCAGCTACGATCAAGAGCATAACCAGCGCCAACCACACCCATACCGGGACGCGGCGACGGCGACGGCGCAAGGGCCGGCGCGGTCGCGGGCGCTCTTCAGGGGGCGGTTCATCACCGGGCAGCGAATCACGCTGCGCTGCGCGCCGGCGATAGATCGGGCCATATTCTTGATAGTAGCGATTACTGGGCATAGCGATGCAGCCAACCTTGCGCACACACCGCTTGCATTGTACAAAACCTCGCCAGATACGACAAGTTGACAATTTGAGCAGGTTGTTGTATATTCTCAGCGGGCCTCTAGCTCAATTGGCAGAGCAGTTGACTCTTAATCAATCGGTTGTGGGTTCGAGTCCCACGGGGCCCACCACTTTAAAGGAGGCGGTAGGGTAACAGTAAGGGCACAGCAATGCTGTGCCCTTACTGTTACATGACCCTATTGCCCTCTGCGCCCTACCGTTTCTCCCACCACGCCGCAGCGGCAGCAAAGAATTGGTCACCGGGTTGCAATTCTGCTGCCCGTTTCAAATCATCACCGATCGCCGGATCGGACGGATCGGCTAAAAACCTGCCCCATGCCCTGATGAAATAGATCTCGGCCCGATCAGGCGCTACGGCTAGCGCCCGTTCCGTTCCATTGAGCAGATGGCTGCTCAGCTCTGGCAACCACCCTTCGGCCACCGTACCGATGATCAACGGCGACTCGGCGCTGAAGATCGCTTGCGGTTCATAGCTGCGCATCTGCCCGACAGCGCTGGCATAATCGCCGAAAAAGACATCATTGAGCAGCGGGTAAGCGCTGGTCGCAATCGCCTCGCGCTGGGCATCGTGGATCAACTGGATCAGGCGTTGGTTCCAGCGCAGCGAACCGGCAATGGCCGGCGGATCGGCGGCGCCCGCTTGCGCCACCGCCGCATTAATCGCCGCTAATGCATCAGGCCATAGATCAGCCTGCGCAAACGCGACTGCCCGCCGGTTGGCTTCGGCAAACGGCGCGGTCTGATCGGCAGCGGTAAGGTCGCTAATCGCCAGCTTAGCCAAGCTCCCGTCGCGCCACGTATAGACCTGATAGAAAGGATAATGGACGCCGCAGGCATAGCAAAAGATGTATGGCTCGGAACGATCGAGCACTACTTCATTGCGGCCATCGCCGTTTAGGTCTTCGACGCGGCCCACGCCGGGGCTAGGTGAAAAGGCCGCGATTTCAAGCTGCAAAGCCTTGCCGTCAAAGCTAAACAGATGATAACTGCCGCTATGCGCACCCATGCCGCCCTCAACTTGGATCCATATCCGGCTCGGCTCAATCTCAACCTGCTTCACCTCGCCGAGATAGTCAGGCGCAGCCTCGGCATCGTTCAACTCTTTGCGGTCGAGTTCCTGCCAACCACCACCGGTATATTCATAGATCGCGATCACGTGTGGCACCGGCGGATTAAGGTCAAAATTGCGCATACCGGCGCTATAGACCACCCAAAGCTGGCGGCCAGCGGTAGTTTGCAACGGTTGGGCAGCGAACTGCGCGAAGGCGTTAGCCGGCAACGACGCTTGCAGCGCGGCAAACGCCCCACTGAGCGGATCGGCGGCGGTTTCGGTAGCGGTAGTAGTTGCCGACAGCTCATACTGCGTGCCGGGCCGGCACTCACCACGCAAGAACGCCCACTCCTCGCAGAGGGTGCCGTCGGCAAAGCGGCACACCCCAATTTGACCGCCGCCAGCAGCGGATAAGATTTCAAGCCGGCCACCCTGCTCAATACAGTAAGTTGAGGCGGGATTAGCGAGGCTAGCAACCGGAGTAACAGCCGGTGGTTGAGTTGGCTCCGGCTGAGCATTCGTGGCAATCGGCGGAGCAACCGTCGCATTCGTGTTGGGAGATCCAGACGATGGTGAACCACAGCCGGCGATGAGTACACTCAACATGAGCGCGATCACCAAGCTAAACCGTCTGCCAGCGTGAGCGAAAGAGTTGAGCATAACGATTTCCATTCATACAAAAGCGATATTTACTGCGCATTGGCAGCATTATAGCCATCAATAGCTTGCAGTAGGGTTACAAAGTTGCAAGGCAACGGCAATGATCACATAACCATCCTGAGAACATCTCCGCATCCGCTATAATACCCCCGCGCCTCAGCCGGCAACTTGCTGAGGAGATTGGCAGCGGGAAGATATGGCCGAGATCATCGAACTCGACATCGAACGCATTGCCCAAGGCGGTGACGGCGTTGGCCGGCTCGGAGAGCTGGTCGTCTTCGTTGCCGGAGCATTGCCGGGAGAGCGGGTGCGCGCCATTATCAAAGAGCGTCACAGCCGTTTTCTGCGCGCAACCGTCAGCGAGATCATCCATGCTTCGCCCGATCGGGTTGCGCCTATCGTAAGCCCCGGCGATCACGTGCCGTGGCAGCATATAGCTTACCCGGCACAGGTGTGTTACAAGACAGCGATCGTTGCCGAGCAGATCAACAAATTTCTCCCTAGTGTCGATGTGCCGGTTCAGCCGGTCATCGCCGCGCCGCAACCGTGGGGCTACCGCAACAGCGCCCGCTTGCACGCTGATGGGGCAGCGCTAGGCTACCACGCTGCCGGCGCCAAGACGGTGGTTGATCTCACCGATGATCCATTGCTGTTACCGGCCCTGCGCGCGGCGCTGGCCGGGTTGCGCCAATTGCCCTTTGCCGGCCTAGTCGAGGGGGTGACACTACGGGCGAGCGCCACGTATGGCTACGCTGCCGCCCGGCTAGAACCGCTTCCTACTGCCGATCGCCGCGCGCTAGCCCGGCTCGCTGCGGCGTGGATGGCCGCAACGCCGGTATTGGCTGGCGTAACTTTAGGTGATGAACCACTAGTAGGGACTGAAGCCATCTACGATGAGTTGGGCGGGGTGGTCTTCCGGCTCAGTTTAGGCAGCTTCTTTCAGGTCAATCACGCTCAAGCCGAGCGCATGGTCGAAGTCGTGCGCGCCGCCTTAGCGCCACGCGGTGGCCGGCTGCTTGATGCCTACAGTGGCGTGGGCAGTTTTGCCTTGCCCTTAGCTGCCGGCTACGACGAAGTAGTGGCAGTCGAAGCCTATCACCCGGCAGTGCATGATGGCCGTCAGAGCGCTGTCGACAACCACATTACAAATGTGCAATTTATTGCTGGCGTTGCCGAACGGGTCGTAAGCCAACTCCCCGGCCCCTTCCACGCCGCGATCCTCGATCCACCGCGCCGCGGATGCCATCCGGCGCTCATTGAGGCCATTATTGCCCATCAACCGGAACGAATCGCCTACATCTCCTGCCATCCCGGTCTAATCGGGCGCGATTTGGCGCCGTTGCTGACCGCCGGCTATCATCTCACGCTCGTGCAGCCAATCGACCTCTTTCCGCAGACCCCGCATATCGAAACGATTGTTGTGCTCTGTCGATAATCACCTTACGATATTTTGTAAGATATGTTGCATTTGCTAATATTTCGTTATCACACTCTTACACAACCATCACCGAGTATACGCATAGATTATTCAATTTATTTTAACGATCTCGAAAATTATTCGTATTCTGTGTGTAATATATTACAATTTTCGCTAACAAACAACTATCTTAATTTTTAATCAACCAAATCCTTGTTCGAAATACCTCGTTCAAATAAGAGAGACATTATCTTCGCATCAGAAAGACGGAAGACAGGACGACGGAACAACAGGCATGAAAGCTACAATACGTTGTGCGAGTCGTGTTATACTACAGGCAAGCTCTGCGGATTGAAACACACTGGTGATATCCTCACCAACAATAAGCGCCGTGAACCGACTTGTTGCGAAAATCTGTTTGCTGGGTGAATTCTCCGTAGGCAAGACCAGCCTAATCCGCCGCTTTGTCGAAGGCATCTTCGATGAGCGGTATTTAAGCACGCTCGGCGTCAAGATCAGCCGCCATACGCTTCAGGTTGATCACATCAATATGGATCTTATTATCTGGGACACCACAGGCGGTGAACGATTTGATCAGATCGTGCAAAACTATTATCGTGGCGCTGCCGGCGCATTGCTTGTTTGCGATCTAACCCGCCCTGATACGTTACCAGTGCTTAGCGAATACGCTGCTGCCTTTCACCGGGCCAGCCCAGCCACCCCATTAGTCATTGCAGCCAATAAAGTCGACTTAACTACACAACGGCGCATTGCCGATGAAGAGATTGCAGCGCTCTCAGCTCATCTATCGGCTGACTGGCTCTGCACTAGCGCGCGAACCGGCGAAGGAGTAAGCGAGGCGTTTCAGACGTTAGGACGCCGGATCGGGCAACAGAAGGGGCAAATCGTATGAGCGATGCAAACGGAACTCCCGAAGAGGCCGAAGAGCTAGAACGAGTCCGGCAGATTATTCTAGGTTCGAGCACGCGCCAACCTCGGCAAGCTGAAGTTGATCGCTTACGCGACATTCTCTTCGGGCCACAGATGGAGGAATATGCGCGCGCATTTAGCGACTTGCGCCGCCAGATCGAACATCTAAACGACGATGTGCGCCAGTTGCAAGACCGGCTGAGCGAGGTTGAGAAGGCGATGCTGCGCCGGTTTGACGCGCTTGATGTCGAGGCGCGCCGGCTTAACGACGAACTGCGCCGCGAAACTGAGCGGGCGCGGGCGCGCGAGGCGCTCTTGCAGCAGGTATCGGCGCAAGTGCGCCAGCACGAAGCGGCGTTGAATGGATTGGGCGATGGGGTAAGCGAACTGCGGCGGGTACAAGGCCACCACGACCTTGAGATTCGTTCGAGCCGGGCTAATTTGGCCGAGACGCGCGATCTGCTCGAGCAGCGCACCCAGACGTTGCGCCGCGAACTGCGCAGCGCCGAAGATGCCCTCCGTACCGAGCTGCGCCGCATCGCTGACCGGCTCGATAATCAGAAGACCGATCGCAAGGCGCTGGCCAGCATGCTGATCGAAATCGCCACCCGGCTGGAAACCGGCAGCCCGGTGGCCGGCCTGCTCGAAGGACTCTCGTCGGCGAAAGATGACTAATAGGCGAATATGGCTACCGAACCGCAGACGAGCCGGGAGATCGAAGAGCTGCGGCGGGTGTTGCTGAAGCCGGAAGCGCTGGTTGATAAGATCAGCCCGGTGATCGCTGACATTTTGGCCGAGCAGATCCATACCTCGAAAGACGAGATCGCCCGCGCAATTGCGCCGGCAATTGGTGAGGCGATCCGCCAGCAGGTCTATAAGGCGCGTGAAGATATTATCGACGCGCTCTATCCAGTGATTGGGGCGATGATCGCGCGTGCGGCCACCGAAGCCATCCGCGATCTGG
>JANWYE010000143.1 GCA_025057175.1 Chloroflexus sp. | reverse complement strand
AGATGTCGGTCTCGCCAGCGCAAAACTTCTTGAAGCCGCCGCCGGTGCCCGATACGCCCACGCTTGCCCGCACATTAGGCGCCAGCTTCGAGAACTCTTCCGCCGCTGCGGCAATGATCGGGAACACCGTTGATGAACCGTCAATCACAATGTCGCCACTCAACGAAGCGAGCGGTGATTGGGGTGTCGCGGTTGGAGCCGCCGTTGGAGCCACTGTTGGGGCTGCTGTTGGGGCTGCTGTCGGCGCCGGGGCCGCCGTTGCCTGCGCAGCCGGAGCAGTCGTTGCCGTCGGTTGCGCTTGCTGCTGACCGCCACATGCTGCGATCATCGGGATCAGCAGCGCCATCAACATGAGACCGTAGATCCATCGTTTCGCGTTACCTACCATACGTTTCGTTTCTCCTTGCCTCTACTATCTGCAAACTGCAAGCGCACAGCTACCTAGGCAGGCTATCTGCCCGGTTATCAACACGTCGTGGTGCGACACTCTGACAGGATGCAGAGAGCGACGCTTGCAGGGATACGATACAGGGAACGGTTTAAGAGAGTATCATTGAATTGTTAAGAAAATGTTAAATACAGGTGAATCTTCGGGGGAAAACACGCTTATGGCCGCAACACGAGCGGAGTATAAGTGGCATACATCGCATCTACCACCAGCACCTGTACGGTGCCTACTGCGCTGCCCGGCCCGCTTAAGCTAATAGTGAGGAAGCCAAGATCGGCAACATCGCTCAGTAGGAGAGTGACGCGCAATGTCTGATTGTCGGTGAAGGTTGTTGGGCGCGACTGGCCGTTGACGATAGCCTGCGTCGCCGCAGTGAAATCAACGCCGTAGAGCAGCAACGCGGGTGGAGGTTGATTGCGCGCTAGCAGCGGTGGCGCTGCCGTCAGTGTTACCTTCAGTTCGAACGCACCGAGATCGCAGGCGTTGAGTTGCGGGCGGGTCACGCCACGCTGATCGAGCGCCGGACAAGCTGCGCCGGCATCACGCGCTGGACTGTTGGCCGGGATAGCCATAGTCTGGGTTAGCCCGCCATTGTTGGCCAATGGTTGCAGCAACGGATCACGAAACTGTGGATCACCGGTTTGGTTCGGCGCGCTCTTGCCGGCAAAGCAGGTCACGTCATTCCAAAAATTGGCGCCGGTCAATCGTGGCGGGTATTGTAAACTCCGGCCGTCATGAGTGAGTTCGCGTGAGCAGTGTTGTTGAATATTCCAGTCATTTCCACCATTGCCGGCGGTATTGTAAGCAAACAGGCTATTGCTAACACTGCCATTACCAGAATGGCTGATAGCGCCGCCGACCCAGCCGGCGTAGTTGTTGGCAAAGGTGCTAGTTTCGATCACAAATGGCGCCGAGCGGTTATTCAATACATAGAGCGCGCCGCCGTTGGCGTTGAAGCCGCTTCCTTCGGCCCGATTCGCCACAAAGGTCGAGTTGACAATTCGTAGATCAACTTGCTGGGGAAACGCGACCGCGCCGCCCGACCCATCTTCGCGCGAATTACCGTCAGCCCCCGGCGTGCGGCGGGCGCTATTTGCATGAAACAGACTGCCACTGATCAAGACACTGGGGTTGCCGGTACCGGGGCCGATAGCAGTGCCGCCGCCGCCAATTGCGCCACCTTGCCCGCGGCTGCCACCGATCACCGCATTGTTAATAAACGAGCTGTCGATCACCTCCAGCCCGCTGCTATCTTCGTACATGTTGGCGTGAATCGCGCCGCCGGAATTGTAGGCTTGGTTATTCTGAAATAAACAGCGCGCCACTCGCAAGCGCCGGTTCGCCCCACCTAGCCCATCAGCCGAGATCGCGCCGCCGAAACTGTCTTGTGGGCGGGCGCCAATGGCGGTATTGCCAAGAAAGACAGTATCTTCCGCCAGTAGGCTACTCTGCAACAAGTGAATCGCCCCGCCGGCGCCATTGTTGGCATGATTGCCCTCAAACCGGCTATTGGTAACAATCACCGCGCCGCCGCGGCTGTAGATCGCGCCGCCGCCATAGTCGTAGGCGTCCCGTCCGGGCGGCACGGAGGTGAGCGTTGTTTGATTATCGCGAAAGATGACGCGGTCGATTACCAGTGTGGGGGTAAAAGCCGGATTAGCCGCAGCAAAATAGCTGCGAATCGCGCCGCCACTGCCATTGACTGCGGACTCGTCAGTTCCGCCACCAATCGCGCGCCCACTGGTGATGGTAAGATTGCGCACTTCCAGCCGGCTAGCGCCAATTAGGCCGGTGGTGAAGTGATCAATAATTCGGCTATTATTGCCTTGCAAGGTGATCAGACCACCGCCATCAATGATCGTTTGCGGCGCTGTGATAATCAAGGGTGATGTGAGCGTCATTGTATGCGGATTTGGCCCGCAGTTGAAGCTAATCTCACCGCCACCGGCCACCGCTGCTGCCAAGGCTGCGGCGGTGCAACTGGCCGGCGTGCCGTTGCCAACTACTTTGGGCTGGGCGCTGGCTGGCGCTGCCGGCCAGTTAGTCAGCGCCATCACTGCCAACAACACCCAACCCAGTCTCCCCAACCGCCCGGTCAAGATACCAGCAGTGTGGCGGATGAATGCGTTCATGCAGACCCTTTCACATCACCCCATCAGCGCCTCGCGCAATGCGCCCAGCGGCAACCCGGCCAGCGCCTCGTCATCACTCCCGGCGAGACTTGACCAGAGCACGATCGCATCGGGGTCAAGCCGGTAGCGGGCATCAAGCTGGCGCAACAGCCAGCGCAGCGCGCGCACCTGCGCATCAGTATCGCCAGCAGCTTGTGTTGCTGGCCAGCCAGCGGGTCGTTCCAGCGCAATGCCAACGCTGATCCGGTTGAGGTTGTAGCGGGTGCTGCCGGTAGCAAATCCGGCATGCCACGCGGCTTTGGTCTCATCAACTAACCGGTAGATACTGCCATCAAGCCCAATCAGATAATGGGTAGCAAAGCGCGCATTGAAGTTAGTCATAGCGGCAATAGTCTCGGCCACTGGGCCGGGGATGGCATGAAGCACAACCATGCTTACCTGTTCGCCGCCACGATCGCTAAAAGCCATTGCTGGCGGGGTGACTTGGATAATGCTAAATCCGCCATCAACCGGCGGCGTAATCTCGGCGCTGCGCACCGCCACCACCGGCGCTGGCATCGCTGCGCCGAGCACTGGCATGCCGTGCTGGCGAGCCAGATCGCTCAGCCGCTTCACCTCGCTCCACTTTGGCACTACGTTGTAGAGTACGTCGAGCGCAAATGGTTGCAGGGCGTAGGTGGTCTTCTCTAGCGTGATCTGATAGCTATTGGCCAACGGCGCTCCAATCGCCAACTGGCGAGCCAACTGGTGAAAAGCCCAATCGGGGCGATAGGTCGTACCGGCTTGCTTATAGGTTTCGGCAAGCAAAGCATCGCGTAGCCGCACCGTAGCCGGATCGGTCGCCGCGCCGATCTGGCTCAACTGGCGCACATCCTTCCAATTGGGTACTAGATTGTAGAGTGTATCAACCGCAAATGCCTGATAGGCGTACTGCTTGCCATCAACCGTGATCTGGGCGCTCTTGCCGACCGGCGGCCCTAACTTGCGAGCCACAGCGTACTGGTGAAACGCCCAATCAGGCCGGAAGGGTGATCCGCCTGCCTGATAGGTTGCTTCGAGCAAGGCGCGGCCCAAACCGCTAGGCGGAATACTGCCGCCGAGCAGATCGCTCAACGTCTTGACATCGCCCCAATTCGGCACTTCGCAATAGAGTGTATCGCGAGCAAACGGCTGATAATTGTAGACCTTGCCATCCACCGTGATTCGCGCACTTGGCCCCATTGGCATGCCCAATTTATGCTCAAGCGCATACTGGTGGAAGGCCCAGTCGGCGTTGTAGCCTTGGCCATTGGTTTTATGCTTATACCCCTCTTCCAACAGCGTCTCGATGAGCAGTTCATCATCGGGGGTAGGCGTGCCAATCTGGCCGGGAGGTGGCGCAGGCGGCGGCGCGGTATTATTCAGATACGCTTCCACCTGCGACCAAACCCATTCCTTCGTGACCGCCCAGCCGGGGCAGCTCTTCTGGTTGGTGTAGTCGCGGTGGAACGAGATGAGTTGGCGCGGTGGAATCTTCAGCCGGCGCGAAAGTTCACCCATCACCGCCACCGAATGTTCCCAAACCTTGCCGGATGGTAACACTCGATCAAAATACCCCACCATTTCCAATCCGATCGAATACCAACCCTGCGCCAGCGAACCATTGCCAGTGCCGGCATGGATGCCGATCTGCGACATCGGCGTTGCCAGCCAAATTCCATCAGGGCCGGTAAAAATATGCGGCCCCGCCGTCCATCCTTTGCCGGCGTAAAACTTCTGAATGCCGCGCATCGTAGTTAAACCACGCCACGTCGTCTCATCGGGACGATAGGTGTGGTGCAGCACCAACCGGCTCGGCGCCAAGCGGCCAAAATCGTAGTTGGCCACGTAATCGCGCCACTCGGCGATGGTCAGCATACGGTTGATAAAGGGCGGTGAGCCTTCGGTGGGAAAATCGGGCATAGTCCAGCTCCTTCCGGCGCTAATCGGCCGCAGCGGCCAATCGCCGCGACCGGATAATCGATGCTGCGACTGAGACCAGCAATGTCACCACAATGACAGCCAGCGAGACTGTGGTGGGAATGTGCAGCCCATGACCACCAAGAAACCAGCCGGTGATCAGCGGAGTCAACATCTTGACCCCGATGAACGACAGGATAACCGCCAGCCCGAAGCGAAGATAATAAAATGCGCGCATAAAGCTCGCGAGCAGAAAGTAAAGTGAGCGCAGGCCGAGGATCGCGCAAATATTCGAGGTATAGACGATAAACGGATCGTGCGTGATGCCGAAAATGGCCGGGATCGAATCGATCGCGAAGAGCAGGTCAGTGCTCTCGACAATCACCAGCACCAGTAAGAGCGGAGTTGCGCTCAGCCGCCCCGCTTCACGCACAAAAAATCGATCGCCGCGCATTTCGGTGGTGACCGGCAGGAACCGGCGCACTAAGCGGGCCAGCGGGTTGTGTTGCGGATCAACTTCAGGGTCATCGTCTTGAAAGATGAGCCGCACACCGGTTACAAGCAGGAAAGCGCCAAACAAGTAGAGAATCCACTGAAACCGTTCAATCAACGCCGCGCCCAGCAAGATCATCGAACCGCGCATCAACAACGCGCCAAGAATACCCCAGAAGAGGACGCGATGTTGATATTGCGGCGGAACGCGAAAATAGCCGAACAACAACACAAAAACGAAGATGTTGTCAACGCTGAGCGAGTATTCAACGAGATAGGCGGTGAGGAAGTTGAGCGCATCTTCAGGGCCGCGCCAGAGCCAGATCAAACCATTAAACGCCAGCGAGAGCGATATCCACACCAATGTCCAAATACCGGCCTCGCGCGCAGAAATGCGGTGCGAGTGGCGATGGAATACCCCAAGATCGAGGGCTAAGATGAAGAATACGATGGCATGGAATGCGATCCATGCCCAGATGGAGGTTTCCACAATGGCTCCTTGGTTGTGATAGACTATCGCGTATCCGAGAGGACGCGCGCTGCGCGTCCCGGCAACATTTATACATCGATCCGGTCTTCTTCAATGATGCGCTGCGGGAAACGAACCTGTGCCCGCATCCAGCCTGCTGCTTCGTCACGAATTAAAACGAACGAACCATCCAAATCGCTCTTCACCAGTGTTTCAATGATTTGCAAGCCCAACCCGCTGCTCGGGCGCGGCGGCGGCGGCGGATGGCGCGGGCCGTCATCACGCACTTCCATAAACACTCGCCCCTGCTCAAGCACCGCTTCCACCTCGATCCGCCCGCCTTCTGCGGCTAAACCATGGGTCAGCGCATTGTCAATCAACTCGTTGATCACCAGCGCCAAAATGGTCGCATCGCGAGAGCCGATCCGCACCTCATCACCAAGGATGGCAAACTCAACCCGCATATCCGACTCGATCAGCGGGGTTTGTACGTTTTCGATCACCTGCCGGGCAACAGCGCCAACCGTTGTCACCCCTATATCATCACGCGAGAGCAAATTGTGGATGGCGGCAATCGCCTGAATGCGGGCAGCGCTCTCGCGCAACGCCTTAGCGCCGGGGCTTGCCGGATCAAGCCGGCGCAACTGCATCGACAAGAGCGCAGCAATCGTTTGCAGATTATTGCGCACGCGGTGATGCATCTCTTTCAGCAGCGCCGACTTGACGCGCAATGCGCGCAGGCTCTCTTCGTACAGGCGGGCATTCTCAATCGCAATTGCCGCTTCATCGGCGAAGGTATTGAGCAAGCGCACTTGCTCGTAATCAAACAGATGCGGTTCGCGCCGGTAGAGGCAGATCCCGCCAATGGTGCGGCCACGGGCGCGCAGCGGCATGCAAAAGAGCGAATGAAAGTTCTCGCGCCGGGCCACTTCGGGCAATTGCGGAAAGCGCGCATCTTGGTACGCATTCATCACCGCTAGCGGGCGACCATCGCGCACCGTTTGAATAATCAGGTCACGGACGCCATCGCCCTCGCCGCCATAACTGGCGACCAGCTTTAGGTTGCCATCTTCACCTACTTGAAAGATTGTCGCTCGATCAACTTTCGACAAGTCAACCGCCTTTTCTGCGATCAGGCTGAGCACATCGTGCAAGCCAATCTGCTCGGCAATCGACTTCGAGACCTGTTGGAGCGTAGTTAACTCACGCAACTTTTGGTGCAGGCGTTCGTCGGTCTGTTGGTAGAGTTGGGCATTGGCAATAAAGAACGCCAATTCGCCGGCGGCCATCTCAACGAACGAAATCTCTTCTTGGGTAAAATCGCGCGGCGCGATCGTCTGCACCGTAATTACGCCCTGCAGCTTATCGGCGCTAAATTGGAACCGCTCTGCCGAGAAGAGCACAATCGGCACCGCCAGCATCGAGCGAAAGATCTCTTCACCGAGTTGCGGTTCACGGTGGTAGCGCGGATCCTTGTAGACATCACTCACCGCGACCGGATAGCCAAGCTGAGCGGCCCACCCAGTGACTCCTTCGCCCAAGCGTGCCACAACCTGCCCCACTGCTGCCCGATTAAGGCCATGGGTTGCGCGCAAGACCAAATCATCGCGATGTTTATCGTACAGATAAATCGAACAGACCTCGACATTCATCACATTCGCTACCGTCTCGACCACGGTTTGCAGCGAGGTGTCGAGATCAAGCGTAGAGTTAGCTGCCGAGATAATCCGGTGAAGGCCATCTAATTGATCGGCGCGCTCGACCAGCCGCGCCTCCCATTCGCGGGTTCGTTGTTCTTCTTGAGCAGCGCCAAAGGCGAGCAGCAATTCGCTCACGACCACACCCTGCGACATTGGCAAGCGCGCCGCCAGATGCAAGCCCAGTTCGGTGAGCACTTCAGCCAAGCCGCCGCAGGCATGCCACTCGGTGCCGATCTGGCGCAACAGGCTCAACCGCATCGCTGGATCAGACTGATTTTCCAGCGCATCAATCAGCATCCCAATCGATGGGATCGTCTCACGCAAGGCGCCGATCAAATCAGGCGGTTGTGATGTCAGCACCTCATACATAGGCAGGGTTGTTGCGCTCATAGGCCACCCTCAACAAATATCTAGGTCAATTATACCCGGTTGCGCAAGGGTATTTCAGCGCCAACGGGTGAGAATTGTCTCGCGTTGAAAAACGCGGGTCGCCAGCCAAAGTGAGCCAACCGCAACCACAGCCAGCACAAGCGAAAAGAGCAGTGCCACCGCCGGATCAAGCACAAACAGGCCCAGCATTTGGCCAAAGAAGAGCAGCATCACCGGCACAATCAACACACCGGCAATCTGCTGCGCACTCCGCGGATCACTGACACGCGCCGAGACCATCACCGTCAGCGCGACCGCAATCAGGGCAAGCAGCGGGCTAGCCAACAGCAACAGCGCTAGCCAACCCGGATGCAGCACCAACCTCGGCACTACCGGATCGATCGCAACCAGCGCCAGCCCAGCGGCGAAGATCGCCGCGCATAGCCACGTCAGCGCAATACCGGGAATAATCGCTGCCAATACCTTGCCCAACAACAGCTCGCTAACCGAAATAGGCGAGGCTAGCAGCGGCTCAAGTGTGCGCCGGTTCTTCTCACCCACAATACTATACGAAGCGAGCACATTGGGGATGACCATCGGCAAGAGCAGAAAAAGGACGGCGAACTGGCGGCCAAAGATCACCTGCGCCAAGGCTTCGAGGCCAAGCGTGGCTAATGCTGGGTCAATTGCCGCTGCCGGAATATCGGCGGTATCGGGATCGCTCACCAGACCCATGGCAAAGATCAGGCCCAGCGCCAAGATCGGCAACAGCAGCGGCGGCAAGCAGATGCTCAGGAGCAAGCCGCGTGAACGGCGCAATTCAAGCCACTCTTTGCCGATCAAGACGGTAACACGTTCCCAGTTCAGCATACCGGTTCTCACTCTCTCATGATGAAGCTGCGCGCAGATTGCGAATCTTCCCCCATCGTGAACCGCCGATCGCTCGCGAGCGGCAGGCCGGGTGACCACAGTTTCAGCCCGCTACGGTGGCCGATTCGTCTAACAATTCGAGGTACACCGTTTCGAGAGACGGAGTAAACGGTTCGAGGTAACAAATATCAGCGCCGGCAGAGACTAAGGCTCTCACCAGTTCAGGATTGTTCTGTTCGGGATGGGCAAGACGTACCAACAACGCCTGCTCATCGGCGACCACTTCAGAGACGAATGGCAACCGCTGTACCAGTGACGCCAGCGGCGCAGCCGGGCCGGCCAGCACAACCCGCACACTCTGGCCAAACAGGCGGGCGCGCAAATTAGCCGGCGTATCGAGCGAAATCAGACGGGTGCGAAAGACGCCGATCAAATCGCACAACTCATCAGCCTCGGCCAGATTATGGGTAGTAAGAAAAATCGTGCGCCCACTGGCGCGCAGTGTTTTAATCACATCACGCACTGCCCGCGCCGCAGCCGGATCAAGGCCGGCAGTCGGTTCATCGAGAAAGACTACCGGTGGATCGTGAAGCAACGCGCGCGCGATCGCCAACTTCTGGCGCATCCCTTTAGAAAAGCCGCCGACCAGATCATTGCGCCGCTCCCACAACTCAAAGAGGCGCAGATACTGGTTGGCGCGTTCGGTGGCTTGCGTCGCCGAGAGACCATAGAGACGGGCGAAAAAGATCAAGTTTTCTAACGCGCTCAACGAATCGTACAGGCCGGGAGTCTCGGTCAAGATTCCGGTAGCAGCTCGCACCGCGGCGGCTTGCGTTTGCACATCAAAGCCGGCCACCCGCGCCGTGCCACTCGACGGGGCAATCAAGGCGCACAACATCCGCACCGTGGTCGTCTTACCAGCGCCATTAGGGCCAAGAAAACCAAAGATTGTTCCCGTGGGGATCGCTAGATCGAGGTCGGTAACAGCCACAAGGCGATCAAAGCGGCGGGTAAGACGATGGCATTCGAT
>JANWYE010000142.1 GCA_025057175.1 Chloroflexus sp. | reverse complement strand
GTAAGCGAATCTGTTCGGTGAGTTGCCATTGCATACTGGCAGTTTACCACAATCCGATCGGGTACAATATGAAATGCTGGTGAGTTTTTGAGAGAGCGTTGGGAATAGGCGAGGATGCATGGCGATGCCTGCTCGTTTCTTTCCCGCTGGGTGTTGGAGAGCGAGGAGAAGCGTATGAATGATCTGCTCTCGCTGCTGGCCCGCCGGGTGGCTGAGGGTCGCCCGTTGCGAGTGGGTTTGATTGGGGCCGGTAAGTTTGGCACGATGTTCTTAGCGCAGGCCCGCCGGGTGGCCGGGCTGCATGTGTTGGGCGTGGCCGATCTAGCGCCCGATCGAGCGCGGACGGCGCTGGCCCGCGCTGGCTGGCCCGCCGAACAGTACGCAGCGGCTTCGCTGGCCGATGCGCTCAAGACGGGCGCGACGTATGTGGGTGATGACGCAGCGGCGCTGATTGCCGCCGATGGCCTCGATGTTGTTGTCGAAGCGACCGGCGCGCCGGCGGCGGGGGTAGCGCACTGTTTGCTTGCCATCGAGCATCAGCGCCATATTGTGATGGTGAATGTCGAAGCCGATGCGCTGGTTGGCCCGTTGCTAGCCCGCCGCGCCGCCGAGGCTGGCGTGATCTATTCGCTGGCTTATGGCGATCAGCCGGCCCTGATCGCCGAACAAGTCGAATGGGCGCGGGCCTGTGGTTTTGAGGTGATCTGCGCCGGCAAGGGTACCCGTTACTTGCCCCATTATCACCAGAGCACGCCGGAAACCGTCTGGCAGTATTACGGCCTTAGCGCCGAGCAGGCGGCTGCCGGCGGCATGAACCCGCAAATGTTCAATTCCTTCCTCGATGGCACAAAGTCGGCGATTGAAATGGCCGCAGTAGCCAATGCCTGCCATCTCCGCCCGCAGCCCCATGGCCTTGCTTTCCCACCTTGCGGCGTTGATGATCTGCCCCACGTCTTGCGGCCACGCGAAGCTGGCGGCCAACTGGCCCACGCCGGCACCGTTGAGGTGGTTTCGTCGCTCGAACGCGATGGTCGTCCGGTCTTTCGCGATCTGCGCTGGGGGGTGTATGTGGTCTTCGCTGCCCCAGATGATTACGTGCGGCGCTGTTTTGCCGAGTACGGCCTCGTTACCGACTCTAGCGGCGTTTACAGCGCACTTTATCGCCCGTCGCACTTAATTGGGCTTGAGTTGCCGATTTCGGTCTTGCGGGTAGGGTTGCGCCACGAGCCTACCGGTTGCCCGCAAGCCTTTTTGGGCGACGTGGTGGCAGTGGCGAAGCGCGATCTAGCGGCGGGCGAGGCGCTCGATGGCGAGGGGGGATATACCGTCTATGGCAAGCTGATGCCGGCTGCCGATTCGGTCGCTGCCGGCGCGTTGCCCATCGGCCTTGCGCATGGCATTCGCACCTTGCGCCCGATCCCTGCCGGCACGGTGGTGCGGTGGGACGACGTCGCCTACGAGACGAATCATCCCACGGTGCGGTTGCGCCGGTTGATGGAGCGCACGATGGCGCCGGAGGTGGCCCGATGACGATTGCCTTGCTAGGGCTGGGCTTGATGGGGCGGCCCATGGCGCGCACGTTGCTTGCCGCCGGCTGGCCGGTAGTGGGCTGGAACCGGTCACCGCTCGATCCAGAGCTTACGGCTGGTATTCCGCTCGCGGCGACCTTGGCCGAGGCGGCGCAGGCCGAGACGCTGATCCTGATGTTGAGCGATTCGGCGGCGGTGGATGATCTGCTTGCCCGGCTTGACCCACTCTTACAGCCGGGCCAGTTAGTGATTGATATGGGCAGCTCTGACCCGCTGCGCTCGCAAGCCCACGCAACCGCGTTAGCCGCGCGCGGCGTTGGCTGGGTTGACGCGCCGGTGTCAGGTGGCCCAGAGGGCGCTGCCGCCGGAACGCTAGCGATTATGGTAGGGGGAACGGAGACCGACGTTGCGCGAGCCATGCCGCTTCTGAGCGCCTTGGGCCGCCCTACCCACGTTGGCCCGCCCGGCGCCGGCCATACCGCCAAGGTGATTAATCAGTTGATTGTTGGGCTGACGATACAGGCGGTGGCCGAAGCGACGGTGTTAGCCGAAGCGTATGGCCTCGATCCGGCGCTCCTCCGCGCGGCGCTGGCCGGCGGCTTCGCCGACTCGAAGGTGTTGCAGATCCACGGTGCGCGCATGGCGGCGCGGCGCTACATTCCCGGCGGCAAAGTGACCACGCAGCTCAAAGATCTGCGCATGGCAGCGGCAATGGCGGCAGCGGCAGGCATCGATCTGCCTCACCTTCGCGACACCATCACTCGTTACGAGACGTTGGTCGCTCGCGGTCACGGTGATCTCGACCATTCGGCGCTTCACATGTTATTGGCCGGGGATAATGCGCCGGCAGCATCGTTGAACCGGTAGCCGACGTGCGGTTCGGTAATGATATACCGCGGATGTGATGGATCGGGTTCGAGTTTGACACGCAGCCGCCGGATGACCCCTTTGACATAGTCAGTCGCATCGGCGTACTGCGGTCCCCACACTCGTTGCACAATCTGGCGTGCCGTGACCACCCCATCACGGTGCGCCACCAGTTCGGCTAACACAGCGTATTCAATCGGAGTTAAGTTCACCGGCTGGCCCTGCCGCAAGACCAGCCGCCGCGTAGTGTCAATCACCAGATCGGCGCACTCGATCAACGCTTGCGCAGTGCGTCCGCGCCGCAATACTGCCCGAATCCGGGCTAGCAGTTCGCTGAGCCGGAATGGCTTGACCAGATAATCATCAGCCCCATTATCGAGCGCCGTTACGATGTCGGCTTCCGCGCCCTTGACACTGACCACGATGATCGGCGTCGCGCTCTGTTGGCGAATCTGTTGGCAAACGGCAATGCCATTTAGTTTTGGCATGACCAGATCGAGCAGCACCAGATGTGGCTCGCTGTGTCTAAACGCGATCAATGCCGCTTCGCCATCATGAGCCGCCGCTACCTCATAGCCTTGCGCGCGCAGCGCCGGCGTAATTGCGGCCACGATACCCGGATCATCATCAACGATCAGAATGCGCTGTTTCATGCCGATCCATCCTCGTGTACCCAAGTTGATGGCTCATCGCCGGCTAGCGGGAGCGCGATGCGGAACACACTACCGCCGTGTGGCCGGTCATCAACCCAGATGTCGCCGCCGTGTGCGGTAATGATGCCATGGCAAATGGCCAGCCCCAACCCACTGCCGCTGCGGTGGCTGCGCCGATCGCGTTCGAGCCGGTAGAAGCGGTCGAAAATCCGGCGCCGCTCGCTTGGTGGAATACCCGGCCCCCGATCGCTAACGCTGATCACCAACTGGGTGTTAGTGCAGAAGGCCTCGATCGTGATCGGCCCGGTGGGCGGGCCATATTTATGCGCGTTTTCGAGCAGGTTCCACAGCACTTGGGTTAGAAGGAGCGGGTCAATATAGATGAGGGGCAAGGTGGGAGACACGAAGGTTTCGATATGGCATCCCGGATGCTGTTGGCTAAATCCGGCCACCACATCGTTGACTAGCGCCGCCAGCTCGACCCACTCGCGGTCGATAGGTAGCGTTCCAGCTTCGATCCGCGACAGATCGAGCAGTTGATCCACAAACCGGCTGAGGCGCGCTGTTTCACGGGCAATATTGCAAAGCAGCGCCCGATGTTCGCTGACCGACACTGCATGCTGGCGATCGAGCAGATCCTCGACCGAGGCGCGAATGGCGGTGAGCGGTGAGCGCAAATCGTGCGAAACACTGGCCAGAAAGGCGCTCTTGAGCTGGTTGGCCTGCCGCAACGCTTCATTCTCGCTCACTACTTGGCGCAGGCGAGCATTGCTCAACGTCAAACCTAATTGTTGCGCGATTGTAAGCAACAGGCTCAGGTCTTCGCCGCTGATGTGGCGGTGAGCGCGGCTGCCAATCAAGAGCATGCCAATGTCAGTGGCGTTCACGGCTAACGGCAACGCGACCAGATCGCAAAAATCGGTGAGGAACCATGGCATTGGTTCAAGCGCGACAGCATGCTGGCGGCAAAGCCAGATCGGCTGGCCAGTGGCGAATACCGTCTCGATCAAAGCCGCAACCTGTGCTTGGTCGATATTGATGTGCGGGGTGCCGGCAACAGTGAGGCGCTGATCTTCTTTCAACACGATCACGCCGGCATCGAGCCGGGTGAGGGCAAGGATACGCTGCACAACGGCATCAAGTTGCCGCACCGGATCGAGTAGAGTGCTGAGGAAAAAGGCTAGTGAGTTGATCACCTCGGTTTGGGCAGCATAGGCCTGCAAATCGGTGTAGAGCCGGGCATAGCGCAACATCGCCGCGCCGTGTGCAGCTAGGGTTGCGCCACACTGTTGATCGGCGATTGGCCACGATTGAGCCGGGCGAGTTACTAGTATGACGCCGCCAATATCGGGTAGCGGAAATCCGGCCAGATTTGGCAACAAGTGCGGCATGTAGATAAACGGTTCAGCGCAGGCGCGCCACGCTAGCGCCACCGGATCGCGCACTGCCGCTTGCAAGATTGCCAGCGCCCGTTCTCCCGCCTCTCCCGGTGCTGTCCAAAAATACGCCAACGGGCGATCAATGGAACCCCCTTCCACCAACGCGACGCCGGTGGCGTTTAGGAGCCGCCCCATGTGCTCGGTGATCACCGCCGGCGTGTGCTGCGGATCAAACGAGTTGCTGATGGCGCGCATCGCAGCCGCAAGCCGGGGGAAGCGATCCGGCTGAGGATGCGGTGGTGAGGCGAGCCGTTCACTTGCTGGTGGCGGCGTCCAGCCGGGAAAGGTGCGCGGGCGCGCCGGTTGTCTCGCCCATTCGAGCCGGTAGCGGCGTTGCACTTCGGCAGCCGCCGCTGCCAAGACACCGGTCAGAAACGGGCGCGCTAACCGGTAATCTCCGGTAATATCGAGCACACCCAGCAACCGGCCATCATCGGGATGGATAATTGGCGCAGCAGTGCAGGTGACATCTTGCCAGCCGCTACAGTAGTGTTCAGCCCCAACGAGTTGCACCACCCGCCCAGTTACCAGCACAACCCCAATCGCATTGGTGCCGGCCACCGCTTCGCTCCAATTACTGCCGGGCAACAGTCCCTTGCGGGCCAATCGCCGGCGGCAATACGGATCACCGTCAACCTCCAGCAAGGTGCCTTCGGCATCACTGAGCGCAACCACATAGCCTGCATCGCCCAACGTGGCGCGCAGGCGGGCCACAACCGGGCTAGCTGCGCGCAACAAAGCGGCACACCGCTCGCGCAACTCGGCGAGTTGGCGGTCATTGGCAGTCGCAAAGCGGGCGAGCTGCACCTCGGCATTGACTGCTAGCATCCGGCAGCGTTGCCACGAATCGCGAATCACCGCGCGCATAGGTGAGAGATCAACTTCGCTACTGGCAAGGAATTGCTCGCGTAACGCAGCAATCTGCCAAACTAGCGCATCGAGATCTCCCGAAGCGGCGATGTGCAGCGGTGCCTCGCTCATAGCGCCTCCCTGCGCAAGTGAGCCTGATACCGAGGTGGATACTCTGGTTATACCATGCCTTGCGCGCGCCCGTCTACTCATGCCGCCAATTTTTCACCGCTTTTTCACCCTGCCCCGATCTATTCCTTGTTACGATGCTTTCAACCCCACACGCAACCAATCAACTCGTCACGATGGTGGTGACCGGCATGTCATCGGAGACAGGAGGAGTGTATGTATCGCACTGCTGATGGCCGCGAGATCTTCGTTATTGATGCCCATACCCATCTCTGGGATGCCAGCCCGGAAAATCAGCGCGGCAAGTTGGGCAAAGGCTGGATCGATTGCTTCTACGCCTATCACAAGAACCTCTCGCCACCCGACAAGGTGTGGACGCTCGAACACTATCAGCGCTACTCAGTCGAAGACATGGCCCGCGATCTCTTTGTGGAGGGCTATGTTGACATGTGCATCTTGCAATCGACCAATCTGTTCGATTTTTACCACACCGGTTTCAACCCAATCGAGCGCAATGCCCAGTTAAAGGAAGCCTTCCCTGAGCGGGTGATCCTCAACGGATCGTTTGACCCGCGCCACGGCGAAGATGGCCCGTTGGGCCTGAATGCGTTGCGCCGCGCCAAGCAACAGTATGATATTCAAGGTGTTAAACTTTACACCGCCGAATGGCACAACGGCTCGCGTGGTTGGCGGATGAATACGCCAGAAGCTTACCGCTTCTTTGAAGAGTGCGAGAAGCTCGGCATCAAGAATATTCACATCCACAAAGGGCCGACCATCTGGCCGCTCGACCGCGACTCGTTCGATGTAGCCGACGTTGACTATGCAGCCACCGACTTCCCCGGCCTCACCTTCATCGTCGAGCATTGTGGCCTGCCGCGCCTCGAAGACTTCTGCTGGATCGCTACCCAAGAGACGAATGTGTGGGGCGGTTTGGCGGTTGCGATGCCCTTCATCCATTCCCGCCCGCGCTACTTTGCCGAAGTGATGGCTAACCTGCTCTACTGGCTCGGCCCCGACAAGCTGACCTTCGCCAGCGATTATGCGTTGTGGACGCCGGGCTGGCTGATCGAGAAGTTTATGGCCTTTGAGCTGCCGGAAGATCTTGAGGCCGAGTTTGGCGTCAAGCTGACCATGGAGACCAAGGAGAAGATTCTTGGCCTGAACGCGGCCCGGCTCTATGGGATCGACGTCGAAGCGAAGAAAGAGCAGTTGCGCAATATGCCGGTCGTGCTCGACGGCGCTGCGCCGGCCACCGCGTGAAAGGAATTGCCCATGCCAACGCTTGCCGAGATCAATCGCGCGCTGGCCGAGGTCTACGATCCCGAACTCGACACGCCAATCACCGAACTGGGCTTCGTCAATGAGGTGCAGATCGCTGATGGGCACGTTACCGTCACCTACACCGTGCCCACCTTCTGGTGCGCGCCCAACTTCGTCTTTATGATGTCGCAAGACATTCGCAGCGAAGTTGGGCGGGTGCCGGGGGTAACGCAGGTGACGGTGATCGTTCGCAACAACTGCCTTGAAGACGAGATTAACCATGGCGTGAATGCCGGGCGCAGCTTCGCTGAAACCTTCCCGGCTGATGTTGACCGCAACGCCGATCTGGAAGCCTTGCGCCATACCTTCACGGTCAAAGGCTTTCTTGCCCGGCAGGATGTATTGATCCGCCGCATGCGCCAAGCCGGTTTGGCCGATGCCGCTATTTTGGCGCTGCGGGTTGGCGATGTGATGGTGCAAGGCGAGGATCTCCTCCTTCACACGATGCCACCACACTGGGTGCCGCTTGCAGCCGGTGATCTGTTGCGCTATCTGCACAAGCGCCGGCGCTTACAGCTTGATATAACAGCAGAGGCGCCCCTCTTCACCACGGTTGAGGGACAACCAATCGCCGAGGCTGAGTTGGCGGCGTATCTGCGCTACTCACGCTCGGCCCGGCTCAACATCGCCTTCAACACCAGCCTGTGCGAAGGTTTGCTGCGCACCCAGTTCTACCCCGAACGGCAACATGACCATTCCAGTGTTGGCGACCGCCTTATGATTGGATAGAGAGGACAAACCTATGCGCGCTGCCCGTCTGCACGAGTACGATGAGCATCTCAACGTCCAACTGCAACTCGAAGATGTGCCGCTGCCCAAGATCACCAAGCCCGGCGAGGTGATCGTGCGCATTGGCGCGGCGGGGCTTTGCCGCACCGATCTGCATATCATCGAAGGCGTCTGGAAAGACATCCAAGACCCGCAACGCACGCTGTTACCCTACATTCTCGGCCACGAAAATGCGGGTTGGGTGGAAGAGGTTGGCCCCGGCGTCACCTCGGTCAAAGTCGGCGATCCGGTGATCTGCCACCCGTTACGCTCGTGTGGGGTATGTCTCGGTTGCCGGCGCGGCGAAGACATGTACTGCGAGCATGGCAGTTTTCCCGGTCTCAACTGTGATGGGGGCTTTGCCGAGTACATGTTGACCAACGAACGGGCGCTGATCAAGCTCAACCCCAACGTCGCGCCGGTTGATGTCGCGCCGCTGGCCGATGCCGGCATCACCGCCTATCGGGTAGCCAAGAAAGCGGCCCGCAAGCTTACTCCCGGCCAATACTGCGTTATCCTTGGCGTTGGCGGCCTCGGCCATATCGCGTTGCAATCAGTGCGCGAGCTGTGCGGCGCGCGCATTATTGCGGTTGACCGGTCGGAGGCGGCCCGCAAACTGGCCCGCGATCTCGGAGCGCATTACGTGCTCGATGGCGGCGACACGATTGTGCAAGAGGTGAAGGAGCTGACCCACGGCGGGGCGCATGTCGTGATCGACTTCGTGGGCGAATTGGGCGCCGAGCAGGTCTCATGGCAAATGCTGCGCCAAGGCGGCACCCATTACGTGGTTGGCTACGGCGGCGCCATCCATGTGCCTACCGTCCACATGATCATCACCGAAATCGCCATCGAAGGCAGCCTTGTCGGCAACTACGTCGAGCTGGTTGAGCTAATGGAGTTAAATGCCGAGGGGCGAGTCAAACTGCATGGCCAGCAATATCGGCTGGATCAGATCAACCAAGCCATCGACGATTTCAAGCACCGGCGGATTGCCGGACGGGCGGTGATTGTGCCCTAATAGCCGGTTGGCTTATATGGAGTGCGGCAGTTTAACTGCCGCACTCGCACTACCCTATCCTAACCCTTCTCTTTTCCCTCCAACAACGAGCGCAACAATTCTTCATCGCCCTTGCGTGGCGGCAAACTAAGCAATTCTGCCAGCAGTCGCTCATCTGCCGGTATTGGGGCTGCCCGCCGTGGTGAGGGCCAGAACTGAAGCCCAAGGCCGCCGGCTAACAAGAGGAAGCCGACCACAAACCAGAATTGAGCGTTAAAGGGGCTGGTGGTTGCCGTGCGTGGCAATTGGGCCGGTTGTTGGCCAATAGCAGCGGCGGGCGCAGCCTTATCGCCGGCTGCAACGCCGGTATATGGCAGCTTGGGGGGAATCACTGCAGGCAATTCGGGCGCCACCGCCACCGGCGCAGTAGTTGGAACAGCCGTTGGTTCCAATGTTGGTACTGCGGTCGGCGCTTCAACCGTGAATGCCGGCTCGGAAGGTGCAGTGCTGGTGAAGAACAGGTGAGCAATCACTGTATCACCGGGGCCAACTGCGATGGTGAGAGGCGGTTGGGCTGGTGATCCTTGATCACTACTCAATTGCAGCTCAAGGGTGTAGAAGCCCGACTCGACCCACCGGTCATAATTGCCATTAGCATCGCTGTAAACCACGGCATCGCCGATCTTGACCGCAATATTCGCGGTTGGCGCGTGCGTGCGCAAATCAATGATCGTGCCGGTGACGCGACCCATCGGAACGGGAGTTGGCGAGCTTGCCGGCAGAATAGTCACCGGTGGAATCGTCGGGCGCGGCGACGGTTGCAGCGCTGGCGCGGCGGTTGATGAGGCCGGCAGTGGCAACAAGGCAAAACCAATGACCATCGCAAGTACGCCACAAACCATCATGCTATAACTAATCATCCGACGTTGCATAAGCAACTCCTTGCGCGTTTTGAGCAGTTAAAGCTACCGCAAGCGCATACAACCCTCGCCATAATCGTCATTCATTATAGCAAAAAAGTATTCACCATTCACACGATAATCACACTACGCGATCTATACCTATGCAAATGCACAGCAT